>NZ_JAUHUK010000014.1:0-189597 GCF_030417915.1 Pseudomonas sp. C32 | reverse complement strand
GTCAAGACCGAGTTTTACGCCGAAGACGTACCGTTCTCGGCGCAGCCCCCGCAATTTCAGTTGCCGAAAAAAATCACCACTAATTGGGAACTGACCAACGACTCGACGAAGTATCGATCTGAAGAGGAGCTGAGTGCTTTCGATGTGCACGGCAATCCTATCGAAATGATAAGCCCCAGCGGTATCAAGACCACCTACAGCTACTACCCCAAGGAAGGTGAGAAAGAGGATGGCGAGAATGGTGAGGTTTATTGCCCTCCGGACCGCTTTGTACGCAACCTTAAAGACACCGTGGTGACCCCATCAGACAAAGGCGAAAGCGGTGCCCCGACCCTGCGTACCCGCTTGCGGTACGCCGCGCATAAACCGTTGACCAGCAGCGGCCTGGAGTTTGACTGGCTGGCGATTCGTAGCGA
This sequence comes from Pseudomonas sp. C32, assembly GCF_030417915.1. Taxonomy (NCBI): domain Bacteria; kingdom Pseudomonadati; phylum Pseudomonadota; class Gammaproteobacteria; order Pseudomonadales; family Pseudomonadaceae; genus Pseudomonas; species Pseudomonas sp. C32. The sequence goes on along the minus strand of NZ_JAUHUK010000014.1, from coordinate 189,181 downwards.
GACACTGGAGCAGGTCGACAACGAGACCGTCATCAAAGAGCTGCAGCAGACTCAACATACTTACAACCAGCTGGTGGGTAATGCGTTCCTGCATGGTCGCCCGGCCACGAAGACAACCACGATCAATGGCAAGACCGGCACCACCACATACACCTACGAGATGCTCAACAGTGTACAGGCCGAGGAAACGGTGTTGCAGACGACTGAACTCTTCCGGGGTTTCGACGACGTACCCGGCAGGATGGAGGTTAGAAAAACCATTATCAGCGAAGACTCACTGCTTCACGGCAAGCCATTGCTGACCCGCGACGACCTCAACGTCAGAATTCGCTACACCTATGACGCGTTGACCCGGGTGCTCAGCGAAACAGTGGCTCCTGGCGTAACTGAGTTCGAAGCCACCCGTTATTACACGTATTTCTTGACGTCCACGGATGGGCAACAGGCCGAGCAGGTAACCACGGACGTTAAAGGGGTGAAAACCCGCACACGCGTCGACGGACTTAACCGGCCGATTTACGAGGAGCGTCAGGATGCTGACAACCCTCAGCGCGCCTCTGAATTTCGTCAAACTTACTTTGCCCGTTACGACTTTTTCGACAACCTGGTTGAGGAAACTCATTACGACTGGAGGGGCGAAGAACAAGAGGGCCAGACGACTACTTTCCAATTCGACGCGTGGGGTATGCAGCGCTGTACGATCGGGCCGGACGAGATAAAAGTCATTGAAGAAACGAACCCTATCGGCACTCTTGAATGGAAAGCCCCGATCCAGACGAGCTGGCGTGAAGGTGCTGGTGCGCAGCCGCTGACCAGCGGCAAGACGCTGACCTACCTGAATCTCTTTGAAAAACCGAACCATATTGAACGCCTTGAAACCGACGGGACGATCGTCAGCAAGCATCAGTATGGCTATGACGGACTTGGACGCACCGTCAGGGAAATTGATGCTCGCGATGCCATCACCCGGTTCGTTTACGATGAGTTTGACCGGTTGGTCGCTAACATTCTTCCGGGCGGTGCTACGGTCAAACGCACTTACGCGGAGCATAGCGCCGAGGATTTGCCGATTGAAATCAGTGTTGACGGGCGTGTGCTTGGCTTGCAGGCGTTTGATGGCCTGGGTCGCATGAAAGAGTCGGTCACCGGGGGGCGTCCGCAGTTCTACACCTATGAACCTGGACATTTCCAACCAGCTACCGTCACTAATGCCAGAGGCCAGCTGATTCAGTATGCTTACGAATTACAACTGAGCGACGAGCCGAAGCGGCGGAGCCTGCCAGGTAAAACACCGGCCGAGTATGTACATGACGGTAAAAATGCACGCCTTGTCAGCTGCAAAGAAGATGGTCTGGAATTGCAGCGAGCGTACTTTTCGACCGGTAATTTGAAAAGTGAAAAGCGTATTCAGAACAGTCAATCCTATGACATGTACTTCGACTACAGCCGCCTGGGTTTGTTGTTGAACTACACCGATGTACTGGGGCAAACCCAGTCGTACAATTACGACGCTGCCAGTCGCCTCAAAAATACCCAGCTAGGTACGACTTATTCGCAATTTACCTATGACAGCCTGGGGCAGACCCGCACTATCAGTACTCAAGATAGCGCCAGCGAACAAAGCGTGACCATCAGCCTGGAATACGACGGGTTGGGGCGTGAAATAACACGGTCTTTCGATCTGAATGGGGTCGAGCAACAACTGACTCAGGTCTACAACGCTGTGGATGCACTGGTTAGCAGAACGTTGAAGGAAGGCCCGAATCCGCTGCGCGCTGAAACCTATGGTTACGATTCACGGGGACGGCTGGTGCTTTACACATCCGCGGGCGACCAATCGCCAGTGGATCCTTATGGCAAGGTCATCAAAAAGCAGGTCTTCAGATTCGACGCCATCGACAACTTGACGCGTGTGACAACGACCTACGAAAACCTGGATGGTACTAGCGGTACCAATGTTGCCGAATACTTCTATGAAGGTGTCGACCCGGCACAATTGACCAAAGTCACCAACACACCTACGGGTTTCGGATATCCCGCCGAAATCGTGCTCAAGTATAACGACGATGGCCATATGGTCCGTGACGAGGAGGGTCGTACGCTGGAGTATGACGAGTTGGGTCGATTGGCCCGTGTCAGTGGGCTAGCGGGCGAAACGCCCACTGATTATCACTATGATCCGCAGGATACGCTTTCCTGGACGGAGGGTGAGCACGGTCAGGACCAGCGTTTCTACCAGGACGATAATCTGGTGAACCAGCTACAAGGGAGTAAGAACAGCACGTTCATGCGCGGTTATGGGGTTGTGCTCGCAGAGCGCCAGGAAGGTGATGGCCCAAAGTTTTGATGCTGGCGGGTGACGCCAGCGGCAGTGTGCTCAGGGAAATCGAAAAGGGTGACGTAAACCAGATCTCTTTTACCGCCTATGGGCATCGTAGTGCTGAACGTGCAATGAGTACTTACTTGGGGTTTAACGGGGAGATCTGTGAAGCTCAGTCAGGTCGTTATTTGCTGGGTAACGGATATCGAGCATTTAATCCTGTGCTGATGAGGTTTCAAAGTCCTGATGACTTAAGTCCTTTTGGGAAGGGTGGGGTGAACGGGTATGCGTATTGTGGAGGAAATCCGGTTGGTAACATCGACCCGGACGGGCATTTTTGGTTTTCGTCGCTATGGAGGAATGTTACCCGTCTATTTCGCGCATCCAAACCTGGTTCAGTAAATATCAAAGGATCGGTAGGGTCACAGCCAATAACAAAGCCCACTACAGTTGAAACGCTCAAAGATATCAAACTTCGAGGGCAGGAGGCTAATAGAGTTATTCTTGATGAGGGGACAAAAAATAAACCCAACGTAAAAAAAACTTCTGCGGCGCTCAAGCAGCGAGCCGAGCAGGGAGTTAGGCTCAAAAAAGTAAACAGTGAAATTAATGCTGAGGCTAAATCTACTGCTGATGCTCTCACTGAATTTGATTTTTCGATAGGTGATGACTTTAAGCGGGGCGGTGGACGGAGACCAATGAAGGAAGTTGCTCCTAGGCAATTCGAAAATAAAGAACTTACTCAATATGTTAATTTGATTAGGCGTGATTTGGTTCTTTGATGTATATGTGGTTACTCAATCAACCCTTGAGCGGTTTTTAGAATTGGCTTGAATCTAACTTGTTAATTCACTAACGCGCGCAAACTCAACCAACCCACCGTCATGGTCAAGCCCCAACTTGTCCATGGCGGTTCTTTTTTGGCGGCTGATGGTTTTTTCACTGCGGTTCAGTTGCGCCGCAATCTGTCGGCCGGACAGGCCCTGAACAAACAACCGCACCACCTCCAGCTCACGTTCGGAAAGACTCACCTGCGCGGCGTCAGCTGTCTGTCGCGATAAACCTTGCGCCTGCAGCCCTTGCGCAAATGACGGGCTTATAAAACGTCGTCCCTTGATCACTGAATGCACGGACTGTTTAAGGTCATTCAGCGCACTGCGTTTATCGAACAACCCCTCCACGCCGATGTTGAGCAAGGCCTGGAGCAAGGTCGGGTTGCGCAACATCGTCATGACGATCAACTGCACGTGATTGAAGTGCCTTTTTACATAACTCATCAACTTCAGCCCATCGGCAAAATTGCCATAAGGCATGGAGTAGTCACTGATCAGCAAATCGCAGGGTGTGCTCTGCAAGTGTCTGATCAACTCATCAGCGTTGTGTGCCTGGGCAACAATCGTAAAAGCATCGCCGAGGGCGACTTCAGCGCCCATCAGTACCACGGGGTGGTCGTCGGCGAGCATGATGCGAAGCGCTTTGTGTGGGCGGTGCCTGTGCGATACCTGGATATCGTCACAGGCACTTGGCCAGGAAGTGGGGAGCAGTTGAGCGTGGGGAGGGTGGTACGAATTCATGCAATGCCTCAACAGGGATCAATGACGCCATGACCACTGTTGCGGGACGGGTTCAGGGCATGTGAATCAAACCCTGCTCCAGCGCCCGGACGACTGCGGTCCAGCGCGAACTCACGCCGAATTTTCGGCGGATGTTACAAAAGTGGTAATTCACACCGGACTCGGTGCAACAGACGATCCGGCTGATCTCCCAGGATGACTTGCCGGCGGCGCTCCACTGCAAGACTTCTTTTTCGCGGTTGGTGAGCTTGATCGCGGGTGCTATTTGGTTTTCCTGGGGCTCTGGGTTGATCTGGGCTGGCGATGAACGAACTGCGGTGGTGTGTGGTTGAAACATGGTGGAATCTCCCATTCATCATCATTGACGGCGTGGGCGCGGCGGAATCTTCCTACATCGTAATGGCATGGTTCGCGCGGCCGTTTTTCAAGCCTGGTGGTGGGGCTTGAGGCACGGTTTTTTTATAGCGCTGATCAACCTTTTTGGCACCTGTCAGAAATTACAGGTGGCGCACTTTAACCGGCTATTAGGTGAAGGGCTGTCAGCGAAGACGGCCTGAGTTGTGGGAGATTTCCTTGTGTAATCCGCGTCCTACGGAGGCGGCGTAGGTTTTTACCGTCCGTCGATTCACACGCAGAGCTGGCGTGTTCGGCGATTTCAGATAGGGTTGAGCTCAGGATTTTCGCGCAACAGGAGCAGACCATGCGCTATTCAGCCTTGACCCAACGCATCGCCGGTGACGGAGCGGCGGCCTGGCAGATTCATGATCGAGCATTGGAGTTACGCGCACAGGGTGTCGATGTGTTGCTACTTTCGATTGGCGATCCGGATTTCGATACACCGCGGCCCATCGTTCAGGCCGCGATCGACAGCTTGCTGGCCGGCGACACGCACTATCCAGAAGTGCGTGGCAGCGCCGGGCTGCGCAATAGCATCGCCCGCCGTCATCGGCAACGCAGCGGTCAAGTGGTAGAGGCCGAGCATGTCATCGTGTTTCCTGGCGCGCAGTGCGCGGTGTATTCGGTGGTGCAATGCCTGCTCGACCCGGGCGATGAAGTGATCGTCGCCGAACCGATGTACGTGACCTATGAAGGCGTGATCGGCGCTTGCGCGGCCACGGTGGTTCCCGTCCCCGTACGACCTGAAAATGGCTTTCGCGTCGACCCGGCGGATGTCGCGGCGCGTATTACGCCGAAGACTCGGGCGATCTTGCTCAACAGCCCTAACAACCCGTCCGGTGCCAGCCTGTCGCTGCCCATTTGGCAGGCACTGGCTGAGTTGTGCATTCGTCACGACCTGTGGCTGATCAGCGACGAGGTCTACAGCGACTTGCTGTTCGAGGGCGAGCACATCAGCCCCGCGAGTTTGCCGGGCATGGCCGAACGCACCGCGACCATCAACAGCCTGTCCAAGTCCCACGCCATGAGCGGGTGGCGGGTCGGCTGGGTGATCGGACCGAAACCCATGGCCGATCATTTGGTCAATCTGTCGCTGAGCATGCTGTTTGGCATTCCGGATTTTGTGCAGAACGCCGCGCAATTGGCGCTCGATCATGACCTGCCGGAAGTGGCGTCGATGCGCGAGGAATATCGGCAGCGACGTGATCTGGTGTGCTCAAGTTTGGGCCAATGTCCTGGCCTTCGGCCTGTTCGACCAGATGGCGGGATGTTCGTGATGGTCGATGTGCGCCAGACCGGACTTTCCGCCCAGCATTTTGCCGAGCGACTGCTCGAAGGTTATGGCGTTTCAGTGCTGGCGGGTGAAGCGTTTGGACCGAGCGCCGCAGGGTATATCCGCATCGGCCTGGTGGTGGACCAAACCAGGTTGGCGGACGCCTGTCGGCGTATGGCGTTGTGTACGGCGGATTTGCTGATATCACAAGCAGCGATGAGTACGCGTCAAACTGCACACGGTTCTGATTTGGATGCGCTGAAAAGCGGGTAGCAGAAAAAATGCTGGTCTCCCACTGGCAGATCTGTCAGTGGTGAGTCAGAACCAATCGGCTTTAAATGGAGGTCTTTTCAACTACTATCGAACACATCTGTATGAGCGAGCGCGCAAAAGCGTCAGAGCAATCGGATTTGGCGAACATTCCATTTCCGGGTTCGATCGTTTCAGAAACACTGAAAGCGACAGAGACGTCCTTGGCTGTTTTCTGGATATACAGAGGTAATGAGAATCTGACGGGTACTCGCTTGAAATGGGATCTCATGGGCATGGAGGTAGGTGAGTTTGATGTGCCGTGGGGCCAGCTCCGTTACGTAATCACAAGTCTTAAACCAAATACCGAATATCGCGTCAGGGCCTACGGGGTTAGGGGGAATGACGTTTCTAATCAGAACGCCAGTGTAAGAGCAGCGACCAAACCCGCGACATCCAAGCCGTCCAGTCCAACCCAGCTCGTCGCTACGCCCACCAAGGACTCAATGGCGCTGACCTGGTCCGGCCCGGCCAATGCCTCCAGCTACAAATTGCGCTACGGCATTGCCCCAAGCGGGGCAGTCATCAAAACCGAGTCAACCTCCAATACCCGGCACACCTTTAGTGGGTTAGTCCCTGATACCCACTATTACTTTGAAGTTTGTTCTACCAACAACAACGGCGACTCCGCCCCGACACGGATCGAGAAGCGAACGTTGCAGGTGCCTGTTGCTCCCACGAATTTGCGTGCAACAGCCGCGATTACCACGATGGACGTGCAGTGGTCAGCCTCCAGCGGTGCTGTTGATTATGTTGTGCGTTATGGACTTGAACCGGGAGGCGCAGTGAACACGTTGATCACTTCGTTGCCGCGTCAGGTGCTGGGTAGCTTGAGCAAAAACACGCTTTATTACATTCAGGTAAATGCCCGCAATATCAATGGTGAGTCATTACCGTCGCGCATCACCAGGAAAACCCTCGACGGGCCGGCGTTACCGTTAAAGCCTGGTAGCTTGACCGTCGTATCAACCCATGACGTCATCAATATCCTTTGGGGGGCACCCCAGTCTTCAGCCTATATCGTCAGCATCAAGTTAGATGATCAACAAGGTGAAGTACTCGACTCCCAACCCACGCCATACATGAATTACCGCTTCCAGAATCTGCGACCCGAAACAAGCTATGCCATAGAAGTTCGTTCCACCAACGCCAGTGGTGAGTCGGAGCCATCGGTTGGCCGCGCAACCACTAACGCCTTTCAGGCGCCAGCCAACCTTACGCTTGACGAGCTGACAGACGATTCGGCCTTAATACATTGGAGCGCCGGGGCGGATTATCTGGCCGATGCGCAGTATGAGGTTTATCTGGGGGAAGACTATCTGGGAGTTTTCTCCGATAAGCTTTATCGGATAACCGGACTAACTGAAAAAAACGAGTATGAATTCAGGGTACGTGCCAAGGGTGTCGGTCGTTATGGTCTGGGTGACTATTTTTCGGCGTTTGCCTCGAAATCATTCAAAACACGTGCGTTCACGGGCATACGGATCTGTTCCCCCGGCAATTTGCGGGGTGTTCGTGTGACCACAACCACGGCGCTGCTGACTTGGGATGAACCTTACGCTACCTGTGCGTTGTGTCCGGACGCCGTGGGTTATGAAGTGACCGGCGATGGCATTGGCCCGATCAATGTGACGCATCCGCCGTGCGAGGTGACCGGGTTGAGCAACGATCGTGAACACCGGCTTTGGGTCCGAACGAAAGCCGGTGGCAATAATGTGTCAAAGCCCTCCGGGGTGTTGATACGGCGTGTTCCAGTTCCGGAGTGAGTTGTTGCGGCCTGCGAGGGGAACAGCGCTCAGGCCTTCCACGCGCTCGCATTCACCAGATTCGCCGGCCGCTCACCCGATAACGCAGTCAGCAGATTGTCCACCGCACACCTGGCCATGGCTTCCCGCGTTTCATGGGTGGCCGAACCGATGTGCGGGGTCGCCACCACATTGTTCAATTGCAACAACGGTGAATCAGGGTTCAACGGTTCGCGCTCGAACACATCCAGCCCCGCTGCGCGAATCTGCCCTCCGCGCAAGGCTTCGATCAGCGCGGCTTCGTCGACGACTTTGCCCCGGGAAATGTTGATGAAGATGCTGTCGCGCCGCATCAGCGCAAACTGCTCGGCACCGATCAGGCCCTCGGTCTCGGCGGTCAGCGGCAAGGTCAGGCAAACGAAATGCGCTTGCTGTAATAGCTCGCCAAGGCTGCGGTACTGCGCATTGAATCGCTGCTCGACCGCCGGTTTCGGCGAATGGCTGTGGTAGATCACCGGCATGCCAAAGCCGAAATGCCCGCGCTGGGCCAAGGCCTCGCCAATGCGCCCCATGCCGATGATGCCCAGGGTTTTACCGTGCACGTCGCTGCCGAAATGTGTGGGGCCTATGTTGCGTTTCCATTCACCGGCGCGAACGAGATTCGCCAGTTCAACCACGCGCCGGGCGGTGGCGAGGATCAGCGCGAAACCGGTGTCGGCGGTGGTTTCAGTGAGCACGTCGGGGGTGTTGCTGAGCAGGATGCGCCGCTCGGTGAGGTAGTCGATGTCGTAGTTGTCGACGCCCACCGAGACACTGGCAATGGCTTCGAGGTGCGGCGCCCGGTCCAGCAATTCGGCATCCAGTTTCAGGCTGGCGCCGAGCAAGCCGTGGGCGCGGGGCAGGGCGTCGCGCAGTGTTGCCATGCCTTGCGCATCCAGGCTGTCGATCAGCGTGACTTCAGCCTGCTCGTGCAGGCGAGCCATGAGCAGCGGCGAAAGTTTTTTGTACAGAACGACCTGCTTTTTCATCTTCATGACCTCGACTTCAATTCAGGAATGGGCGGTGGCGGCACGCGCTATCGTGGGCCGCTCCCGGTCGCTGGCGCCGGGTTTGAGGAACACCGTCAGCACCACCGAAAGCATCAGCGCACCGCTCATCAACAGGTACGACGCGCCGGGCGAGCCGGTGGAGCTGTTCAGGTAACCGACCAGATAAGAACCGCCAAACGAGCCGAGCGCGCCCATGCTGTTGATCAGCGCCATGGCGCCACCGGCGACGTTGGCTGGGAGGATTTCCGGGATGATTGCGAAGAACGGCCCGTACGGTGCGTACATGCAGGCGCCGGCGATCACCAGCAGCGTGTACGACCACCAGAAATGTTCTGCGCCCAGCGCGTAGGAACCGTAGAAGGCAATGGAGGCGATCAGCAGCGGTGGCCAGACGAAGCGTTTACGTTTTTGCAGTTTGTCCGAACCCCAGGACACCAGCAGCATGCCGATGACGGCCGCCAGATAGGGCAACGACGACAGCCATCCGGCCTCGATCATGTCCATTTGTGCACCGGCCTTGAGAATCGACGGCAGCCACAATACGAAGCCGTAGACGCCGATGCTCCAGCAGAAAAACTGCAAGGCCAGGATGATCACCTTGGGCGAGCGGAACGCCTCGGCGTAGTTTTTTACCGCTTTGATGCCGACCTGTTCGGCGCCCAGGGCGCTTTCCAGATCCTGCTTTTCCTGGTCGCTGAGCCACTTGGCCTGGGCCGGACGATCATCCGCCAGGCGCCACCAAATGAATGCCCAGAGCACCGCCGGCAAACCTTCGACGATGAACATCCAGCGCCAGCTGTAATGCTGCACCAGATAGCCCGAGACTACCGACATCCAGAGCATGGTCACCGGGTTGCCGAGGATCAGGAAAGTGTTGGCCCGCGAGCGTTCGGCGCGAGTGAACCAGTGGCACAGGTAGATCAGCATCGCCGGCATCACCGCGGCTTCGACCACGCCGAGCATGAAGCGGATGACGATCAGCCAGTAGGCGTTGGAGACGATGCCGGTCAATGTCGCCAGGCTGCCCCAGAGGATCAGGCTGACGAAAATCAGCTTCTTCACGCTGTGCTTTTGCGCGTAGATCGCCCCCGGGACCTGGAAGAAAAAGTACCCGAGGAAGAACAGCGCGCCGAGCAGTGAGGACAGTCCCGGGGTGATCATCAGGTCGGCGGCCATGCCCGATGCGGCGGCGAAACCGTAATTGGCACGATCCAGATACGCCAGGCTGTAGGTGATGAACACAATGGGCATGATGTACCACCAGCGGCGGGTGGCGAGCGTTGCGGTTTTCATGTGTGGTGCTCCTGAGCTTGTTGTTTTTGTCGCAGCAGGTAACGGGTTCGAATCTTCAGTGACTGTGCGGGCCTCATCGCGAGCAGGCTCGCTCCTACAGGGGGACGCGTTCTAATGTGGGAGCGAGCCTGCTCGCGATGGCGGGCTCAAATTCAGCGAGCATTTCGGTACGGGTCGGCAACCCCTCCATGTCTCCGCGGCTTTGCACCGCTCGGCTGCCAACCCAGTTGGCCCGTTGCACGGCCTCGACAACGCTGTGGTTTTCCAGCAGGGCGCTGATCATGCCGACGGCAAAACCATCGCCAGCGCCGACGGTGTCGACCACTGTCTGCACCGGTACGCCGGCGACGAAACCGGCATCCAGCTGCGTGCGGTAATACGCGCCGTGCGGCCCGAGCTTGATCGCCACGGCTTCGGCGCCCTGGTCGAGGTAAAACGCGGCGATGTCGGCCGGGTCTTCGAAACCGGTCAGCAACCGACCTTCACTCAGCCCCGGCAGCACCCAATGGGCGAGGGCGGCGAGGCGGTTGATCTCGGTAATCATCAGTCTCTCGCTGGCCCACAGGCTCGGGCGCAGGTTGGGGTCGAACGACACGCTGCGCCCGGCATTGCGCATGCGGCTCATCAATTCGAAGGTCATGTGCCGCGCCGTTTCTGACAATGCCGGGGGAATGCCAGTGGCGTGCAGGTGCCGTGCGTTGAGTAGTTCAGGCACGATCGAATGCGTCGACAAGTGACTGGCCGCCGAGCCTCGTCGGAAGTACTCGACGACGGGATCGCTGCCGTCATCGGCGCGGGACTTGAATTGAAAACCGGTGGGGTGAGCGCTGTCGATGTCGACGTGGCGGCAATCCAGGCCTTCTTTTTCCAGGGTGTCGATGACGAACCGACCCAGGGAATCGGCACCGACCCGGCTCAGCCACGCCACATTGAAACCCAGCCGAGACAAACCGATCGCGACGTTGCTGTCCGCGCCGGCAATGCGTTTGTGGAAAGCGTCGACGCTGGCCAGGTCGCCGGTTTGCTCGGCGACGAACATCGCCATGGTTTCACCGAACGAGAGGATATCGATCTCAGACATGAGCGCTCTCCCGTTGCGATTGGCCGAGGCGGGCGAGGGCGGTGACATGTGCGGTGGTCAGCTGCACCAGATCGTCGCCTTGCAGCGGATATTCCACGGCCCGCATGACGTCCTGGTCCATGTGTCGCAGCAGGCGTTCCCACTGTTGCAGATCGCTGGCGGCGGGCGGGATGGCGACCAGTTTGCCGTCGGCGCGGCGGGTGACTGCTTTGCAGTGCACATAACCGACATAACGACCGAGCAACCGTGCGGCGCTGGTGGCGGACTGATCCTGCCAATGCCAGTTGCCGATATCGAAGGTCATTTTGATCGGCAGACTGTGCTGATCGACTTCATCGAAAAAGCGTTGGAAAGGTTCGATGCGACCACCCTGCAGGGTTTGATCGTTCTCCACCAGCAGTTGCACGGGGCTCGTTTCAAGCAGTCGGGCCAGGGTTTGCAGATCGCTGTTGTCGGTGAAGTAACCCAACGAGACTTTCAGCCATTTCGAGCCAAAGGTCTGGGCGCGTTGCAGGGCAGTGACCAGTTCGGGATTGGGTTTGGATTGCCCGGCCAACCACAGCTCCATTGGCGAGGAATACACGCTTTCCAGGTCTTGGGCTTGAGTGGCTTGTGCCAGTTGAGCGGGGGCTTCAGTGGTCAGTAGCTCTTCGCGCCATTCAATGCGGGTGGCGCCTGCGGCAGCCAGTATGTCGATGAAACTGCCTTGGCCTCGCTCGCGCACCAGATCGGCGCCGTAGCTGGAGAGGCTGATGGAAACGGCTGGTTTATTCATTGTTTTTCTACCTCTGAAACCGGTTTCATTTTTGTTCAAAAAAATAGGCGGTGCAGCTGACGGCCTCATCGCGAGCATGCTCGCTCCTACAGTAAATGTGCGTACGCAGAGCCTTTGTAGGAGCGAGCTTGCTCGCGATGAGGCCAGAACATTCACCGAGAATCCCCAAGGGTCGACCCTCTCACAATCAACTGCGCCGAAAAATCCAGCGTCCGCACCGCACTGTCATCCCCGCGCAATCGCTTGAGCAAACACTCAAACGCACTGGCGCCGATCTCGGTGGTCGGCTGGGCGAGGGCGGTAATACCGCTGCCTACCAGCGGATACCAATCCAGGTCATCCAGGGCAATCAAACCTACGTCCTCAAACAGGTTGCACTTGAGCTCACGCAACGCATGGGTACTGGCCAGTGCCGCAACCCCGTTGGCACAAAACAGCGCTTTCGGACCAGGGCCAGGTGTATCGAGGAAGGTTTTCAGCTGCGCGGTCAGTTCGCTGCCGGTTTCGATCGATGTGCCGTGCAGGACCGGGTGTTGTTCGATTTGAGCCTTGAAGCTGCTGACCCGCTCGATCCGTGAACTGGTGCCGTCGAACGGCTCAGTCACCATCAGCACATCGCGGTAGCCGCGTTCTTCAAGATGGGCGAGGGCCATGGCCACCGCTGCCGGGTTGTCCAGCCCGACCATGTCGCTTTCAAGGTGCGCGACCTTGCGATCCACCAGCACCAAGGGCATTTCCCGATGCAGGTCGTGCAATTCGTCACGGTGATGGCCGAGGGTGTTCACGATCAGGCCTTCGATGTTGTACGAGCGCAGCAGGGCCAGGTGCTGGCGTTCCTGCTCATCGTCGCGGTCGGTGTTGCACACCACCAGGCTGTAACCGTGCTGACGGCAGGCGGTTTCCACCCCGTGCATCACGGCGATTGAATAAGGGTTGCGGATGTCTGCCACCAGCATGCCGATCAGGCGCGTGCGCCCGCGCTTCAGGCCGCGGGCCATCTGGTTCGGGCGGTAGCCCAATTCGGCAATGGACTGCTCGATGCGCTGGGCAATGGCATCGGAGAGCAACGCGCGGTCTTCGCCGATGAACCGCGACACGCTGGCCTTGGACACCTTGGCGTGTTCGGCCACGTCAAGCATGGTCACGCGGCTGCGCTGGGCGGCGGAAAAATCGTTCACGGTCTGAAACCTTCTTATTGGATTTATCAGGCTGAGCGCGTGGCGCTGAAACCGGTTTCAGAAGACACCAGAAACGAATCCGCCGTCAAGCACTCGATGGCGCAGCTCCCGATAAAAACCGACAAATGGAAATCAGGCCAGCACACTCAACCCGGCAGCCGTCAGTTGAACAACCCTGCCGCAATGTTGATCGAGAAACCGAGGATGGCAGTGTTGAACAGGAAACCGATCAGCGATTGCGCCAGCACAATCTTGCGCAGTTCCCGCGTGGCCACGCCGACATCGGAGGTTTGCACTGCGACGCCGATGGTGAACGAGAAGTACAGGAAGTCCCAGTAGTTGGGTGTTTCGAGGCCTTCGGCAAAACGCAGCGCCGGTTCCTTGCCGTCCCAGGTGTAAAACAGGCGAGCGTAGTGCACGCTGAAAATCACCCCGATCAACAGCCACGAGCCGAGCACCGTGAAGGCGGTGAAACCGTAGTGGAGCAGTTTGCGGGTGGTTTCCAGGTCTTTGCTGCCGGCCAGTTCGAAGGTGATCGTCGCCAGGCTGGCGAGCGCGGCGATGCACACGACCAGCAACACCAATCCGGCGTTTTCGTCTTCGATTTCGGCGATGCGTTTCACGTCCGTGGCTTTGGAGCGCACGACGAGCCACGACATCAGGATCAGGTAAGTCCAGACCCCGGCGTTCCAGCCGAAGAGGATCTTGCTGATGATCGAATCTGCCGGCATCAGAATACCCACCACAATGCCCAACAGGATGGCGGCGGACAATCGCGGGTGGGTGTGGGTGAGGTAGGACATGGAAGCTCGATGGTTTTGGACTATGCCAACACCTTAGCCCAGGTGATTTTCAGATGCGTACGAATCATTGTAGGAGCCGGCTTGCCGGCGATGAGGGCCTTGAGTCATGCGCCGCTCTTTCGATCGCCATCGCTGGCAAGCCAGCTCCTACGGGGGGGGTTGGTTAGTGTTTGCGCACCAGCTTCATGACCACCACGAAAAACACCGGGACAAACACTACGGCCAATGTCGCGGTAATCATCCCGCCAATCACCCCGGTGCCGATGGCTTGTTGGCTTGCGGAGCTCGCGCCGGTGGCAATCGCCAATGGCACTACGCCGAGAATGAACGCCAGCGAGGTCATGACAATCGGCCGCAACCGCAGGCGTGCCGCTTGCAGGGTGGCGTCGATCAAGTCGTGGCCTTCGTCGTACAGGGTCTTGGCGAATTCGATGATCAGGATCGCGTTCTTCGCCGACAGACCGATGATGGTGATCAACCCGACCTTGAAGAACACATCGTTGGGCATCCCGCGCAACGTCACCGCCAACACGGCACCCAGCACGCCCAATGGCACCACCAGCAACACCGATGTCGGGATCGACCAGCTCTCGTAGAGCGCCGCCAGACACAGGAACACAATCAACAACGACAAACCGAGCAGGATCGGTGCCTGGCTGCCGGACAAGCGTTCCTGCAACGATAAACCGGTCCATTCCTGGCCCAACCCTGCCGGGCCTTGCGCCACCAGTCGTTCGATTTCGGCCATGGCCTCGCCGGTGCTGTGACCGGGTTGTGGTTCACCGGAAATGGCGATGGCCGGGTAGCCGTTGTAACGGGTCAATTGCGCCGGGCCCTGGGTCCATTTGGCCTGGACGAAGGCGGACAACGGCACCATTTTTCCGTGGATGTTGCGCACGTGGATCTTCAGCAAATCGTCTACCTGACTGCGCTGATCACCTTCGGCCTGCACCACTACGCGTTGCATCCGCCCCTGGTTCGGGAAGTCGTTGATGTAGGCCGAGCCGACGGCAGTGGACAGCACGTTGCCGACGTCGGCAAAGGACACGCCCAAGGCGTTGGCTTGTTTACGGTCCACGATCAACTCGACTTGTGGCGCTTCGGCCAAGGCACTTTCCCGGACGTTCATCAGGATCGGGCTTTTTTCGGCGGCGGCGAGCAATTCGGTGCGCGCTTCCATCAGCCGCGCATGGCCGAGACCACCGCGATCCTGCAAGCGAAACTCGAAGCCGCTGGACGTGCCGAGGCCATCCACGGGCGGCGGCAGTACGGCAAAGGTCACCGCGTCCTTGATCTGGCTGAGGGCGATGTTGGCGCGGTCGGCAATGGCACTGGCCGAATCGTCGCTGCTCCGTTCGGACCAGTCATTAAGCGTGCTGAAGGCGAGGGCTGCGTTCTGGCCGCTACCGGAGAAGCTGAAACCCAAAATCACCACGCTGTCGCGAATACCTGGCTCGGTCGCGTTGTGCGCTTCGACTTGCTCGGCCACCTGCACCGTGCGGTTCTTGCTCGCGCCCGGTGGCAGTTGAATGTCGGTGATGGTGTAACCCTGGTCTTCCACCGGCAGGAACGAGGAGGGCAGACGACTGAAGGCAAAGCCCAGCCCCACCAGCAGCACGCCGTAGATCAGCAGGTAGCGCCCGGTACGTTTCAACGCATAGGCGACCCAGCCTTGATAGCGGTCGGTCAGTTGCTCGAAGCGGCGGTTGAACCAGCCGAAGAACCCGGTTTTTTCGTGGTGTTCGCCTTTGGCAATCGGCTTGAGCAGCGTCGCGCACAGCGCCGGGGTCAAGGTCAGGGCGAGGAACGCCGAGAACAGGATCGAGGTCGCCATCGACAGCGAGAACTGCTGATAGATCACGCCCACCGAGCCCTGCATGAACGCCATCGGAATGAACACCGCCACCAGCACCAGGGTGATACCGATAATGGCGCCGGTGATCTGCGTCATCGCTTTGCGTGTGGCTTCCTTGGGCGACAAGCCTTCGGTGGCCATGATCCGTTCGACGTTCTCCACCACCACAATGGCGTCGTCCACCAGTATGCCGATGGCCAGCACCATGCCGAACATGGTCAGCACGTTGATCGAAAAGCCCAGCGCCAGCATCGTTGCGAACGTACCCATCAGGGCGACCGGCACTACCAGCGTCGGGATCAGCGTGTAGCGGATGTTCTGCAGGAACAGGAACATCACCGCGAACACCAGCAGCATCGCCTCGCCGAGGGTGTAGACCACTTTGGTGATCGAGACTTTGACGAACGGCGAGGTGTCGTACGGGATCGAATATTCGACGTTGGCCGGGAAGTAGCGCTTGAGTTCGTCCATTTTCGCCCGCACCAGGGTCGCGGTGTTCAGGGCGTTGGCGCCGGGCGACAACTGCACGGCGACGGCGGTGGACGGCTTGCCGTTCAGGCGCGTGGAGAACTGGTATTCCTGACTGCCGATCTCGACCCGCGCCACATCGCGGATGCGCACCGTGGAGCCGTCCGGATTAGCCTTGAGCACGATGTCGGCGAACTCTTCCGGTGTCGAGAGCTGACCTTTGACCAGAATGGTCGCGGTGATTTCCTGGGTGGTGCGGGTCGGCAAGTCGCCGATGCTGCCGGCTGAAACCTGGGCGTTCTGCGCGACGATGGCGGCATTGACGTCGGCCGGGGTCAGGTTGAAACCGATCAACTTCCGTGGATCGATCCACACCCGCATGGCGCGTTCGGCGCCGTACAACTGCGCCTTGCCGACACCGTCGAGACGCTTGATCTCGTTCATCACGTTGCGCGCCAGGTAATCGCTGAGCGCGACGTCGTCGAGCTTGCCGTCGCTGGACGTGAGGGCGATCAACAGCAGGAAACCCGAGGACACTTTCTCCACCTGCAAGCCTTGTTGAATCACTGCTTGCGGCAGGCGCGACTCCACGGCTTTGAGGCGGTTCTGCACATCGACCTGCGCCAGTTCCGGGTTGGTACCCGGTTGAAACGTGGCCTTGATGGTGGCGCTGCCGAGGCTGCTCTGGGATTCGAAATACAGCAGGTGATCGGCGCCGTTGAGTTCTTCCTCGATCAGGCTGACCACGCTCTCGTCCACGGTCTGCGCCGAAGCGCCCGGGTACACGGCGTAGATTTCGATCTGCGGCGGCGCGACGTCGGGGTATTGCGCCACCGGCAATTGCGGGATGGCCAGTGCACCGGCCAACAGGATGAACAAGGCAACCACCCAGGCGAACACCGGGCGGTCGATAAAGAACTGCGGCATAAACAAGCGTCCTGCTTACTGACCAGAAACCTGGGCAAGTGGAAGAGGGGTGTCGTCGATCTGCACTTTTTCGCCGGGGCGGGCGTGTTGCAGGCCTTCAACGACAATGCGGTCGCCTGGCTTGAGGCCGCCGGTGACGATCCAGCGATCGTCCTGCACAGCGCCCAACTCGACCGGTTGCTGCGCGACCCGCTGTTCGGTGTCGAGCGTCAGCACCTGGGCGATGCCGGCGCTGTCACGCTGAACGGCCCGTTGCGGCACGCTGAGACCTTGCTGGTTGACCGCTTGTTCCAGGCGTACCCGCACGAAGCTGCCGGGCAGCAAGTCGAGGTCGGGGTTGGGGAACTCGCTGCGCAGAATGATCTGCCCCGTGCCCGGGTCGACGGAAATGTCGCTGAACAGCAGTTTGCCCGGCAGCGGGTAAAGGGTGCCGTCATCCTGAATCAACGTGGCTTTGGCCTGACCCTGGCCGACCTGCTGCAACTGTCCGGAACGGAAGGCCCGGCGCAGGTCGTTGAGTTCGCGAGTGGATTGGGTCAGGTCGGCATGGATCGGGTTCAGTTGCTGAATCAGCGCCAGCGGTGTGGTTTCGTTCTGCCCGACCAGTGCGCCTTCGGTGACCAGTGCACGGCCGACACGCCCTGAAATCGGTGCGGTGACGGTGGCGTAGCCGAGGTTCAGTTTCGCCCGCTCCACGGCGGCTTTACTGGCGGCGACTTCGGCGGCGGTTTGCCGGGCGTTGGCGCGGGCGTTGTCATACTCCTGACCGCTGATGGCCTTGTCGTCGATCAACTGGGCGTAGCGCTGTTCCTGCAACCGGGCCTGGAACGCATTGGCCTCGGCCTTGCGCAAGACGGCTTCGGCGCTGTCCAGGTCAGCCTTGAACGGCGCCGGGTCGATACGGAATAGCACGTCGCCTTTTTTCACGTCGCTGCCTTCACGGAACGTGCGCTGCAACACGACACCCGCGACGCGTGCGCGCACTTCGGCGATACGTGGCGCGGCAATCCGCCCGCTCAGTTCGCTGCTGATGGTCAGCGGATGGGCTTCGAGGGTCTCGATGCGCACGGTGGCCAGCGGTTCCGGTTCATCGGCACTCGAGGACTTGTCACAGGCGCCCAGCGCCAACGCCAGTGCGATCAGACTGAGCCTGGCAAGCAGATTTTTTGACATGAAATACCCCAATAAAGACCCCAGCATCCTACTGGGCGACAGCGAGGGTAGCGGTGAAGCTTTGTTGGTGCTGTGTGAAATTGTGTAAGGGTTTTACTCAGGGGTGGGTGAGGGCGTATATCCTGCACTTCTTGAAATTTATTGCGTCTGTGAGGTCGCTATCGCTGGCAAGCCAGCTCCTACAGGGATTTTCAGCTCACGACCTGTAGGAGCTGGCTTGCCAGCGATAGGGCCGGAACAGACGCCACTGCACTTTCTGGAAACACCCATGCCCAACATCCTCCTGGTCGAAGACGACACCGCCCTCGCCGAACTGATTGCCAGCTACCTGGAACGCAATGGCTACTCCGTCAGCGTGATCGGTCGCGGTGACCACGTGCGCGAACGTGCAAGGACGAGTCCGCCGGACCTGGTGATTCTCGACCTGATGCTGCCCGGCCTCGACGGCCTGCAAGTCTGCCGCTTGTTGCGCGCCGATTCGGCAACCTTGCCGATCCTGATGCTCACGGCCCGCGACGACAGCCACGATCAGGTGCTGGGCCTGGAAATGGGCGCCGACGACTACGTCACCAAACCGTGTGAACCGCGCGTGTTGCTGGCCCGGGTGCGAACGTTGTTGCGGCGCAGCAGCCTCAGTGAACCGCTGACCGCCAACGACCGCATTTTGATGGGCAACCTGTGCATCGACCTGTCCGAGCGCACGGTGACCTGGCGCGAACAGTTGGTCGAGCTGTCCAGCGGCGAGTACAACCTGTTGGTGGTGCTGGCCCGGCATGCCGGTGAAGTGCTGAGCCGCGACCAGATCCTGCAACGCCTGCGCGGCATCGAATTCAACGGCACCGACCGTTCGGTGGATGTGGCTATTTCCAAGTTGCGCCGCAAATTCGATGACCACGCTGGCGAGGCGCGCAAGATCAAGACGGTGTGGGGCAAGGGCTACCTGTTCAGCCGTTCCGAGTGGGAATGCTGAGCGGATGTTCAGAATCCTCTTTCGCTTGTATGTCGTGACTATCGTCTCGTACAGCGCGGCAATCTATCTGGTGCCGGACCTGGTGGTCAGGGTCTTCCAGGAACGCTTCGTCACCTACAACCTTGATTACTCTCGCGGCTTGCAGACGTTGATCGTCAAGCAGTTTCATGCCGTGCCCGCCGATCAGTGGCCCGCTTTGGCCGCGCAGATGGACAAAGAATTCGATCCGCTGCACATCGTCCTCAGCGGCAACGACGACCCCGGTTTATCCCTTGATGAGCAGCAGCGCTTGCAGCGCGGCGAGAATGTCGTGCGCGTCGGCGACTGGGGCTGGCGTACGTTGGCGGTGGCGCCGCTGAATGATCGGACGGTGGTGCAAATGGTCGTGCCGCCGGACCCGATGGACGTCAACCTGTTGTACTGGAGCATCAACGTGCTGATTGGCGCGACCATGCTCGCCTGTCTGCTGCTTTGGTTGCGCCCGCACTGGCGCGATCTGGAGCGCCTGAAAGGCACCGCCGAGCGCTTCGGCAAGGGCCACCTGAGCGAGCGCACGCAAATCGCTCCGAGCTCCAACATCGGCAGCCTGGCCAATGTCTTCGACACCATGGCCGGCGACATCGAGAACCTGCTCAACCAGCAGCGGGACCTGCTCAACGCGGTGTCCCATGAACTGCGCACGCCGCTGACTCGCCTGGACTTCGGTCTGGCGCTGGCCCTGTCCGACGACTTGCCGACAGCCAGCCGCGAGCGTTTGCAGAGCCTGGTGGCGCACATTCGTGAGCTCGACGAACTGGTACTGGAATTGCTCTCTTACAGTCGTCTGCAAAACCCGGCGCAAATGCCGGAGCAGGTCGATGTGTCGCTGGATGAATTCATCGACAGCATTTTGGGCAGCGTCGATGACGAGCAATCACCGGACATCGTCATCGACGTGCTGCTGCACGGCCAACTCGAACGCTTCAGCCTCGACCCGCGCCTGACGGCACGCGCCCTGCAAAACCTGTTGCGCAACGCCATGCGCTATTGCGAAGAACGCATCCAGATTGGTGTGCAGGTGTACGCCGGTGGGTGTGAAATCTGGGTGGACGATGACGGCATAGGCATCCCCGAAGACGAGCGCGAGCGCATTTTCGAACCGTTCTACCGCCTTGACCGCAGCCGCGACCGCGCCACGGGCGGGTTCGGTCTGGGGCTGGCGATCAGTCGCCGGGCGTTGGAAGCCCAGGGTGGGACACTGACGGTTGAAACCTCGCCGTTGGGTGGGGCGCGGTTCAGGTTGTGGTTGCCGGCAGCGGGCTGAATTAGACGAACGGCAGCGTGTGCAATGCGCATGAATCCACGAACTGTCATGTTTGACAGTTGCGATGCCGGCAACTTGCGCGTTTCATTGGCCCGGTGCAGTCAAGCGGACGACAAGGGTAGGAAGCAGGGATGAGCGCGCCAACAATAACAAGATGCGGTCTGGGGACGATCAGTGCGATCAGGGACGTCAGGATTGACTCTGCGTCGACGTGTTTTGCAATGGTCAAGCCTGAGGACGATTTCTGCGCCTGCGTGGCGATCAGGTTAGCGGCCGGGATCACAACCGCCGGCCAGTGCTTTCTGGTCGGTGACAAGGTGCAGTACACGCTGATGGCGCGGCCGGGAGAGTTTCCGCGTGCACAACACCTGGTGAAGCTTCAGGCCGACGATTGGGCTGTGTAGGCGTCAGGTCTTCGCCTCACCACACCCCCATCAACCTGCCTCATTTGCCGACAGGATTGGATTTATCCAGCCAGGCCAGCAGCGCCTGATGGAATTTTTCCGGTTCTTCCATTTGCGGCGCATGGCCCATACCGGGGAACTCGATCAGCGTCGAGTGAGGAATCAGCTTCGCCACCTGTTTGCCGAGTACGTCGTACTGGCCGATTTTCGCCTTGACCTCGGGTGACGCGATGTCGCTGCCGATGGCCGTGGTGTCGGACGTACCGATCAACAACAGGGTCGGCATTTTCAGGTTGGGGAATTCGTAAAACACCGGCTGGGTGAAAATCATGTCGTAGACCAGCGCCGAATTCCACGCGACCTGGGTATGCCCCGGGCCTTTGTTGAGGCCGGCGAGCATGTCCACCCAACGATCGAACTCCGGGTTCCAGCGGCCGCCGTAATAGGTGTTGCGCTCGTAGGTGCGAATGCCGTCGGCGCTGAGCTTGAGTTCGCGCTCGTACCATTGGTCCACCGTGCGATAGGGCACACCGAGGGCTTTCCAGTCTTCCAGGCCAATCGGGTTGACCATCGCCAGTTGCTCGACTTGCTCGGGGTATTGCAGGGCATAACGGGTGGCGAGCATGCCGCCGGTGGAGTGGCCGAGCAGCGTGGCTTTCTGGATGCCGAGGGCTTTGAGCAACTGCTGGGTGTTACTGGCCAGTTGCTGGAAGGTGTATTGGTAGTTGTCCGGTTTGCTGGACGTGCAGAACCCGATCTGGTCCGGTGCGATGACCCGGTAACCGGCGTCGCTCAGGGCTTTGATCGAACGCTCCCAGGTGGCGCCGCAGAAATTCTTGCCGTGCATCAGCACCACGCTGCGACCGTTGGCCTTGCCTTGCGCGGCGACGTCCATGTAACCCATTTGCAGGGATTTGCCCTGGGACTCGAAGGCGAAATGCTTGAGCGTGTAGGGATACTCGAAACCTTGCAGCTCGGGACCATACACGGGGCCTTCGGCGTGGGCAGTGAGGGGCAGGGCGGTGGTCAGCAGCAGGCCGGATAGCCAGCGGGGGAACGGCAGCGACATGGGGAACTCCATCAGGCATCCGCCGATGCTGGATCGGCTTGATTGAGGCGACATTAAACAGGCAACAGCCACCCTTATTGGTTCAACCCATCCAGCCCAGCGTCGCCAGTGCCAGCACACCATAACGGGCCCCTTTGGCGAGGGTAACGATCAGCAGAAATCGCCCCAGCGGTTCGCGCATCACGCCAGCCACCAGGGTCAGCGGATCGCCAATCACCGGCAGCCAACTGAGCAGCAATGACCAATGCCCTCCGCGCTGGTAGTAAATCCGGGCTTTTTCCAGACGCTCCGGGCTGACTGGAAACCAGCGCCGATCGCGAAACCGCTCGATACCGCGTCCCAGCCACCAGTTAAGCAGCGAACCGAGGACGTTGCCCAGCGTCGCCACCCCCAGCAACAGCCAGATCTCGTACCGGTCGCTGGCCAGCAAACCCACCAGCACGGCTTCGGACTGCAAGGGCAGCAACGTCGCCGCGCCGAACGCCGCAAAAAACAGCCCGATGTACGCCCCGGAAATCAATGCGCCGGGTAGTCCGCGACCACCACGTCAGTGCCATCCTTTTTCAGGCCGATGACCTGATAGGCATCGCTCATACCGTCCATTTCCATCCCGGGCGAACCCATCGGCATGCCGGGTGCGGCGACGCCCAACAGATCGTCGCGTTTGCTCAGGGCCAACACTTGATCGGCAGGCACGTGGCCCTCGACAAACTTGCCGTTGATTAACCCGGTGTGGCACGAGGCCAGGCGCGGCGGTACGCCGTGTTGTTGCTTGAATGAGCTCATGTCGGTTTCAACGTGATCCTCGACCTTGAAACCGTTGGCTTCCAGGTGGCTGATCCATTTTTTGCAGCAACCGCAATTGGCGTCGCGGTGGACTTCGATCGGGATCAGGTCGGCGGCCTGGGCCAGGGAGGAAACAAACAGGGCGCTCAGGGCGATCAGGCGTAGGTGGGTTCGCATGGGCATTCGTCTCGGCTAACGGGCAAAAAAACGCATTCTGACCGTTTTCCCCGGTCAGGCATTCGATGAGTGTTTCAAAGTGCTACAGCTCGATCATCGTGGATCAATGCTGTCAGCCGGATGAGGGGAACATTACAACGTTGTCAGGTTGTCGCTCGAGCGCCTGTGCTGGCGCGCAAGGGGTGAAAAATCTCACGGTTATCGCCGCAACGAAGCCAAAACGCTTCATCGTCTGTAACATGAGGCCCCGCCAAGTCGGACACATTTTCAGTTTCAGGAAACCGCAATGACTCAGTCGCAACGTTTGAAATATTCGATTCTGATCTCCCTCGTCGTGCTGGGGATCATGTTTGGCCTTTCGTGGTTGCAGAACACCGGCGCGATCAGCGAAAAAATGTTCCAGTACATCGCCATCGGCGTGGCGGTGGTCGTGGTGGTCATCAATGGCATGATGCGCCGCAAGGTCAAGCCCTGAAATCCAGGGCCCTGGCTTGCTTATTCGAGATGGAGCATAGCGGCAGCCTGTGGGTGCAGGCTGTAGCTTTTGTCCGGGTTGAGGACAATCACACCTTCGCTGCACAGGCGCTTCAACACTTCGCGCACGCTTAGAAAGGACAGCGGGATATCCAGCTCCAGCAAATGGCTGTGCACGCCCCGCACGCCCAGGCTGCGGTCGTTGTCGGCGGCCGAGAGCAGGGCATCGATGACTTTGAGACGAATCAGACTGGTTCGCAGACCAAAGCTCTTGAGCAGAACCCTGATCCGATCGTTACCGTGGCGTTCGGTGCGTGGCTCGAATACGCCGACTCCCAAGGAAGTTCCCTTTGGCGCGTTGCTACCGTCCGCTGGCAGTTGCGAGTTGTACATTGCAAAACTCCTTTTCAGAGCCTGATCAGGAAAAAATAGGCGCTCTCGTATAACTAGACGTTTGAGCAGCCCGAATCATGAAGCTTTAAATGTAGAAATTTTGTCGAAGCCATGTGATCAGGCTGTAAGCCCCCGCGCCAATACGCCGTAAACCCTAAATTTTTTGTGTGTGCTTCGTCCCTACAGGGAGGTGCAGTGCCTGTCCGTACGCAGCGCTGTGGCCATCGTTTTTTTCGATCAGGAGCGAGCGTGATTATTTCCAGCCAGTTAACCAGGTTGAGCCTGGCGGGTGTGTTACTGGGGTTGAGCCTTGCAGCAAGCGCGCGCAACCAGCCCGAGGAGGTAACGGCCGATATCCGCAGGACCGGTTTCGGCGTGCCGCACATTCGTGCCGACAACGAACGCGGGCTCGGCTACGGCATCGGTTATGCCTACGCCCAGGACAACCTTTGCCTGCTGGCCAATGAAATCACCACGGTCAACGGCGAGCGCTCACGGTATTTCGGGCCGGATCAGTTCACCGTCGAAGAACGTGAAAACCTGACCAGCGATCTGTTCTTCACCTGGCTGAACACTCCGCAGGCTGTCGCGGGTTTCTGGCAGGCACAAACGCCTGAGGTGCGCGAACTGATCGAAGGTTATGTGGCGGGTTACAACCGTGCCCTGGCGGAGCGTCGCGCCCAGACGTTGCCGGTGCAATGCCAGGGCGACTGGGTGCGGGATATCACGGCGATGGATCTGGTCAAGTTGACGCGCCGTCTGCTGGTCGAGGGCGGTGTCGGGCAGTTCGCCGAAGCCCTGGCCGGTGCTACGCCACCCAAGTCGGTTACCCAGGCATCGAATGATCACGCCGCGTTCCAGGTCGCGACCACACGTATGCAGCGTTTCGCGCTGGACCGGGGCAGCAATGCCGTGGCGGTCGGCAGCGACAGTTCCTTCAACGGGCGCGGCATGCTGTTGGCCAATCCGCATTTTCCGTGGGTCGGCGGGATGCGTTTCTATCAGATGCACCTGACCATCCCCGGCAAACTGGACGTGATGGGGGCCGCCTTACCCGGTCTGCCGGTGATCAACATCGGTTTCAATCGCCACCTGGCCTGGACCCACACAGTGGACTCGTCCAAGCATTTCACCTTGTATCGCTTGCAACTGGATCCCAAGGATCCGACCCGTTACCTGCTGGATGGCGAGTCCTTGCCGCTGGACAAGCAGACCGTGACCGTCAACGTCAAACAGGCGGACGGGCAGGTCAAGGCGATTGCCCATGACGTCTACAGCTCGAAGTTCGGCCCGATCGTGCAATGGCCCGGCAAGCTCGACTGGGACCATCAGTACGCCTTCAGTCTGCGCGATGCCAATCTGGAAAACGACCGTGTGCTGCAGCAGTGGTACGCGATGAATCGTGCCGAAACGCTTAAGGATTTCCAGGCCTCGGTGCATACCATTCAAGGCATCCCGTGGGTCAACACTCTGGCGGCGGACGATCAGGGCCAGACGCTGTACATGAACCTGTCGGTGGTGCCGAACGTAGGCACCGACAAACTCGCGAAATGCAGCGATCCGCGAATCGGCTTGCAGATGATCATCCTGGACGGTTCCAACAGCGCCTGCGCCTGGGACATCGATCCGCAGGCGGCGCAACAAGGGATTTATGCGTCCAGCCAGTTGCCGCAATTGCTGCGCAAGGACTTTGTCCAGCATTCCAACGACTCGGCGTGGATGGCCAACCCGGCGCAGCCGCTGACGGGCTATTCGCCGTTGATCAGCCAGGACAGCCAGCCGCTGGGGCTGCGTTCGCGATTTGCGCTGGATCGCCTGGCTACACTGGCCAAGTCCGGCAAGATTGGCGCGGCGGACCTGCAGCGCATGGTGATGGAGGATCAGGTCTATCAGGCCGGACAGGTCATGCCGGACGTCTTGCAGTTCTGCGCGACCGCTCTCGGTGCTGATGCAAAAGACCTTGGGCCGTTGTGCACCAGCCTCAAGACCTGGGATCGCCATGCGAACCTGAATAGCGGCCTGGGTTTCGTGCACTTCCAGAATCTAATGGAAGCGCTGGAACAATCCCCGGATGTCTGGCGTGTGGCGTTCGATCCGAAAGCCCCGCAACACACCCCCCGTGGCCTTGCGGTCGAGCGGCCTGAGGTGGCGGCGGCGTTACGTTCGGCGATGCTGGCTTCGGCACAGCAAGTGAGTGAGTCGGGGCTTAAGCCAAACAGCCGCTGGGGCGATATTCAGGTGGTCAGCAGTGGCGGACAGCAGACGCCGATTCATGGTGGGCCGGGAACGTTGGGTGTCTACAACGCTATCCAAAGCGTGCCGCGAACCGACGGCAAACGGGAAGTGGTCAGCGGCACAAGCTATCTGCAAGTGGTGACGTTCGATGACAACGGACCGCAAGCCAAAGGGCTTCTTGCCTTCTCGTTGTCCAGTGATCCGGCATCGAAGTACGCCCGGGACCAGACGTTGGCCTTTTCGCAGAAACAGTTGAGTGTTTTGCCGTTCACCGAACAGCAGATCACGTCCGATCCGCAGTATCAGGTGCAGTCCATCCGGCAGGCTCTAGACAAGGCTGCCAAAGTGGCGGCTCAGTAATGGCGTGAGCGTTTGAAGGGCATAAAGAAGGCCGCCTCCCGAAAGGGTTGCGGCCTTTTCAGCTTTTTGAAGGCTTTTGCGGAATCGAATTGACCACCAGATTGCCGCTCTGGTTACGCG
Organism: Pseudomonas sp. C32; assembly: GCF_030417915.1. Taxonomy (NCBI): domain Bacteria; kingdom Pseudomonadati; phylum Pseudomonadota; class Gammaproteobacteria; order Pseudomonadales; family Pseudomonadaceae; genus Pseudomonas; species Pseudomonas sp. C32. The sequence continues at coordinate 162,671 of NZ_JAUHUK010000014.1, read as the reverse complement.
TCAGATAGACCGGCAAAACCCGTGGCAGGGATTTCACCAGGCCATTGATGTCTTTGATGTTGTAGATGCCGCCAATACGGATCGAGCCAGTGTTGTGGTCGGCAACGACCAATGGCTGGTCCAGATAGCGATTGATCAAGGGCAGCGCATCGCTCAACGCCATGTCATCGAGCACCAGTTTGCCCTGGCGCCAGGCCAGTGATGTGTCGTTGTCATAGGTTTGGCTGATGCGGGGAATGAAGTCGCCCGGACCATAATTCGCCTGCATCGAAGGCCCAAGGCGCAGACCGTCGCCGGGTAGGTCGTCGTTGCTGGTGACCAGCACTGAACCCTCGATCAGGTTGACCTTGACCTTGTCTTCATACATCCAGACGTTGAATTGGGTGCCCGTCACCCGGATGCGGCCTTCGGCAGCCTTGACCACGAAGGGGTGACGGGTGTCATGGCTGACGCTGAAGAACGCTTCGCCTTTCTTCAGCGTGACCTGCCGGTGATCCTTGTAGTTGCTGTACGTCAGCTCACTGCCCAGGTTCAGTTCCACTTCAGTGCCATCGTTCAGGGTGACGTGACGGACGTTGCCGCTCGCTTCGAAATGCTGGTACGAATTCGGTACCCAACCCAGATGCCAGCCGCTGTAAGCCGCCAGTGGCAATGCCAGGGCACATACCGCCGCCGCCATGCCGAAGGTGCGCCATGGCGTTTTCGGTTTGGGGCGCACGATCGGCACGACGGGAGCGGGAGAAGGCAGATCGCCTGCGACCTCCCAGATTTCCAGCATGGCTTCGTACTCGAACGCATGCAGCGGGTGCGCATCACGCCATTGCTCGAACGCCAGGCGTTCTTGCCCGGTGCAGTCATTGGCGTGCAAACGCATGCACCAATGCGCAGCGGCATCGGTGATGGCGTCGTATTCGGCTTCCGAGAGCGTGTGTTCGGTCATTGGCTCATCCTGATTTCCCGCATTCTAACCTTGGAGGCAGTCGGCGAGAACAACCGTCATGGCAATTACCCATCAAACTTGCAACTATTTTAAGCATCAAGGGGTGCTGACATGCAGTTGCCGTCCTAATTGCGTGATCAACAAGGCGACGCTATCGGCATTCCCCAGTTGCACGGCCAATCTGATTAAAGGGTCTCTCCTGAAAGCGGTACGGGCCTCGGCCAAGGTTAATTGGCCAGTCAACCTCAACACCTGATTACAAGGTCGATCGGTTTCCATATAGCTGGTTTGCCCAAAGTCTTCCCATACACCGAGGTCGCCGTTGTACTCAGTGAACAACGCGGGCAGTGGCGTTCTGATCGACAATCCCTTGCCCTGTAGATCGGTTAACGCCAGCTTAAGCTTGCGGGCCGTCTCGCTCGTTGTTTCGATCAGCTCTTGAAAAGGCCGGCCGGAATCGAGATAAGCAATGTCCTCGGTATTGCAAACGATGTGGGACAACTCATGAATCAACGTCGCGGCACGGGCATGAGCACGGATCGGAAAGGCTGGTTCGGTTATGTAGTTTCGGTAGTAGTCCAAGCCAGGCAAGAAGAACTTTTCTGCCAGGTAGATTTTTCGTATGGGGTCCGTGGGCACGACGAAGCCGAAGGTGCCCTCTGCATCTTCGAGGAGCCGTCCTACCGCAAAGCGTTTGGTATCGGGTGACCGGAGTGTCGGATCCAGAAGTGCCGTAAAAATCTTGCCAATTACATTTTCAATCATGGTCACGTGCGCCGGCTGCACTGCCGGTAAACTTGCAAAGTCCATGATGACTTGATGAACAGGCGTGATCGCATCATCTGTGTTTTTCAGTACTTCCAGGTTGCGGAAGGCGTTCCAGACATAGGCAGTTGCATGATCCAGACTTTCTTGAATTATGCGTGCCTTGACCGGAAACCGTTCACGAATCTGTACCATGCCGTGGGCGTCGACATTCATGCCGGCCCACACCGATATGGCTGTTTCGATTCGTTTCAACATGCCCTGGGTAGGGGCAATGGGCAGTTCCGGTAATGGTAACGGTACCGAGTCGAGGACCCACTGTTTCGAATTCTGCTGGCGCAGATAAGGGCCCAGTTTTTTTCCAGCGCCGATGCGCCATCGGGTTCCTTTTTTTTCGACCGGGAATACTTTACCTTCAACCGGGCCATAGGTTTTTTTGGACGTCGGATGGGTGTAGAGCCCGAGTTTCGAGTCCAGCGTTAATGAACTCAGGTCAATGTCACTTGCCTCCAGTCCCTGCAACCGGGTTCGCTCGGGAGCGGTGACGTCAATGTCTTTCCATTTGAATGGCGCGTCGGTTGTTTCGATTGTCGGTGTGTTCACGGTGGGAGAGGGTATTTGCGGCGACTTCATCGATCCACGTAACGAGGCGAGCTGCGCCAGTCCGCCGATCAGTTCGGTGACTGCGGCTGACCAGTGATGCAGTTGCAAGTCTTCAGCCGACTGTTTGATTTCACGAAAGCTTCGCCACACCGTAATCGGGTACATGAGTTTGCCCATGCAAAACGAAAAAGCTTCATGCACATCTTCGCTCAACACGCGTTTGGCGGTAGCCCACTCACCCCGGGAATCGCTGTCCGACTGACAACCAAGTAGTTGCGCGAGCAGCGCCGCATTGTCTTTGAACAGCTGCACGATCGCGTTGCCCTTGACGGGGTTGGAGGCCAGCGTGATTGCACCGTGCGTCTCGCTGCTGAGGGATAGATGCGCTTTGCAGAGCGTCTTTTCCAGCGCCGGCAATCGGTTGATGCACCAGTTGCGCAGCAGGCCGGGCGTCTTCAGTTCGGTCATCAGGGAAGACTCATCCGCGAACTCCTTGATGCCATGCCGGGGACTGTAAGGGGCGACGAGGACTTGTGGGCCCGCGTCGTTGCCCCGGGTTCCGATCAGATAAACACCTGGCACCTGGATGACCTGGTCTTTCTTGATGCCGCCCAGCTCGAGTGGCCGGATAATCGCCTTCGCTTCGCTGACCGCCGCCCGTGCGGTGGCATCTGGCATGTCCATGATTTGCTTGACCAGGTCGAAACCGCTTGCGCTCAAGCGCTCACGAAGTTTTTCCGTGTGGGCGTAATGCATCATTTGCCAGGGCAACTGCGAGGCAAATCGATGCCGGCGTTCAGCGGCGTCGGTGTGGGTAGTCGCAAAAGCGTCGTTCAGTACGGCCTGATGGCGCTGTCCAAGGTTCAGGTTACGTATGAGTTTCTTGATATAGGCGGCGTCCATTCCTTTGGGAATAGGGGGGCTGTCGAGTGATTTGACGGTGAAGCGGGCCGCATCCAGATCGTCGAAATGACTCAGTGCGAACTCCGTGAGGGTTTGTATCGACGGCTGGGGCGCCGTGATTTTTATCTCGACCTTGTCCGGATCAAGAGTGAACGTGTCGGCCGTTAGCTGTTTCTGAAGCTCATGATGCGCGGTACGGGCGAGTGGGCGGATGGCGCTCAGGCAGTCTTGATCATCCTTGACGTGGTTGAAGTATTGTTGAAGCAACTCAGCATGCAGCACCTGATCTTCAATGGACGCTTTGGCGAGCCATGCCGGAAAATTTTGTCGAGTGCTCAGGGCCTTGGCGATTTGCGTTGCGCGGTGCAACCCGGTCTGTGGTTGTCGCAGTGCCAACAGATTCAGCAGGCCGGCCTGGGGCGCTGCGGTCGCCGTGGTGGCGAGCGCATCCGTGACGCTTGCCTGGTCGAGTTGAACAAAGGGTTTTTGCACATGATCCAGAAAGTTTTCCGTCACCTGTTGCAGTGGCGCCAGCGTATAGGCACGCCCAAATGCCCGTTCGCTACGCGCCAGGTTCTCCAGCAAAGCGATGCGCTGGTCTTGGTCCAGCAGGCGTTGTTCAAGCGATGCCAGCAAAGGCGCCAATGACGCGAATGCTTCAAACCCCAGGGCGGGGGTCCACAAAATCGCTTTACCTGATTTAGCCGGGTCCTTGCCGCCTCGTTCGGTCAACACAAAACAACTGGCCAGTTTCAACAGGTTTTCAGAGCCGCCCGGCTTGAGTGCCAGGGAAAACACATCGGGTATCACATTGTTCAGTGCCGCTCGCTGCAACCGAACCGGATTATCCAGTACCGCTTTGATGATGGCTTGTTCCGTCGACCCCAAGGTGCGGTCGGCCGTTCGTAGGTCAAGCTCGCTTTTCAGTCCCAGTGCATACAGGTGGGTGAAGTCCGCTTGCAGGCTTTTTATCGACGCGTCGACGAGCCCTTGCGCGTGGGCGACGGTGCGGGTGTCGGTGGGAATGGCTGGGTGGTTTTTCAGCTTTAACGCCAAGGCCTGGTCGACGGTGGTAAGCAATTCCAGGTGTTTTTTCGCAGACTCTGCACGCACCGTGGCGGGTTGCGCGGCCCAACGATGAAGCGGCTGAATCTTCCAGCGGTCGTCACCGTCGACTGCCAGCAATCGATCATCGATGTAGCCGCGTACGTCCAGTGCCTTTCCCATCAAGGCATGGAGGTCATGTTGGCCCTTGCTCCGATAAAAGCACACCAAGGCGTAGTGAAGGTTGTCCCGTTGCTTGCTGAGGATGTCAGCCATCACGTGCGCGAATATCGGTTGGGGGACCGTTACACCGGTAACGGTGCGCTTATCTGATTCCAGCGAGAGAAAAGTGCCGCGCTCTTCCAGTGACATGAAATTGAACAAGTTGTCTTCGTGGCCTTCACTCTTCAGCATCTGCAGCACAACGTTCTGCAGGGCGGCCAAGTCGGTTGTCGCTTCAATACCCCTGGATTGGGTGTAAAGGAATCCGGGGGTGCCGCTATCGCCGATCATCAGCGTGGAAGCCAGTTCAACTGAGTGCCTGAACGGCGCAGAGACCTGCGCTTTTTCGATGCGCAGCGGCTTGATCGCGTCAGGTGGCAGACTGACGTTCATCAGCCGCAAATATTCGTCTGAAGTCAACGTCCCTTCCTGACGTTTGAGCAGGAGGTCGAGGTGATAGGCGTCACGCAGGCACTCGGCAAAAAACGCTTCGCGTGACAAGTCGCTGCTTATTTCGGATTGCCAGAATAGTTCGAGCAGGTTTTGCAGCCAGAATCGCAACCCCCCCGCAATGTCGATGAGCGTGCTTTCCCAAACCTGTTGGTCCGCCTCGCTACTGACGCCATGCGAGGGATTGGAAAAGACCCTGGTTTCGTCTGTCGGCCAAGGGGTATTCAAATATCGCTGCAACAAGGCTTCGCTCAGCGAAAAAGTGGTGACCGTTGGTTTCTCGTCGGTATCTTCGGTGTGGGTGGATGGACGTGAACAGGTCAGGCGAGTATGGCGCTGGTCCAGCAGGGGGAACGGTTGGAAAAGTGCGATCTTGAGCGCCTCGTCCAGCATCGATTGCAGGGTGGGCGTCTTGCGCAGTTCGTCCAGCATTGCGTTGACGTTTTGTGCCTGATTGAGGTTGAGCGCGGTTTGCTGGTGTTCGAAGACGGCTCCTTCAATGATTTCGGTGGAAATGTCCGGCGTATTGCCTGCAAGCACGGCGTGTCGTTGTTGAACAGACAGGAAACGCAGCAATTCACGTTTTCCGGTTTCCTCCGATAGCCAGGTTTTCAGATGGGTCTTGAGGTCGCCCATGTCGGCGAATTTGCTCAGGCCTTTCCAGGGTGTGTAAAGCACAACATCACCCCCGGCGGACTGGCTCATCGCGAAGGCACCGGCGAGCGGGGTGGCAGTCCCACCAGGCAAGTCCAACCGGAACTGGTGAACGGCCATGGGTTTTACATTGGCGGTGCGGGTTGCATGCGTTGGCAGATAAACCGCCTGCAACCAGTTCAGGTCGTCTTTGTTCAAACCCCGTTCTTTTTCCCGCTCACCGGGTTGCTTTTGCCTCGAAGCATTGGTGGCCTCGTCAAAAAAATAAGGCTTTGATGGATCAGTCATGGTGTTTCCTCCGTGAATGCAAGCGTCGATCAACCGCAGCTTGCTGAATGAGGAAAACAGTAGGGGCAGGGCATTGTTCGAGTGCGGTACATATTGCTCATCCGAAGATGTTCTGAAGACTTGACAGCGAGCCCACAAGAAAGCGATTAATCGGCGAGTCAACGTGCTTAACAATAAAAAACACTGGAGCTTCTGATGACCGCATCGCCTGAAACGGCAGTCAGTTCGGCCGAAACACATCTCGATTTCGACTCACTCGTTCTGCTGCTCCAACAAATATTTGTCCGCCATGGCACGTCTGTCGAGGTCGCCAAAACCCTGGCATTGAACTGTGCAGGCGCCGAGCGCGACGGTGCTCACAGCCATGGCGTGTTCCGGATTCCGGGATATGTGTCGACGCTGCAAAGCGGCTGGGTCAATGGCCAGGCGGTACCGGTGGTCGAGGACGTGGCGTCGGGTTTTGTCCGGGTCGATGCCGGTAACGGTTTCGCGCAACCGGCGTTGGCGGCCGCGCGTCCGTTACTGATTGAAAAGGCCCGCAGCGCCGGGATTGCAGTGCTGGCGATTCGTAATTCGCACCATTTCGCCGCGCTGTGGCCGGACGTCGAGCCCTTCGCGGATGAAGGCCTGGTGGCCTTGAGCGTGGTCAACAGCATGACGTGCGTGGTGCCCCACGGTGCCGATCGCCCGTTGTTCGGCACCAACCCGATCGCCTTCGCCGCGCCACGCGCTGACGGTGCGCCGATTGTCTTCGACCTGGCCACCAGCGCCATCGCCCATGGCGATGTACAGATTGCTGCGCGCAAGGGCGAACGTTTGCCGGAGGGCATGGGCGTGGACAGCCTCGGTCAACCGACCACCGACCCTAAAGCGATACTTGAGGGCGGCGCGTTACTGCCGTTCGGCGGGCACAAGGGTTCGGCGTTGTCGATGATGGTCGAGTTGTTGGCGGCAGCGCTGACCGGGGGCAATTTCTCCTTCGAGTTCGATTGGAAGAATCACCCCGGCGCGAAAACGCCGTGGACCGGTCAGTTGCTGATCGTGATCGACCCGAGCAAGGCAGCGGGGCAGAGTTTTGCCGAGCGCAGCCAGGAACTGGTGCGGCAAATGCACAGCGTGGGTCTGAAGCGGCTGCCGGGGGATCGGCGTCATCATCAGCGTGCTAAATCCCGGGCGGGAGGCATTGTGCTTGATGCGCAGACATTGGCGAATCTGCGGGAATTGGCCGGGGTCTGAATCTTGAAACTGCAGGAGCGAGCCTGCTCGCGATGGACGTCAACGAAAACGCGTGCTTACTGGGTAAGCGCGGCGTTCTTGGGTCCATCGCGAGCAGGCTCGCTCCTGCAGGGGCTTCGGTGCTGCAAATGATGGGCTTAGCGACGGCCGAGCAATAAGCCAACCACCAGCCCAAACCCGGCAGAAATGGCCACGGTTTGCCATGGATGCCCGCCAATGTAGGTTTCCGTGGCTTCGACCGCCGGCAAAGTGCGGTCGCGAACGCGGGTGACCGAATCCCTGGCTTGCTGGAGTTTCAGGGCGATTTGCTCGCGCAGGGTTTCCGCGTCCTCACCGACCAGTGAGGCACTGCTCCTGAGCAGTTTTTCCGACTCTTCGATCAGTGCCGAAAGCTCACTGAAGGCCAGATCCTTGATTTGTTCTTCGGCGGCGGGCGTGCTGGTTTTCCGGGCCATTGACGTACTCCTTGCAGGTAAGTGGACAGTGGAGTCTGCCGCCGCTGGAAAAGTTGCAGCCAGATAGCCTCGGGGACGCAATTTTGCTGAAAGCCGGCGCAGGACGTTTCGTCCTACAGTGTAAGATGTCGCCAATTTTACGCAGCAGGAAATTCCCATGAGCTTCAATCTGGCCGACAAACCCCTTGCCGAGCGTGCAGCGCTGGAAGACGAGAAGTCCCGTCTGTTCGAACTGTGGCAAAACAATTTGGGCAAAGCCAAGGGCGAAGCCGCTCGGTTGTTTGGCGAGCGGGCCAAGCGCAAAGGCAAATGGGCCGAGTGGGTGCGGTCCGAGCTGGACGGCATGTCGCCTCCGGAATTCGCCAACATGGTGCGCAGTGAAGTCAATCGGCTGATGGCGGCCAAGTAGGCACTGCCGCAGGCGGCGATCTTTTGATCTTTTTTTAAAGATCGCAGCCTGCATTACGCGCGTCCGGACGTGTTTGAGCTGAGCGTCGACGAGCGCGCCAAACCTGGCGTGCGCTTCGTTTCCTGACGCCTTGCGGGTTTTGGCCAAACCAGTCAGGCAACTTGATAACTTTGACCATTGCCCGACACTCCGCGCAGAGCGAGTATTTCCCTGTTGATTACGGTTCCCCAACCTAATAAGAAAACAGAGGGATTCTGGCAATGCGCGATTACTTGTCTGCTACTTCTCAGTTCAATTATCAGCACACCGTCGATGCCGCACTTGCCGGTGATCTGACGGCCCTCAACGCCTGTGTCGAATGTTGCGATCGCCATGCCTTGCCGGGTCGAATCGCCCTGTTCTGGGAAGGCCGCGACGGCACCAGCGCGACGTACACCTTCACCGACCTGCAAGAAAAGGCTGCGCGATTCGCCAATTTCCTGCTCGCGCAAGGCGTGAAAAAAGGCGACAAGGTTGCCGGTCTCCTGCCACGTAATATCGAACTGCTGATCACCGTGTTCGCCACCTGGCGCATCGGCGCGGTGTATCAACCGCTGTTTACCGCGTTTGGCCCCAAAGCCATTGAGCACCGTCTGAGCAGCTCTGGCGCGAAAGTGGTGGTCACCGACGCGGTCTACCGCTCGAAACTCGCCGAAGTCGCTGATTGCCCGACCATCGTCACCGTCGCTGGCGCCAAAGGGCAGGGCATCGTGCGCGGTGATTTCAGTTTCTGGGCCGAGCTGGCCAATTTCCCCGCTGCTTGTGAACCGGTGCTACTGACTGGCGAAGACCCGTTCCTGCTGATGTACACCTCGGGCACCACCGGTCCGTCGAAAGCGCTGTCGGTGCCACTCAAAGCCATCGTCGCCTTTGAGGCCTACACCCGCGACGCCGTCGATTTGCGCCCTGCAGACGCCTTCTGGAACGTTGCCGATCCGGGTTGGGCCTACGGCATTTATTTTGGTGTCACAGGGCCCATGGCCATGGGGCATCCGATCACCTTTTACGATGGCCCGTTCACCCTCGAAAGCACTTGCCGGGTGATCAACAAATACGGGATCACCAACCTCACCGGTTCGCCGACGGCCTATCGTTTGCTGATTGCCGGTGGCGATGAGTTCGCCAAATCGATCAAGGGCAAGCTGCGCATCGTCAGCAGCGCTGGCGAACCGTTGAACCCGGAAGTGATTCGCTGGTTCGCCGACAACCTCGGCGTGGTCATTCACGACCACTACGGCCAGACCGAACTGGGCATGGTGCTGTGCAACCACCACGGCCTGGAGCATCCGATTCACATGGGTGCCGCCGGTTTTGCCTCGCCCGGTCACCGGATTGTGGTGCTGGATGACCAGTACCAGGAACTGGGCGTCGGCCAGCCGGGCATTCTGGCCATCGACCGCACCCAGTCGCCGATGTGCTGGTTCGCCGGCTACGAAGGCGGGCCGACCAAGGCCTTCGTTGGTGACTATTACTTGAGCGGCGACACCGTCGAGTGGAACCCGGATGGCAGCATCAGCTTCGTCGGCCGCAGCGACGACGTGATCACCACTTCCGGCTATCGCGTAGGGCCGTTTGATGTCGAGAGCGCGCTGATCGAGCATCCGGCCGTGGTTGAAGCTGCTGTCGTCGGCAAACCTGATCCGGAGCGCACCGAACTGGTCAAGGCGTTCGTTGTGCTCAGCCCGCAATACCGCGCCGCACCGGAGCTCGCCGAAGAACTGCGCCAACACGTGCGCAAACGTCTGGCGGCGCATTCGTACCCCCGTGAAATCGAATTTGTCAGTGAATTGCCGAAAACCCCAAGTGGCAAATTGCAGCGCTTTATTTTGCGTAATCAGGAAATCGCCAAGGCTCAAGAGGCCGCGGTGAAGAACGTTTCAGCTTGAATTCAAGGAAACAATGATGCAGATCGAGAACAAGGTTTTTATCGTCACCGGCGGGGCTTCCGGCCTCGGTGCAGCCACCGCTGAAGTGCTGGTCGCAGCCGGCGCGAAGGTGATGCTGGTGGACATGAACGCCGAAGCGGTCGCGGCGCAGGCCCAGCGCCTGGGCGCGCAGAGTGTTGTCGCCGACATCAGCAACGAAGCGGCTGCCGAAGCCGCGGTGCAGGCCACGGTCAAAGCCTTCGGTGGTCTCAACGGTCTGGTCAACTGCGCCGGTATCGTGCGCGGCGAAAAGATCCTCGGCAAGAACGGCCCGCATGCGCTGTCCAGTTTCAGCCAAGTGATCAACGTCAACCTGATCGGCAGTTTCAACATGCTGCGTCTGGCGGCGGCGGCGATTGCCGAAACCGAAGCGGACGCCGATGGCGAGCGCGGTGTGATCATCAACACCGCGTCTGCGGCGGCTTACGACGGCCAGATCGGTCAGGCAGCTTACGCGGCGTCCAAAGGTGCGATTGTCAGCCTGACCTTGCCTGCCGCCCGTGAACTGGCGCGCTTCGGCATCCGCGTGATGACCATCGCACCGGGCATTTTCGAAACGCCGATGATGGCCGGCATGACCCAGGAAGTTCGCGATTCCCTGGCCGCTGGCGTGCCATTCCCGCCGCGTTTGGGCAAACCGGGCGAGTATGCGGGGCTGGTCAAGCATATTATTGAAAACAGCATGCTCAACGGCGAGGTGATCCGTCTCGACGGTGCCTTGCGCATGGCGGCCAAGTAAGGAGGATTTGTCATGACTCAATCCAACGATCCGGTTGTTATCGTCAGCGCCGTCCGTACCCCGATGGGTGCTTTTCAGGGCGAACTGAAAAGCCTGACCGCGCCGCAACTCGGTGCCGCGGCCATCAAGGCCGCAGTGGAACGCGCCGGCGTCGCCAGCGATGCGGTCGATGAAGTGCTGTTCGGCTGTGTGTTGCCTGCTGGCCTCGGCCAGGCCCCGGCGCGTCAAGCGGCGCTGGGCGGCGGGCTGGATAAATCGACCCGCTGCACCACCCTGAACAAGATGTGCGGTTCCGGCATGGAAGCGGCCATCCTGGCCCACGACATGCTGCTCGCCGGCAGCGCCGACGTGGTGATCGCCGGTGGCATGGAAAGCATGTCCAACGCGCCGTACCTGCTGGACCGCGCTCGCAGCGGTTACCGCATGGGCCACGGTCGGGTGCTGGATTCGATGTTCCTCGACGGTCTGGAAGACGCTTACGACAAAGGTCGCCTGATGGGCACCTTCGCCGAAGATTGCGCTGAAACCCATGGCTTCACTCGTGAAGCCCAGGACACCTTCGCCATTGCCTCGACCACCCGCGCACAGCAGGCGATCAAGGACGGCCGCTTCAAGGACGAGATCGTGCCGCTGACCGTGACGGTCGGCAAAGAGCAGGTGACGATCAGCAACGACGAGCAGCCGCCGAAGGCCAAGCTCGACAAGATCGCCTCGCTGAAACCGGCGTTCCGCGACGGCGGAACCGTGACGGCGGCCAACTCCAGTTCGATCTCCGACGGTGCGGCGGCTCTGGTGCTGATGCGTCGTTCCGAAGCGCAAAAGCGCGGCCTCAAACCGCTGGCGGTGATTCATGGACACGCGGCGTTTGCCGACACCCCGAGCCTGTTTCCGGTGGCGCCGGTGGGTGCGATCAAGAAGCTGATGAAAAAAACCGGCTGGTCGCTGAATGACGTCGATCTGGTCGAAGTCAACGAAGCCTTCGCGGTGGTGAGCCTGGTGACCATGACCATGCTGGAAATCCCCCATGAAAAACTCAACGTTCATGGCGGTGCTTGTGCCCTGGGCCATCCGATCGGTACTTCCGGAGCGCGGATTATCGTGACCTTGCTCTCGGCCCTGCGGCAAAAAGGCTTGAAGCGCGGCGTGGCAGCGATTTGCATTGGTGGCGGTGAAGCCACGGCCATGGCTGTGGAATGCCTGTACTGACACGATTTCTGTAGGAGCGAGCATGCTCGCGAGAAACTCGAGAGCACTGTGGGGAATCAGGCTTCCCGCATCATCGTTGACGTCCATCGCGAGCATGCTCGCTCCTACAGAGTCCAATATAATGTTAAGGAATAGTCATGATTCCCAATGACGAACAACAGCAGATTCGCGACGCGGCCCGGGACTTTGCCCAGGAACGCCTGAAACCGTTCGCTGCCGAGTGGGACCGTGAGCATCGATTCCCCAAGGAAGCCATCGGTGAAATGGCTGAGCTTGGTTTCTTCGGCATGCTGGTGCCGGAACAGTGGGGCGGTTGCGACACCGGGTACCTGGCCTACGCCATGGCCCTGGAAGAAATCGCTGCGGGCGACGGCGCCTGCTCGACCATCATGAGCGTGCACAACTCGGTGGGTTGTGTGCCGATCCTGCATTACGGCAACGACGATCAGAAAGAACGCTTCCTCAAGCCGCTGGCCAGCGGTGCGATGCTCGGCGCGTTCGCCCTGACCGAGCCCCAGGCCGGTTCTGATGCCAGTGGCCTGAAAACCCGAGCCAAACTGAACGGCGACCACTACGTGCTCAACGGCTGCAAGCAGTTCATTACCTCCGGGCAGAACGCCGGGGTGGTGATCGTGTTTGCGGTGACCGACCCGAGCGCCGGCAAACGCGGGATCAGCGCGTTCATCGTGCCGACCGATTCGCCGGGCTACAAAGTTGCGCGGATCGAAGACAAACTCGGTCAACACGCCTCCGACACCTGCCAGATCCTTTTCGAAGACGTAAAAGTCCCGGTGGCCAACCGTTTGGGCGAGGAGGGTGAAGGCTACAAGATTGCTTTGGCCAACCTCGAAGGCGGTCGAGTCGGCATCGCTTCGCAGTCGGTAGGCATGGCCCGCGCCGCGTTTGAAGCGGCTCGCGACTATGCCCGTGAGCGCGAAAGCTTCGGCAAACCGATCATCGAGCATCAGGCTGTAGCGTTCCGCCTGGCCGACATGGCCACCCAGATTGCCGTTGCGCGGCAAATGGTGCATTACGCCGCAGCCTTGAGAGACAGCGGCAAACCGGCGCTGGTCGAAGCGTCTATGGCCAAACTGTTCGCCTCGGAAATGGCCGAGAAGGTATGCTCTTCGGCGCTGCAAACCCTCGGCGGCTACGGTTACCTGAACGACTTCCCGCTGGAGCGGATCTACCGCGACGTGCGGGTCTGCCAGATTTACGAAGGCACCAGCGATATTCAGCGCATGGTCATTTCGCGCAACTTATAAGAAGGAGTCCCTTGTGAACTACGAAACGATTTTGCTGGAAACCCACGGCCGCGTCGGCCTGATCACGCTCAACCGTCCGCAAGCCCTGAACGCATTGAACGCGCAGATCATCGGCGAACTGAACCATGCCCTCGATGGCCTGGAAGCCGATTCGAACATCGGTTGCATCGTGCTCACAGGCTCGAAAAAAGCCTTTGCCGCCGGTGCCGACATCAAGGAAATGGCCGAGCTGACCTATCCGCAGATCTACATCGATGACCTGTTCAGCGACAGCGATCGCGTGGCCAACCGCCGCAAGCCGATCATCGCGGCGGTCAACGGTTTCGCCTTGGGCGGTGGCTGTGAGCTGGCGCTGATGTGCGATTTCATTCTGGCCGGCGACAACGCCAAATTCGGCCAGCCGGAAATCAACCTCGGCGTGCTGCCGGGCATGGGCGGCACCCAGCGCCTGACCCGCGCCGTGGGCAAGGCCAAGGCCATGGAAATGTGCCTGAGCGGGCGCTTGATCGATGCGGTGGAAGCGGAACGTTGCGGTATCGTCGCGCGGATCGTGCCGAGTGATGAACTGTTGGACGAAGCGCTGAAAGTCGCAGCGTTGATCGCCAAGAAGTCGTTGCCGATTGCGATGATGGTCAAGGAAAGCGTCAACCGTGCTTTCGAAGTGAGCCTGTCCGAAGGCGTGCGCTTCGAGCGTCGGGTGTTCCATGCGGCGTTTGCGACGCAGGATCAGAAGGAAGGGATGGCGGCGTTTATTGCCAAGCGCGAGGCGGAGTTCGTCGGTCAGTAATGTGGCGCAGCTGCTGACGCTATCGCTGGCAAGCCAGCTCCTACAGGGTTTCGGGTATACACAACCTGTGCGTACGACCGAATCCACTGTAGGAGCTGGCTTGCCAGCGATGCTTTTAGAGCTTCACACCAGATAGTTCTTCAGTTCGCGCGGGATCACCATCCGCTGAATCTCGCTCGACCCTTCGCTGGCAAGCCAGCTCCCACAAGGTTTTCGGTCGGTTACACATAGTGTGCACACCCCGGAACCTGTAGGAGCTGGCTTGCCAGCGATGCTTTTAGAGCTTCACACCAGATAGTTCTTCAGTTCGCGGGCAATCACCATCCGTTGAATCTCGCTCGACCCTTCATAGATCTGCGTGATCCGCGCATCCCGGTAGTACTTCTCCACCGGATAGTCTTCCAGATAACCGTATCCGCCATGAATCTGAATCGCGGACGAGCAGACCTTTTCAGCCATTTCCGACGCGAACAGCTTGGCTTGTGACGCCTCCGACAGGCAGGGCTTGCCGGCCGTGCGCAGTCGCGCCGCGTGTAGGATCATCAGCCGTGCGGCATTCAACTGCATGTGCATGTCGGCCAGCAGGTTGGCGATGCTCTGGTGTTCATTGATCGGTTTGCCAAACTGCACGCGGTCGCGAGAGTAGGCGAGCGCGGCTTCAAACGCCGCACGTGCGATGCCCAACGCTTGCGCGGCGATGCCGATGCGTCCGCCTTCAAGATTGGACAGCGCAATCGCCAGACCTTTACCGCGCTCGCCAAGCAGGTTGGCCTCGGGAATGGTGCAGTTGTTCAGGGTGACGGCGCAGGTGTCGGAAGCGCGGATGCCCATCTTGTGTTCGGTACGGTCGACGATAAAACCGGCCGTGTCGGTCGGCACGAGAAAGGCCGAGATACCGCGCTTGCCCAAATCCGGATCGGTGACGGCAAACACAATCGCCAGTTTTGCCCGCTTGCCGTTGCTGACGAACTGTTTGGCGCCATTGATCACCCACTGGCCGTCGCGCAGTTCGGCGCGGGTGCGCAGGTTGTGGGCTTCGGACCCAGCCTGGGGTTCGGTCAGGCAGAAGCAGCCGATGACCTTGCCGCTGGCCAGATCGGCCAGCCAGGTCTGTTTCTGTTCTTCGCTGCCGTAGTTCATCACCGGGCCGCAGCCGACGGAGTTATGGATGCTCATGAACGCGCCCGTCGCGCCGTCGCCTGCGGAAATCTCTTCTACCGCGAGGGCGTAGGCAACGTAGTCGACATAAGTGCCACCCCATTCCTCGGGCACCACCATGCCCAGCAAGCCCAGTTCGCCCATCTTCGCCACCAGCGCGTCGTCGATCCAACCGGCCTTTTCCCAGGCTTGGGCGTGGGGGGCGATTTCGCCACGGGCAAAGTCCCGGGCCATGTCGCGGATCATGACTTGCTCTTCGCTCAATTCGATATCGTGCATGGTTCAGCTCCCGCTCCGGTCAAACCCGCTGAAGAAACTCGCCACGTGCTCGGCGTCCAGTGCCGCAAGGGTCGGTGGGTTCCAGCGCGGATTCTTGTCTTTGTCGATCAGCAAGGCGCGTACGCCTTCGATCAAGTCGCCGCGTTCAAACCATTGGCGGTCCAGATGCAGCTCAAGGGCGAAGCACTGTTCAAGGGGCAGCTCGCGTCCGCGGCGGAGCATTTCCAGGGTGACGCCCATGGCCAGGGGTGAACGGGTTTCCAGCAGGTCGGCGGTGGTGACCGCCCACTCATGGGTGTCGGCAACCGTCACCTGGCGTAATTGCTCCACAATACTCGGCACATCGGGCAGGGCGAAGAAGTGGTCGATGGCCGGGCGCAATGCACTGAGCGGGGCATCCGGCAATTGCTGGACGGCGAGTTTCGCCAGCAGGCTCTGCAGGTCCTTGAGCGGCGTGTCGCGCCATTCCAGCTTATCGAGTTTCTCGTCCAGCGTGCTCAGTTTGGCGCTGTCCAGATACCAGTCGGCCAGGCCGCAATACAGCGCATCGGCCGCGCGGATTTGTACACCGCTGACGCCCAGGTAAATCCCCAGTTCACCGGGGATGCGCGGCAGGAAGTAACTGCCGCCGACGTCCGGGAAGTAGCCGATGCCGACTTCCGGCATCGCCAGGCGACTTTTTTCGGTGACTACGCGCAGATCCGCGCCTTGCACCAGGCCCATGCCGCCGCCGAGGACAAAACCGTCCATCAAGGCCAGCACGGGTTTGCGGTAATGGTGGATCGCGAGGTCGAGGGCGTATTCCTCGACGAAGAAATCTTCGTGCAGGGTATCGCCGCTTTTGAAGCTGTCGTACAGCGAGCGGATGTCGCCACCGGCGCAAAAGGCTTTTTCACCGGCACCGCGCAGCACCACTGCATGCACCTGCGAGTCCTGGGCCCAGGCGTCGAGTTGCCGGTGCAGGTTGCGCACCATGTCGAGGGTCAGGGCATTGAGGCCGGTGGGGCGGTTGAGGGTCAGGTGACCAATGTGGTTGCGAACTTCGGCCAGCACTTCATTTTGCGTGGCATCCATGGACTGAGTCCCCGGTGAAGAAACCTGAGCAGTCATCACTAACTCCCTGCTTTTGTTGTTTTTTATGCTCGCGCGCGAGCGATGTCGGATCGTAGCAGTGCAAATTTGCCTTGTACAACCCGGATAAGTGCAGGTTCTCTGTGCATTTTTGCATGGTGATTACGGGCGTTGATTCAGCGTACACCAAGGTCTGATCAGGCAAACGCCGCCAGCAGATCCTCTTCGAACGCCTTCTGCGCATCCCCCGGCACTTGCGCCCGATGGCGGGCCAGATGGAACGCCACATCGAAGCTCATGTCACTGCGCCGCACGGCCCTGAGCAACCCTTTGTCCTCCCATTGGCGGGCGAAGTGGCTGGGCAAGTAACCCACGTGCTTGCCGGAAAGAATGAAGGCGAGGGTGCCTTCGACCTGTTCCGAGCGCGCCGAGCACAGCTTGCCCTGGAACGGTTCGTCACTGCGCAGGAAGCGGTAGGGGTGATCGACCCGGTCGCTGGCCTGCAACGCCTGGTCGTCCGGCGCTTCATTGGTAAACAACGGGTGGCCGGGCGCGCAATAGAGGTGCTGGGTTTCGATGAACAGTTCGCGGTAGTCGAACGCGTTTTGCACCTGCGAGAAGTAGCCGATGGCCAGGTCCAGCCGTTGTTGCAACAGCAGGCGTTCCATTTCCCCGGGCATCGCGCTGATCAACTCGATGCGCACCGACTCGTCCCGTTCACGAAAGCGCCGGATCGCCTCGGCGACCCGTTGCAGCACCGATTGATCAAGCGCTTCGGACAAGCCCAGGCGCACTTCGCCAATCAAGCGCCCGGCCACTCCGTTGGATTGATGACGGAACGCTTCGATGGATTCGAACAACCCGCGCGTGGCGCTGAGCAATTGTTCGCCCTTGGCGGTGACCTGGAATCCGCTTTTGCCTCGGCTGCACAGGCGATAGCCGAGGCGCGTCTCCAGCTTGGCCATTTGCTGGCTGATGCTCGACTGGCTCAGGCCCAGCTCACCCTGGGCGGCGCTGAATCCACCGCACTCCACCACGCGGACAAACAGGCGCAGCAATTGGAGGTCCAGATCGTGGAGTTGGCCGAGCATCACACATTACTCCTGCATAAAGTCAGGTTAACAAACTTGGTATTTGACCAATGTATCGGACGACGCATCCTGCCACCACTTCCTTCTGGTCAGGTGTTCGTCATGGCTCCCATGTTCAAGCTGTGTTTGCCCGCGCTGTTGCTTGCCGTTGCTGCTTCGGTCCAGGCCGAGGACAAGGTTGTGAACCTTTACAGCTGGGCGGATTACGTCGCCCCTGAGACCTTGCAGCGTTTCGAACAGGAGACCGGCATTCACGTGCGTTACGACACGTTCGATGCGCCGGAGGTACTGGAAACCAAACTGCTGACCGGCGGCAGCGGCTACGACGTGGTGGTGCCGTCCTCCAGCGTTCTGGCCCGTGGCCTGGCAGCGGGCGCGCTGAAAGCGATTCCCCACGAAGGCCTGAAGGGCTACGCCAATCTCGATCCCGATCTGCTGGAAAAGATGGCGGCGGTCGATCCCGGCAACAAATACGGCGTGCCCTATACATGGGGCACCCTGGGACTTGGGATGAATGTCGATGAGGTGCGCAAACGCCTGCCGGACGTGCCGCTCAATAGCCTGGATCTGCTGTTCAAACCGGAATACGCCAGCAAGCTGAAGGACTGCGGGATCGCGGTCATTGATTCACCGCAAGAGGTCATCGGCCTGGCGCTGCACTACTTGGGCAAGGATCCCTACAGCACCGACAAAAACGATCTCGACGCTGCCCAGACGTTGTTGCATCAGTTGCAGCCTTCGGTGCTGTACGTCGCCAGCGGCCGGCAGATCAATGATCTGGCCAACGGCAGTCTTTGCCTGGCATTGACCTACAACGGCGACGCCAGCATGGCCGCCGATCAGGCACGCAAGGCCAACAAACCGTACGAGATCGCCTACCGGATTCCCAAGGAAGGCACCATCGTCTGGCAGGACAACCTGGCGATCCCAAAAGATGCGCCGCACCCCGAGGCCGCGCGCCAGTTCATCGAGTTCATGTTGCGCCCCGAGTCCGTCGCGGCGCTGACCAATACGTTGTTCTTTGCCACCGCCAACCAGGCGGCCACGCCGCTGGTGGATGAGGCGGTGCGCACCGACCCGGACATTTACCCACCCGCCGACGTGCGTGACCGGCTGTACGCCGACCGCAGCATGAGCCTCAAGGACATGCGTCAGCGCACTCGCTTGTGGACCACCTTCCGTAGCCGTCAACAGTAAGGATTTTCAATGGACGTCCCTGTGCAGAACGATCAAGCCATCACCCGCGACAGCCTCTACGGCACGGCTGCCGAAAGCACTTACGCCGGCATCACCAGTTTCATGCGTCGTCGCTACAGCCGCGACTTGCGGGGTGTCGATGTGGCAGTCAGCGGTGTGCCGTTCGACACTGCCACCAGCAACCGCCCCGGCGCGCGTTTCGGGCCTCGTGGCATTCGCGCCGCGTCTTCTGCGATTGCCTGGGAGCGCCACTGGCCGTGGACGTTTGACCCGTTCGATCATCTGGCGGTGGTCGACTTTGGCGATTGCGACTTTGACTACGGCTCGCCGCAATCGGTCCCGGAAAGTATCGAGGCCCACGCCGAGCACATCCTCAATGCCGGCAGCGCGATGCTGACCTTTGGTGGCGATCACTTCATCACTTATCCGCTGCTCAAGGCGCATGCGCGCAAGCACGGGGCGTTGTCGTTGATTCACTTTGATGCCCACAGCGACACCTGGCCGGACGAGGACGGCAAGCGCATCGACCACGGCACCATGTTCTGGCATGCGGCCAAGGAAGGGCTGGTTGATCCATCGCGCTCGGTGCAGATCGGTTTGCGCACCACCAACGATGATCATCAGGGCTTTCAGGTGCTGGATGCGCGTCAAGTGCATCGTCGTGGCGTCGATGCGATTGTCGAGGCGATTCGGGCGCGGGTGGGTGACAACCCGGTGTACCTGACATTCGACATCGACTGCCTCGACCCGGCCTTCGCCCCCGGTACCGGAACGCCGGTGTGTGGCGGCTTGAGCACGGCGCAGGCGCTGGACATCCTCGGTGGCCTGCGCGGGATCAATCTGGTCGGCATGGACGTGGTGGAAGTGGCGCCGGCGTATGACAACGCAGAAATCACGTCACTGGCAGCGGCGACGCTGGCGATGGAAATGCTGTGTTTGTATGCGGCAAAACACAAGGTCGAACAGTAGTAAGAAACCCAATGTGGGCACAGTGTGGGCGAAGCTACAATCGACGGCATTTAGACTTCTCGTCATCGCCCAAACGGTCACCCATTTCACTTGAGTGCAGATGAACAGGTGGCTCTCGACCGACTGCTGGGCGAGGAGGAAGTCGACCCCGACGACACGCGCAGCGACCAAGCTACTGCCATCTAGTTCAGCAATCTCAAGTCCGATCCCGGCAAGGCCAGCTTGGACAGCGTATCGGTCGCCATCGCCAGGCTCAAGCGCCTCAACGATATTGGCTTGGCGCCGGCAGTGTTTCAGGACGTTCCCGCCAAATTTATCAACCAATTCCGGCAACGCTGCGTGGCCGAATCGACCCGTATATTGCCAATAGCGAGGGTACTGCTGACACAGGGGGTCAACGTTCGTGAAGTGGTAATACGACTCAAAATCGGGAAGACGACGCTCTACGACGCTTTGCGTGAGTCCGATCGAGAACCCCAGCAAAGCTAAATGTCGTTAAGTTGTAGCTTCGCCCACACTGGGCCCAGTCCCACGGCTAGCAGGCAGAGTGGGAGAAGTGCAATGCCCCCGCCCATGACCGGCATTTTAAGGCCTGATGAAATCAGGTAGACGATAGGTGCGTAGAGTATCCCGCAGGCATATGCGCCCAGTAGCATGATCGAATAGGAGATGGAGAGGCTTCGCAACAACATGGCGCAAGCCAGAAGCAGACCGGGGATGACGAGCAGATACGCAATGCTGGGGACGTAGAATGCAAGTGCTGCGCAGGTAATGCCGAACAGGACAATGGCCACGGGTCGCATCACGGAATTCTTGCCCTGATGGCGGCGGCGAATGCGGCAGCGTTGCGCCCACAGACCGCAGAGTACGAACGAGGCGATGCCCAGCGCATACATCGCGGGTAAGGGGAGTACCAGCAGCTCGCCGCCTGGCAGAGGGAAATAGGTTGCGTCCTCGTCAGCGCTCAGGGACGAGAGGTCGATACCCTGGATAAAGTGGTTGCCCACTTCACGCACTGTCTTTTGGTAGCGAAACAAGGTTTCTGGCGCAAGGTTCTCCACCGTGTCGCTCATGTGGTGGTAGTGTTGAAAGCCCTCCACGACCGCAAAATTCAACCCCGCGATGTTCTTTTTCCTGAAGGCCGTAAAGTCCGTGTCGTTTTGCAGCATCTTGTAAATCAGGGGGGTAAATGAGAAGGATATGATGCCCCGAACCCCTGCGTTCAGGTTCTTGATCAGGGTGTAGTCCTTCTGCGAGGTCTCGAACAATAATGGGATGCCCTGGTTACCCCTGGCTTCGAAGTTCATTACCAGACGGAGGGCTTCACGTTCCGGCCCGCTGAGCTGCGAGACGTAGTGCTCCGCTCCCAGTAGGCCCAGTTCTTCGCCATCGGTGAATAGAAAGACAACGTTGTTTTTGGCATCGCTGCGGGTGATGGTTTCCCGCATCAGCTGGAGTATCGAGGCGACGGCCATGCCATCGTCACTGGCCCCGGGGGCGGTGCCGACGCTGTCGTAATGCGCCATGAACAGGACCGTCGCTGTCGCTCCCTGTACGCGGTGTGAGGCTATCAGGTTGACTCCCTGGCCGCTGTCGCCTTCCAGCAGGCCGGAGCGAATTCGCACTTCCTTTTCAAAACTGTCCGCGCCCACCCGGGCCAGCTCGGCATCGAATGCTTGGCGATGGTGCTCGTTCAGCTCGGCGTAGAGCATTTTCTGCCGGTTCACCATGCTTTCGATGGTAAATCGAAAGGGTTGCTCAACCACCTGGTAACCCATGCCCGCAATCGTTTCCTGCAAGTAATGCCTGACAGCGGCCTGGCGTGGTGACGCGGTGGGGTGGGGTGCAGCGGCGATGACGCCCAGGTTATTGCGTACATTCAGATAGCCGATATCGCGAGCATCGGCGGCTGTCAGGGCGGCGGGTTTCACCATCCCTGTTCCGTGAACACTCGCCAGAGCGACAACGGCCAGCAAACATATACTCAATACCAAACGCTTCACTTGTTTCTTCCTTGGGGGCCTACGCTGCGAGTTTAGATACACGATCGTCTTGCGGGCGTTAATCCGCTTTCACGTCCAGGACGCATTCCATGGCACCGCTCTGCAGCGTGCGCTGTTTTCTGAGAACGACTTCAAGCGCACGGTCAACGGGCAGTACGGGAACGCCGGTGCCGAGAAAGATCGGAATGGTGGTGATGAACAGCTGCTGCAATTCCCCTGCGTCAGCAAAACAGGCTGCCGTATTGCCGCCACCGACCAGCCAGACATTCTTGCCCTTCGCCGCTTGCCTGGCCCTGGCCGCGATGGCTTTGGCATCACCGCGTACGAAGGTGATATCCAGATTGGCTGGGGCTGAAATACTCCGGTTGCTCATGACAAAGGCGGGCACATCCTGATAGGGCCAGTCATCGGGAGCGTTCGACATGATCCAGTCATAGGTCTCCGACCCCATGACCACCGCCCCGACCGTCTGATAAAAATCATCATAGGCCGTTGCGTCATCCCCCAGCGCAAAGTTCTCCAGCCAATCCAATTTGTGTTGTTGAGTGGCAATAAAACCATCCAGGGTGGCGGCTACGTAATAGACCAGCGTCGGCATGTGTTTTCCTTGTAATCATGCAGGCGGGAAATGACCCGTAAATTAAGAACCCCTCTGGAAAGTGACGAGGGGCGATGGTGATCATTTATTTCGGGTAGGCGAAAATAATGCCGTTTCCACTTGGCAGGCGCTTTACCTGTTTGACGATAAAGCCGCTGTTTTCAATGAGGGTTCTGAATTCAACCTCGTTACGCTCCTTGCCACCGGCGATACCGAACAAGCACAGCATGTAAAGATCCATCATTGCGCCCGTGGAATTGGGCTGGTCACTTTCACCCTGGTCAATCACTAGGTCCACTACAACCAGCAGCGCATTGTCCCGCATGCTCCGCCGGCAGGTGGCCAATATGGCCTGGCAGTCTTCGTCGCCCCAGTCCAGGCAGGCTGGGGTCGATAGCCTGCTGTAAGCACAGAACTTTTGGCGTAATGAAGCTTGCACCGTATACCATCTCCTAGGTAAAGGGATAAGCGTTTTTACTTGTCGTGCTGATGCGGCGAAGCAGCGGAGCTTTATGTCTGATGCAGTTTGCAAAGTGTCCTTGATTAAAGGATTCGATTGAATTTTTTGACTTTTAATTTGCGGCGTCATGCGGCCGTTGCAGTGGGATGTATGATTGCCCATTTCAATTGAAAATCAAGTAATAAGTCAGCAGCAGAATATTGCAATGGGCCAGAAATCGGTAGGGTAGGGAGCCAGTCTGTAGGAATGATCTGACAAAGCCAAATATAAAAATAAATTCTGGAAATACGGGGTCTTCTGACAGACACTTTGCCAAATAGTTGGATTTTCAGAGTTTCCCTAAGTCGGAATAAACTATGGAAGAGTAGCCAGACTCGGAGGTTTGTTTTGAGGTGGGACACTAGTAGAAGGTGGATGTTGTTTGATTGGTGGCGGCTGCTCATTTTATTTTGTTTTTATGGGGTGGATTTCGCTACTAATGTTCGTAAAGGATAGCTCTTGATGTATGGATGCTCAATAATGCCTAGCGTTTTTTCTGACGGAAAAGGGAATGGAAATCCAGGTTTTGTGCGTACGTTCAGCCGTATTGCGCCGTATTGCGCCGTATTATGAAGAGAAGTACGGTACCAAACTGAGCCAGGCCCATGACGAATGTCTGCGAATGTTGAGCCGATCGTTGTGCACTTCGAGCCCGGAGCGTGTTCTGGACATCGGTTGTGGTACTGGCGCACTGATCGAACGCATGTTCGTTCAGTGGCCCGATGCGCGTTTCGAGGGCGTCGACCCGGCTCAAGGCATGGTGGACGAGGGCGCCAAACGACGTCCCTTCGCCTCGTTCGTCAATGGCGTTGCCGAAGCCTTGCCATTCCCCTCGCAAAGCATGGATCTGGTGGTGTGCTCGTTGTCGTTTGGCCATTGGGCTGACAAGTCTGCTGGCCTCAATGAGATCCGTCGCGTGCTCAAGCCTCAGGGCCTTTTCTGCCTGGTGGAGAATCAGCCAGCGGGTTGGGGATTGACCACTTTGATCAACTGGCTGCTGAGTACACTGGCAGATTATCGATCAGAGCATGAGGTGATCCAGCTCGCGCAAACGGCCGGGCTGCGGAGCATGGAAACGAGAATCACCGACCAGCACGTCATTATCGCCACTTTCAGCCCCTGCTTTGGAGAGGTGAGTGAACATGGTCGTTAAAAACGAACAGGTCCTTGTCGTGGGGGCGGGCCCGTCGGGTTGGCTGTGGCTGCAGCTCTGGCGGAGTTGGGAATAGCGGTTGATCTCATCGATAAAAGACCAGTTGCCTCCCCCCATTCCCGAGCCTTTGGCTTGGAACCTGTCACCTTGGAGCTGCTCAATGCCTGGGGCGTGGCAGACGAGATGATACGCCGGGGGATCGTCTGGGCAAGCGCGCCGCTGGGTGACAAGGCGGGCAGGACGCTATCGTTTTCCAAACTCCCTTGTGAGTATCCCCACATGGTGATCATCCCGCAGTCTCAGACCGAGTCGGTGTTGACCGATTGGGTCAATCGCGTGGAGGTGAATCTGAGGCGTGGATATGCGCTAAAGGCGCTGGTTGCCGGTGATGCACAGGTTTCCGAGATTGCAAACGGCGTCTATCAGCGA
Organism: Pseudomonas sp. C32; assembly: GCF_030417915.1. Lineage (NCBI taxonomy): Bacteria > Pseudomonadati > Pseudomonadota > Gammaproteobacteria > Pseudomonadales > Pseudomonadaceae > Pseudomonas > Pseudomonas sp. C32. The sequence continues at coordinate 138,294 of NZ_JAUHUK010000014.1, read as the reverse complement.
GGATTCGCGCAATAACAGGCTGTCCGCTGGCGAGGGAGTCATCGTCAGGCCGGATGGTGTGGTGATCTGGGTCGGTAAAAAATCGACCTTGGCCAAGGAGCGTTTGGGTGGTTGGCTGCTGGACGATTCTGGTTACGCGCGTCAGAACCTGACCTGGAAAAGCTGACAATCCGCTAAAACGCTTGGAAAACTGAGCGTACGTTAAAGCGGCCTTGCTCTCGAATGGATTGAATTTTTTTGAAGAGAGCCTTTGTTGTGTGTCCACATTCCATTGTGGGGCGCTCATGAAGTTGCACAATCGCATCCGTAAAGTGCCGTTTGTTTGCACAGAACACACACACACGAGCCATGGGCCTTGCCCAGTCCCACGCAGGCAACTTAAGTCGTAACGGCTAAATGATTCAGCGTTGTGATATTCGCACCGGGTACCGGAACAACGGTGTGTGGTGGCTTGAGCACGGCGCAGGCGCTGGAGATCCTCGGGGACCTGCGCGGGATCAATCTGGTAGGGATGGAGGCAAAACACAAGGTCGATCAGTAAGCGATAAACCCTGTAGGAGCGAGCTTGCTCGCGATCACGGTTGTGCATTCAACCTCTCTGTTGATTGGCAGAACCTCATCGCGAGCAAGCTCGCTCCTACAGTTTTGAAGGGTGTCAGGCTACTGGAATCATAGGCAAATCCAGAATGGCCTCACCACTGAATCGCGCCACCGAACCGGCGATGGATTCATGCGGCACGCCTTTAGCCACGTCGCTGACCGCATCCAGCCGCACTACTTGTTCAGCACTCAACTGCACGTCCAGCGCACCTAACGTCGCGTCGAGTTGCTCGCGGGTGCGGGAGCCGAGAATTGGAATCAGGGCCGTTGTCGAACGCTTGGCCTTTTCCCGCAGCCAGGCGATGGCCACGTGGGTCGGGCTGACATCCAGTTCGGCGGCGACGCCCAGCAAGGTGTCGAGCAGGGCGGTTTCGCGGGTTCCTTTTTCGGCATGAATCAGCATGCCGAGTTTGGTCGCACGGTTATCGCCTTCACTGTTGCGGTATTTACCGGTGAGGAAACCACCGCCCAGTGGCGACCACAGCGTAGCGGCCAGGCCCAGGGCTTCGGCCATCGGCAATTGCTCGCGTTCGGCGGTGCGTTCGGCGAGGCTGTATTCAACCTGGATGGCGGCAATCGGCGCGAAGCCGCGAACCTCGGCCAGCAGATCGGCGCGTGCGATGCGCCAGGCCGGGAAGTTCGACAAACCGGCGTAATGAATCTTGCCCGCGCGTACCAGATCGTCGAAGCCGCGCAGGATCTCTTCCATCGGTGTTACGCCGTCACTCATGTGCGCCCAGAACAGATCGATGTGGTCTGTCTTCAGGCGCTTGAGGCTCTCTTCGACGGCGCGAACCATGTTCTTTCGATTATTGCCGGTGTGGGAAATACCCGCTGCCGGTGTCGTCCCGAGGGTGTATTTGGTGGCGATCACCAGGCTATCCCGATCCGCCACGATGAACTCGCTGAGCATGGCTTCCGATTGTCCGCCTTGATAGCCGTTGGCAGTGTCGATGAAGTTACCGCCAGCCTCCCGGTAACCATCAAAAATGCGTTTGGCTTCGTCGCGCTCGGCGCCGTGGCCCCAACCAGTGCCGAAGTTACCGGCGCCCAGCGCCAGTTCGGAAACGCGCAATCCTGTTTTACGGCCGAACACTTTGTAATGCATGGGATGGCTCCAGAAGGATGGGACTTAATTTAGATGCCGGTGACATGAATTAAATATGATGCCGGTAATATTTACCGTCAAGATGCTCCCGACCATTGGCGTTGTCAGTGATAAAAACTAAGCCAGTGGCGAGGGAGGCACAGGGCCTGTCTTGCCTTTTGGGTGTTTCGCAATGGCATACTGCCGCGCATGACTATCGACTCTCCCCTCAGTGCCTGGCAGCAGGCCATCGAACAGAAGGGCTTCGTCCAGGACGAGGCTCAGGAACATGCCGTCTGGGCATTGCAGAAATGCCACGAAGCCTTGCATGCCGGTCACTCGCCGATCACGGGTGTTTACTTGTGGGGGCCGGTCGGGCGGGGCAAGACCTGGCTGATGGACCAGTTCTACCAAAGCTTGCGGGTCCCGGCGCGGCGCCAGCACTTTCACCATTTCATGGGGTGGGTGCACCAGCGTTCATTCCAGTTGACCGGCACCGCCGACCCGCTCAAGGCACTGGCCCGGGAGTTGAGCGAGGAGGTGCGCGTGCTGTGTTTCGACGAGTTGTTCGTCAATGACATCGGCGACGCAATCATTCTCGGGCGTCTGTTTCAGGTCATGTTCGAGCAGGGTGTGGTCGTGGTCTGTACCTCGAACCTGCCGCCGGATCAACTGTACGCCGACGGTTTCAACCGCGACCGGTTCCTGCCCGCAATCACCGCAATCAAGCAGCACATGCAGGTGATCGCCGTGGACGGCGGGGAAGACCACCGGCTGCACCCTGGCGTCGGTTCGCAACGATACTGGGTGGCGGAGCCCGGGCAGGATTGCGCGCTGGATGAGGTGTTCGCCGCACTGACCATCGGCCAATCGGTGTCCAGCGACCCGATCAAGGTCGGTTATCGTTCTCTCAATGTGATCAAGGCCAGCCCGAGCGTGCTCTGGACCCGTTACTCCGATCTTTGCGAGCAGCCTTTCGCCGCCATGGATTTCATGGCCCTGTGTGACACCTACAGCGCAGTCCTGTTGAGCGACGTCCCCAACCTGAGTGCACAAAAGCGCGCAGGACGTATTGCCCGTGGCACTGAGGACGGCGTCGAGCGGGTAGAGGCGGGGGATCGCGAGTTGCCGCAATTGTCGGTGCATGACGACGGTGTGCGACGCTTCATTGCTCTGGTGGACGAATGCTATGACCGCAAGGTGCCGTTGTACCTGGAAGCTCAGGTGCCGATGGCCTCGCTTTACACCGACGGGTATCTGGAGTTTCCGTTCCGTCGCACCCTGAGTCGGCTGCAGGAGATGCAACTGCAACGGTTCGCCGAAGCGTGATCAGGAGGAGGGAAGATGAATCAGCCGCTGTCGCACCATTTGCTGACCACGGCCCGCGAAAATCCGCAACACGACGAGTTTTTCTGTGCCGGTGAGTCGTACCTGCGGGCCGAGGACTTTGCCGAGTTGGGTTGGACCGAAACGCTGATCTGGGGCGTTTGAGCGTCAATTATTTTCAGCACAACTGATTGTCGGCAGCACAGCGCTCGCGCTATGGTCGCCCGGCACCTCGGCGCGACATACGCGGCGGGGGCTACTTTATGTGTGATCGAGGATGGAAATGGATTTCGCAGAAATTCTTGTTCTTCAGGCCAGCTACACCAACCCGGTGCATGCCGAAGCGATTGGTCTGGTATTGAACCACTACGCCGAGGACCCGATGGGCGGCGGCCAATCCCTGCCTGCCAATGTGCTGGAGCAATTACCAGCAGAGCTTGCTCGACGTCCCCACGCCTTCAGTGTGTTGGCGTTTGTCGGTGGCGAACCGGCCGGGTTGGTCAATTGCTTCGAGGGTTTCTCGACCTTTGCCTGCCGGCCATTGGTGAATGTGCACGATGTGGCGGTGGTGAATAAGTTTCGCGGGTTGGGCTTGAGTCAGCGCATGTTGCAAAAGGTCGAGGAAATCGCCCGTCAGCGCGGTTGCTGCAAGCTCACCCTGGAGGTGCTGGAAGGCAACGCCGTGGCGCAAGCGGCTTACGAAAAAGCCGGTTTTGCAGCAGGCATGTTCGACCCGGCCCATGGCCGGATGCTGTTCTGGACCAAGGCGCTTTGAATTAGCGTCTGGCGCCTGTAGGAGCGAGCTTGCTCGCGATGGAGACAAGTCCCCGGTTTTATTTCGGCCTGTAGCTTGCAGTCATATCCGCCGATTACATGAGATGGGAACAAACGCTGATGGCCGCAAAGCCAGTATGAAAAAGGGGCCGGAACCGGCCCCTGAAAGGATTACTGCTGAACCACCGCTGGCGCGACTTTAGGCTTGATCAGGCTGAAGTCGATCAAGGCCCGCTGCTGGCGTTCATAAGGGTTGCCGATCAGCAACGGTCGCGCCTTGAAGCTGTCGCTGACCAGACTCTTGCTGCGATCGAGCTCATCGAAGCTCAGGCCTGCAAGGTCGGCCCAGGTATGAATCAGGTGCGAGCTGCTGTAAGGGCGCGATACATCACCGGCGACGTTCCAATTGTGGTTCTCACGCCATTTTGGCGAGGCCCAGGTCATGAACGGAATGGTGTACATCGGCGCTGTCGGCTTGCTCTCGTTGCGCCCGAGGGTGCTGTGGCCTGCGGAATCGAATACGTCTTCACCGTGGTCCGAGAGGTACAGCAGGAAGCCGTTCGGATCAGTCTTGGCGTAGTCCTTGATCAGGCTGGACACCACGAAGTCGTTGTACAGCACGGCATTGTCGTAGCTGTTGTACGTCGGCACCTGGTCGTCACGTACACCGGCCGGCACGCCATTGCGGTCCTTGAACTTGTCGAAGGACGAAGGGTAGCGGTACTGGTAGCTCATGTGCGTGCCAAGCAGGTGCACAACAATCAACTTGCGCGGCGCGGCATCGGCCAGGGCCTTGTTGAAGGGCTCGATCACGTCGCCATCGTACTGGGCGGCGTTCTGGTTGCGGTTGTTGTTCAGGTACACCTGCTCGTCGGCCTGCTCGGAGAACGTCGTGAGCATGGTGTTGCGCTTGGTCATGGTCTGCTGGTTGGTGATCCAGAAGGTCTTGTACCCGGCCTGTTTCATCATGCTGACCAGCGACGGCGTCGACAGGTAGAGGTCTGGCTTTTCCTCGTCGGCAAAGGTCAGAACCTGCTGCAGCGCTTCAATGGTGTACGGACGCGGCGTGATGACATTGTCGAAAACGTCCAGTTGATCCTTGAGCTTGTCCAGTTCCGGCGTGGTTTGACGCGGATAGCCATACAGGCTCATGCGCTGGCGGTTGGTGGATTCGCCGATCACCAGCACCAGGGTCGCGGGCTGGTTGGCCATCGCATCCTTGAGGTTGTGCAGGGGCGGGATCTTGCTGGCGCTGTCGAGCATGTCCTGCATGTTGGCCAGGGTGTCGAGGTAACGGTGATACGCCACGGCCATCTGCCAAGGCACGGCCGGCTCGATGCGGGTTTCGAATTTCTCGAAACCTTCAGCGAGACTGCCTGTGCGCAGGGTTTGCTTGACCAGTGGGTAGCCGACCACCGCGACTACAATGGCCGTCGCAGCCAACAAGGCCTTGCCGCGTGGCAAGTACACCGGGCGCAAGCGCGTCCACAGGAACCAGGCGAATGCGGTGTGGGCGAGGAACGCGAACACCATCCACCAGGCAAAGTACTGGGTCATGTATTCGCCGGCTTCAGACACGTTCGACTCGAACATGATGAAGATCACGCTCTGGGAGAATTCCTGCTGATAGATGAAGAAATAACCCAGGCTGGCCATCGAGCAGGCCCACAGCACGACCCCGATCACGGCGGCCATGACACGGGTTTTATTGGGGAACAGTAGCATCGGCGCCAGCCAGATGGCGCTCATCACGAACGCCTGGCGGAACCCCGTGAAACCGGAAGTGCCTGTCAGTTGGATCAGTAGCTGGGTGATTCCGGAGAAGTACCAGAAGAATACGAACAACCAGAGTAACCCGGCCCAGTCGAAACCTTTCGCAGTCGTCTTGCTGCGTTTAAACAAAGTCATTCAGCGCTCCAGCCGAGAAAACACTTCCATCGCCGGACGTTAAATATCACTGACGACGAAACGGTGACCATCCGAGCAACGAACAGCCATAAACAGGTAAGTATCGGAAAGCAAATGTGAAAATTGTGTGAGCTGCTTTGAATGGCAGCTCAGAGGCAGGGGGAAAGCAGCGTCGGCTGCTACCAGATCAATCGGGGTGATCAGGCGTGCGGGGCGCGTTGAGTGACGACTGCGGATGGATTTTGAGTGTCTTGCAGCACCAGTCGCAACTGCGCCAGCTCTTGCTTCAATTGATCGCGTTCGTCTTTCAACTGGCGCAGTTCATCACGACGGATTGTGACGTAAAGGGTTTGTGCTGGCAGTGCGGTATGTACTGTGCCCATTGCTCACCTCGCAAATGGCGTGTCTCAACTGTAGAACCGCCTCGATATGAGCGGCAGAACTACTATCGGCGCCAATTTTGATTTCTTTTTCCCCTGAAGGGAACTTTTTTATTTTCAAATGTCGTTGTGTCTTCGGCTTGATTCCCGACGTTATCAGTCTGGATCGGGCACAATGCCCGGAAACTTCATCCCGACGCTCTGGACTAAGCTTCATTAGTCGCGTTGGGCTATACCTTTGACACACATTTATTTGTAGTAGGGAGCATCAGCACATGCAACTCGGGATTATTGGACTGGGCCGCATGGGCGGCAATATTGCGCGGCGCCTGATGCTCAACGGACACACGACCGTTGTTTACGACCGCAATACCGCCTTCATCGAAACCCTGGCCGCCGAGGGCGCAACCGGTGTGGCCGACTTGCCGGCCCTGGTGGCCGGCCTGACCAAGCCGCGAGCGATTTGGGTCATGCTGCCGGCCGGCGCGCCGACCGAAGAGACCATCGACACCCTGAGCACCTTGCTTGAAGCCGGCGACACCATCATCGATGGCGGCAACACGTTCTATAAGGACGACATTCGCCGGGCGAAAACCCTGGCGGAAAAAGGCCTGCACTACATAGACGTCGGTACGTCCGGCGGCGTCTGGGGCCTGGAGCGCGGTTACTGCATGATGATTGGCGGCGACGCCGACACGGTCAATCGTCTGGACCCGCTGTTCGACACCCTGGCCCCGGGCATGGGCGACATTCCGCGAACCAAGGACCGCAAGTCCGATGACGATCGCGCCGAGCGTGGCTACATCCACGCAGGTCCTGCGGGCGCCGGGCATTTCGTGAAGATGATCCACAACGGCATCGAATACGGAATGATGCAGGCCTTCGCCGAAGGTTTCGACATCCTCAAGACCAAAAACAGCGAAAAGTTGCCGCAAGACCAGCGCTTCGACCTGAACGTCGCCGACATCGCCGAAGTCTGGCGTCGTGGCAGCGTGGTGTCGTCGTGGTTGCTCGACCTGACGGCTGACGCCCTGGCCAGTGATTCGAAGCTCGACGGTTTTTCTGGCTCCGTGGCTGACAGCGGTGAAGGTCAATGGACCATCGAAGCGGCGATGGAGCAAGCGGTTCCGGTGCCGGTACTGTCGAACTCGCTGTTCTCGCGCTACCGTTCCCGTGGCCAAGGCAGCTTTGGCGACAAAGTGCTTTCGGCCCAGCGCTTCGGCTTCGGCGGCCATGTGGAGACCCCGAAAAAATGACCCATCCGGTCCGCAGAAAATCCAGGCCTGAACCCGCTCCGGCGACCACACTGTTCCTGTTCGGTGCCCATGGTGATCTGGTCAAGCGCCTGCTGATGCCGGCGCTGTATAACCTGAGTCGTGACGGTTTACTGGGGGATGGACTGCGGATCATCGGCGTTGACCACAACGCCATCAGCGACGAAGGCTTCGCGAAAAAACTCGAAGACTTTATTCGCAATGAAGTGGCCACCAAGACCGGCAAGGGCGATCACGCCCTTGATCCGGCGGTGTGGGCCAAACTCGCCAAAGGCATCAGCTACGTTCAGGGCGACTTCCTGGACGACAGCACCTATCAAGCGCTGGCGGCGAAAATCGCCGACAGCGGAACCGGCAATGCGGTGTTCTACCTGGCCACCGCGCCGCGTTTCTTCAGTGAAGTGGTGCGCCGCCTGGGCAGCGCCGGTTTGCTGGAAGAAACCCCGGAAGCGTTCAGAAGGGTGGTGGTCGAAAAACCGTTCGGCTCCGATTTGCACACGGCTGAAGCCTTGAACGCCTGTTTGCTCAAGGTGATGACGGAAAAACAGATCTACCGAATCGACCACTATCTGGGCAAGGAAACCGTGCAGAACATTCTGGTCAGCCGGTTTTCCAACAGCCTCTTCGAAGCGTTCTGGAATAACCACTACATCGACCACGTGCAGATCACCGCCTCCGAAACCGTCGGTGTGGAAACCCGTGGCAGTTTTTACGAACACACCGGCGCGTTGCGGGACATGGTGCCCAATCACCTGTTTCAGTTGCTGGCGATGGTGGCCATGGAGCCGCCAGCCGCTTTCGGTGCCGACGCGGTGCGCGGCGAGAAAGCCAAGGTGGTGGGTGCGATTCGTCCCTGGTCGGTCGAGGAGGCCAAGGCCAACTCAGTACGTGGGCAATACACGGCCGGTGAACTCGACGGCAAATCATTGCCGGGCTATCGCGAGGAAAACAACGTGGCGCCCGACAGCAATACCGAAACCTATGTAGCCCTCAAGGTCATGATCGATAACTGGCGCTGGGTCGGCGTGCCGTTTTACCTTCGTACGGGTAAACGTATGAGCGTGCGCGACACCGAGATCGTCATCTGTTTCAAACCGGCGCCGTATGCGCAGTTCCGCGACACCGAGGTCGATGAGCTGCAACCAACCTACTTGCGTATTCAGATCCAGCCGAACGAAGGCATGTGGTTCGACCTGCTGGCCAAGCGGCCGGGCCAGGCGCTGAAGATGGACAACATCGAGCTGGGGTTTGCCTATAAAGACTTCTTCGAGATGCAGCCGTCTACCGGTTACGAAACCTTGATCTACGATTGCCTCACCGGCGATCAGACGTTATTCCAGCGTGCCGACAATATCGAGAATGGCTGGCGCGCCGTGCAGCCTTTCCTCGATGCCTGGCAACAGGATGCCAGCGTGCAGAGCTATGCCGCGGGGGAGAACGGCCCACAGGCCGGTGACGAATTGCTGACCCGCGACGGACGCGTCTGGCATCGCCTCGGATAACACGTATCCCCTGTAGGAGCGAGCTTGCTCGCGATGAGGCAATGACAGTCAACGATGATGTTGAATGTGTCGCCGCCATCGCGAGCAAGCTTGCTCCTACAGTTGGCTTAGAGGGGATTACAACCAGTAACTCACCGCATACCAGCCCAACGTACCCATCACCACGGTGTACGGCAGGGCCATCCACACCATCCGCCCGTACGACAGACGCACCAGCGGTGCAATCGCCGAAGTCAGCAAAAACAGAAACGCCGCCTGGCCATTGGGTGTCGCCACGCTCGGCAGGTTGGTGCCGGTGTTGATGGCGATGGCCAATGTCTCGAAATGCTCGCGGGTCATCTCGCCCGCCAGGAACGCGCGTTTCACTTCAGTGATGTAGATGGTCGCCACGAACACATTATCGCTGATGGCCGACAGCAAACCGTTGGCAATAAACAGCATGCCCGGTTGCTGATCTGCCGGCAGTGCCAGTACCCACTGGATCAATGGCGTGAACAACTGCTGATCGTGGATCACCGCTACCACGGCAAAGAACACCACCAACAAGGCGGTGAACGGCATGGCGTCCTTGAACGCGGTGCCCAGGCGGTGCTCGTCGGTAATGCCGGTGAACGCGGTAATCAGCACAATCACCATCAAACCGATCAGGCCCACTTCCGCGAGGTGAAACGCCAGGCAGACAATCAGCAGCAGCGCCGCCAGACCTTGCACAATCAACGCTGCGCGCTGGCGAGTGGTGCGTTCGGCGTTGTCTTCGGCCGCATAGCTGCCCAGCACGCTGCGCACGTTGTCCGGCAGCAATGTGCCATAGCCGAACCAGCGAAGCTTCTCCAGCAGGACGCACGTCACCAGGCCTGCCACCAACACCGGCAGGGAAACCGGTGCGACCTTGGAAAAGAACTCCCCGAAGTGCCAGCCCATTTCATGGCCGATCAACAGGTTCTGGGGTTCGCCCACCAAAGTACACACGCCGCCCAGCGCGGTGCCCACGGCGCCATGCATCAGCAGGCTGCGCAGGAAAGCCCGGAACTGTTCGAGGTCGCCATGATGCAGCGTGGGGAGTTGCTGATCGTCACTGTATTCGCTGTCCTGGCGTGGGTCGTTGCCGGAGGCGACCCGGTGATAGACCGAGTAAAACCCCACGCCTGCGCTGATGATCACGGCCGTCACGGTCAAGGCATCGAGAAACGCCGACAGGAATGCCGACAAGAAGCAGAACATCAGCGCCAGCAACGTCTTGGAGCGAACCCCGAGCAGCAGGCGCGAAAACAGATACAGCAGCAGGTCTTTCATGAAATAAATGCCGGCCACCATGAACATCAGCAGCAGGATCACCGGAAAGTTGTGCAGCAGTTCGTCATACAGGGCCTGGGGCGTTGTCATCTTCAGCAGCAAGGCTTCAATCAGCAACAGTCCGCCGGGCATCAACGGATAGCACTTGAGCGCCATGGCCAGGGTGAAAATGAACTCCAGTACCAGCAGCCATCCGGCCGCGACCGGGCCGACGGTCCACAGGACCAGGGCGTTGAGGATCAGGAAGCCGACAATGCAGGCCTTGTACCAGCGGGGTGAGTTCCCGAGAAAGTTGTGCGCGAACGCCTGGGCCATCGAACCGGACATCGGTTGCTCCTTGTTTAAGAAGCGCGCAAGTTGCCGCAAGCGAGACAGAAGATCAAGCGCAGGCGCAGTGGCTGTGTTTATCCCAGGAAGCGTGTGACGACGGCTTTATAGTTGCCATCGAGAGAATAGCCGGCCACCACGATGTTTCCATCGGCTTGCGCCGCGATCGCCGTGGCTGTGTCCAGGCTACGACCGAGGCGGGTGCGTGTCCAACCGTTGCCATCGCCAAAGTCTGCATCGAGCAAGCCGTCGGGCAGGTATCGAGCGAGGAGGAAATCGGCCTCTATGCCGCCAATCGTTGCGCCGGCGGTCAACACGGAGCCGTCCGGTTGGGCCTGGGCGCATGTCCATTGGCAGCCGCTATGGTCGATTTCCAGGCGTTGGGGTTGGCCAGCGTTGCAATGGTTGTCAGGGCGACCGCTGCTGTGAACTTTAAACGTGAGGCAGCGCATCGGCTCGCGACTGCTGCCAAAGCAAAGGATGTCGCCGTTATCCTGCTGTACCACCTGACTGACTTGCGCGCTGTAGTCTTGCGCCTTGAAAGCCATAAAGCCATCCAGGGAAAAGCTTTCATCCAGACGACCGTCTGCGTGATAACGGGCCAGCAGGCCTTCGTGGGGAAAGTTGATTGAACCGCCGACCAGGATTCGTCCGTCGCGTTGCACCCGTAAACTGCTGAGCCAGGTATTCATCAGCAAGTGCCGGACAATGACGAAACCATGTCCATTGAATGAACTGTCCAGCGAGCCTTCGATGTCGAGTCGTATCAGCAGGCCGACGTGATCGGCCATTTCGAAGTGATGATTGGCCAACAGCAGGATTCGACCGTCTTCTTGCACGGCGACGTCACAAGTTTCTGCGCCAGGCACACCGGGAGGCAGCCAGGTATCGCGCATGCCCAGGGAAAGACCGCCCGGCAAACGCACAACGCGGCGCCCGTTATCACCGAATGGCTGTACCAGGCGCCCCTGTTGATCAATCAATGCCAGGGCCGGAAGCGTGCGATGGGCGTTTTCGTAGTGCAGGCCGGCCAGCAGGATGTTTCCGTCACGCAGTACATGAACCTTGGCGCCCATGGCTTCGTAGCCCGCCTCGAATTGCCCGATGACACTGCCTTGTATGCCGAACGAAAGGTCCGCCGAGCCATCCTTGAGCAACCGGGCAAGTCCGAAATGGCTGCCGTCCGACATTCCGACCTTCGCTGCTACCAGCAAACGGCCTTGCGCATCAATCGCGACCCCATGGGCCATGCTGCAAAGGCTACCGGCGAAATACACTTGGGTTTTGCCGTTGCCGGCAAAGGCTGGATCGAGTTGTCCTGCGTTCTGGAGTGGGGTGGGCAGGGCAAGAGCGGACTGGATTGACATGCACGCATCTCCTTGCGAGTCGTCCTGGCTCCGAAAGTTTTGAGGGGTCGGACTTTGTAAGGAAAACATTCAATCCCTGAATGACGGGATGCACAACTGTCGGCACTAACAGGCGGAGGGTCGTAATGTGCCACAACAATGACTTTGCGAACCAATGGCAAGCCTGCAAAGAATGCCGGTTTACGAAAGTTCAATCAGATAAGTACAAACAGCTAAAAAATCAGCCAGTTAGCGAAAGGGGGCGCGGATTACTCTAGAGTAATCCGCAAAAAGGTTAGTGCGGCATTGACCAGGACTGCAGCGTGTAACCTTCTTCGCTTAATTCGGCGCGGGCCTGTTCCAGCAAGTGCTCCAGTTGCGCAGGGTCGGTATAGGCGCTGCTCGGGATCTGCTTGCGGCCGATGCTGGTGCTGGTGCGGTCGATAACGGTCAGCGTGAGTTCACCGTTACCGTCCTGTGGCGCCCAGGCCACGCACTTGAAAGGTTTAAATGCGCGGTCGGCAATCAAAAGAGCTTCGTTGATACGGAGCGGGGCGTTCATAGGGTCTTCTCTCTGTATGCCCAATCAAGTGATGTGCCGTCGGTTGGGCTGACCGTTCGGCTGGTTACTTGTACTGATGCCCGCAACAGGGGGTTGGGTCACACACAATCAAAAGAAATTTTAACTTTCTTTCATAACTCAAGATTGTGCTTGAGATTGAAAGCTTAGCGAAAGAAAAGGCGCGTTAGGGAACTCGGTGGCTCTGTGTTTCTTATAACTACTTAAGTAATAGTCTTATAGTCAAACGGTACAAGGCTCCGTCAAATTCTTGCTAATGTTACAGCCAGGTCCGCCAAATGACTGTTTTTTATTAAATTTTCATAAATTTGGCGCCAAGGAACAGTCATGAATGACGTGCCAGCTTTACGACGTTTGTTGGTAGTGGACCCCTGCGACGACTGTCATCGCCTGTTACCGGGATTACGCTCAGTGGGGTGGGATGTTGACAGCTGTACGCTGGAAAACGCCGTCGACCGCACTTGCGACGTTGGATTGCTGCGTTTGCAACCCTTACATCTCGACCGGCCAGATGCCGTCAAAGAATTGATCAGTCGCAGTGGCACTGAGTGGATCGCCGTACTGAACCAGGAAGTCTTGCGACTGCAAAATGTCGGCGATTTTGTGTGCGAGTGGTTTTTCGATTTTCATACCTTGCCATTTGACGTCTCCCGGGTTCAGGTCACTTTGGGCCGGGCCTTTGGCATGGCGCGGCTGCGAGGGCAGGGTACGGTTCATATTGATCAGCCCGAGCACGAGCTGCTGGGTGACAGCAAACCGATCCGTGAACTGCGCAAGCTGCTGAGCAAACTGGCGCCCACCGAGTCTCCGGTGTTGATTCGGGGTGAAAGCGGCACCGGTAAAGAGCTCGTGGCGAGGACGTTGCACCGCCAGTCCCAGCGCCGCGACAAACCGTTTGTCGCGATCAACTGCGGTGCGATCCCCGAACACCTGATTCAGTCCGAACTGTTTGGCCATGAAAAAGGCGCTTTTACTGGCGCGCACCAGCGCAAGATCGGACGGATCGAAGCCGCACATGGCGGAACGCTGTTTCTTGATGAGATCGGTGACCTGCCGCTGGAGCTGCAAGCCAATCTGCTGCGCTTCCTCCAGGAAAAACACATCGAGCGGGTGGGCGGCAGTCAGCCGATTCCTGTGGATGTGCGAGTGCTGGCCGCGACCCATGTTGATCTGGAGGCCGCGATCGAGAAAAAACGCTTTCGTGAAGATCTTTATTATCGCTTGAACGTGTTGCAGGTCGTGACCGCGCCCCTGCGTGAACGCAATGGCGATCTGCTGATGCTGGCCAACCATTTTTCCCATTTTTACAGCCATGAAACCGGGCGCCGCCCGCGCAGCTTCAGTGAAGACGCGTTGCTTGCCATGAGCAAGCAGGACTGGCCAGGCAATGTTCGCGAGTTGGCCAACCGGGTGCGTCGCGGGTTGGTACTGGCTGAAGGCCGGCAGATCGAAGCGCGAGACCTGGGCTTGATCAGTCATCAGGCCGTCGCCACGCCGATTGCCACGCTGGAAGACTATAAGCACCGGGCAGAGCGCCAGGCATTGTGCGATGTCCTTAACCGTCACAGCGATAATTTGAGCATCGCCGCCAGGGTACTCGGGATATCCAGACCTACCTTTTACCGGTTGTTGCACAAGCACCAGATACGTTGAGCCATCTAGCTGTCATCAGCACAAAAAAACCGCCAAACAGGCGGGTTTTTTGTGGGTGCCGGATCAGAAGTAGTACGGGAATTTCAGGCTGAAGGAGAAGTCTGGCGAGTCGTCGGTCAGGCCGATGGCCAGGTTGGGAACGATCGTCAGGTTATCGGTGGCTGCCAGGGTCATGCCGATGTTGAAGTTGGCCGAGTTGTAATCGCTGTTGGAAATCGATTGCCACTCACCACCATCCGGCTTGATCTTGCTCTTGCGGGCGAACTGATCGGTGAACGAGAACGACATACTCATCTTCTCGTTCAAGGCGAATGCAATACCGGCGCCCACCTGCCAGGAATCACCCAGTTTCACGTCGCCAGGCACCTTGGAGTTGACCTGAGGGCTGATGTCGCTGAACGAGTCTTCCATGTTGTAGGTGTAGGCCAGGCTGCCGAACAGCACGGCCGGGTCGAAGGTCTTGACCAGCGAGATACCCGGGGTGATCGCCCAGACACCATTGCCGGTAGGCAGGTCTTCGGGCACCGCAAGGTTATCGTTTGTCGGGTCACTGACCAGTTTGATGCCGTAAGGGTCGTCACCGGTCGGCGCCTTGATGCGCAGGGTAAAGACCGAGTCGGGCCAATTGGCCGATTCGTCCAGAAACTTGTAGGCAAGGCCAACGTTTACATCGCCGATGGTCGGGTCGCGGGTTACGGATGCGTCCGACGACACCGGGCCTGCGCCACCGGCACCACCGGAGGAGTACGTTGATTCGCGATACACCACGGGGACGTTGATGTCGAACTGCCAACGTTGAGCCACGTTGTAGCGGGCGGTCAGGTCAAGCGTCCAGTTGTCGGCCTTGATGCGGTCAAGGTTGATGTTGCCGAGAAAAATCGAGTCCAGTGCCAGGAAGCCGTTGAGTGTAAGCGCCCGGGTATCGTAATGCGTGTAGGTCAGACCCGTTTCGACGCTGAACTTGCCGCCACCGAAGAAGCCGCTGGCTTCGTCATACAGGTTGGAAACACTTTGCGCAGGCTGCGAATCATCCTTGAGCGATTGGCCGTATGAACTGCCTGTGGTTCCTGGCGCGCCGGCGGCTACAGACTGACCTCCCTGGGTCGTTTCGGCAGGGGATTTGGTCAAGCGTTTGGGAACGGGTGTTGCCGGTGTTTCTTCGACTTGGCGAACGCGTTGCTCGAGTACCATCAGCGCGTTCTGTTGTGCTTCGTAACGCTGTTTCAACTCCATGAGTTCTTGTTTTAGTGCTTCGACCTGGGGGTCCGATGCTGCGTATAACAATGTTGCCGGAGCCAGGCTACTCAAACAAACGATAGCCCTGAACGTAAAAGACCGGTGCATGGGTAAGCCGTCCCTTCTGACTACATCTGGTGAGACTGAGCGTAGATCAGAATCCGAGAGTGCGAAGACCTTTAAGCTGATCCAGATTACCGTTCACCGAACCGGCTGACGGTACGTTGTCACGCAGCACGACATTAAGGGATGTGAGGTTGCGGACCTGGTTGCCCCCGCCGAGCAACGTGGTGTTCTGCATCAGCCCTCCCTGGGCCAGCCGCTGTACGGAACTGCCCTGGTTGTTGTTGGCCACGATGTTGAACTGCACGCCAGAACCGGTCGAGGACACGCTCAACGAACCTGCGCCATTGCCGCGGACCATCGTTGTGCCTGCGGCCAATACTTCGCCCTGCTGTTGCACGGCGGGTGCCTGGCTACCCTTGGTGACGTTGATATCGACGTCATTGTAGGCGGTGTTACGGTCGCCGGCGGCCCGCACCACTTGAGTGACGCCTTCGATGCTGTTGAGGCCGCTGCCGCCAGTGACGGTACCGGTGCCTGGCGAACCCGTTGAGCCATTACCTTTTTCGTCGATCACCGATACATAGAATTGTGGCGTGATGGTTGATTGTTGAATCTGCATCGTGGACGTAGCCCCGATCACTTCACCGTTGGCATTTTGCCAGGTGCTGGACATCGCGATGCCGAAGCTGATGATTCGACCCGGCATCACATAACGGCCTCGCAAGACCGACAGTTCCTGATCGTTCAGTTCAATGGGCTTGAGCGTCTCTGCCTGGATCGGCAGGCTGGCGGCCAGGCAGATGACGGCAAGCCAGATTGGAGTCTTCATTGAATGCTCCCGGAGCGTCGTGCTCCTTTTTATTAGAAGAAGTCACTTTGGATGAATCCGAAATCCATCAGTTCTGCGTCCTGCACCGGGCCGAAGGTATTGGCGCGGTTCCTGGCGGTCAGCGGCACGGGTGGGTCGAGCAACGCATTGGTCTTGTCGTAGCCCTGACCGATGACGGCAAAGATGATGCCGTTCCAGCCTTTGACAAACTCGTCGACTTTGTAACGTTTATGACCGAGCACCGGATCGCCGATGTATACCCAGCCGTCATGGACTCTCTGCATGACCACAAAATGTTTGTAGCCGCGGACATCCATGAGCACCACAACCGGAATTTTGATCTCGCTCAATGTTGTGTGCGCCACCCGGTAGCCCCGGGCCCGCATGCCAATACTTTCCACGTAGCGTTTCATGTCGAGCATCGAGAAGCCCTGCACGCGGACTAGATCCTGATCGGAGTGCGCGAGCATGCCTTCGATGATCTGTTCTTCATTCACGTCCAGCCAATAGGCCTGGCGCAGAATGGTCGCCAGCGCAGCAGCGCCGCAACTGAAGTCGGTTTTTTGTTGCACAAGGTCCGAAAATTTACGCTCACGTACGCTCTGGATCGGCTTGAACACCACCGCACCACCCGGCAGGACGGAAAGCGGCATCTGTGCAGCCTCGATCACACTGGCCACGCAAAGCAAAAATGCCAAGGCGATAATGCGCATGGTGGGTCCCTTCCCGTTGTGTTGAAAGGCCCCCAAAGAGGGGGCCTCCAGAGTCAACAACTAGAACGAGTTGTTGGAGATGGCCAGCGAGTTGCTTTGTTGGTTGCCCACACCAGCAGCTACGTTGACGCCCAGGTTGCCACTGCCGCCATTCACCGAACCACTCAGGGTTGCAGTGTTGGTCACAGGGTTGGCCCAGCCAGTTGGAGTCAGCACTTGGAAGGAGTAGGTATTACTCAAGTCAAATGAACTGCTCTCAGTGTAGCTTTTCGCTTTTTCGTACTCAGACTCGGACGATTTGCTGCCTGATTTTTCGTACGACTTGCTGCCCGATTTTTCGAACGACGAGTCATACGCTTTTGCCCAGGAGGACTCTTTCGATTTCTCGTGCGATGTTTCGACTTCTACGTCCACGTCTACATCAAGCGAAGCGTTCAGCGATGCACCGTTGGTTTTGGATTTGCTGTGTTCATGATTGCCATGAGACCAGCTAGAGCTCTTGGTTGCTTCCACCTCAGCTTCCAGGGAAGCTTCCAGGGAGGCTTTCAAAGAAGCACTCGAGGAGGCGGAGGATTCAGAGCTCTTCGAGCCGCTTGCCTCAAAGCCCTTGGAACCGCTCACGTCAAAGCTCGAGTCACTGGCGACCTCAAAGCTGGAAGACGCGCTTTTTGAACCGCTCAGATTGGAGGACTTATCGTAGTTGGAACTGCCACTGACCGATTTGGTAAATGACAGCGTATCAATGCGGTATGTCCGATCAGCGTTGTTGTTCACGATCAAGCCAGGACCGTTCTGGTCGGCAGAAGCAGTGGCGGTTGCGTTACCGAGTGGAGCATGGGTGTTGGCAATGGCCATGGTGTTTTTCTGCTGGTTAAGGTCACCGCCAGCAATGTTGATGCCCATGTTGCCGCTGCCGCCACTCCCCGAGGCGCTCATTACGGCAGAGTTAGTGCTGCCATAGTTGTTGACCTTGTTATTGTTGCTGTATTGCGTGACTTGAGCGGTAGCCGTGGCAGTGCCGAATACGAAGCTGTTATCCAGGCTGGATTCGGACGCTGCGTTCGCAATGGCGGCGGCGTTGTCCTGCTGGTTGCCAGCGCCTGCTGCCACGTTGACGCCAACGTTGCCGCTGGTGCCAGAGGCGGAGCTGCTCATCTTGGCGTCGTTGCGGGTTCCTTCGTTAAGGATGCGATTGCCGGTACTGCGTTGTCTATCGTACGCATTTGCAGTCGCGCTGATATTGATCACTGTAGGGTCAGGTGGGTTGTTGCCATTGCCATTGCCGTGACCGTTACCGTGCCCATTGCCATGGCCGTTACCGTGGCCATTGCCGTGGTTACTGTGGCCATTACCATGGCCGTTATCGTCTTCGTTGTTTGTTTGCCCAGCGTGTACAGCAACAGCCATGACCGCAGCAATTGCGAAAACCAGAGGCTTGATTGCCATCGAAGGTTTCATGGTGATTCTCCGTACTTATTTTTTAGGTTAAGTGTTGTAACTACCTTTTTTTTGGGTCAATCCACGACCCGTACGCTTAGGGTGTTGGCCGTTCGGTTTCCCACCCCGGCGCTCTGATTCAACTGAAGTACCCCGCGGCTACCTGTGAAAGCCTGGTCACTTGTGGTGACCTGGCGATAGCCTGGTGCAGAAGCAGTTGGATCGGAGTTGTTGAGCAGCGCCACGTTCTGTTGCATGAGGACGCTGTCATCGATACTTTGCGGCTGGCTGCCGATGCTGATTCGCAGTGCATTGGCTTGCTGGTTGCTGGCACCCGCGCTCTGGTTCACGCCCAGTACGCCGTTGCCGTGACTGAAGGAATCGCCCTTGATACTGGATTGGGCATCGATCGCGGGGTCGACATGGCTGCGCAGGCGTTGGCGAATCTGGGTGGTCGCGCTGGCTCCATGGCCAATGGCGATGGCCCGGGCATTGGCCTGTTGCTGCTGATCGCCCGCTGCCTGGTTGACTGTGAGGTTGCCTTGGTAACGCATGCCCGAGTCATCAATGTTGGCGTTATTGATGACGGGAGGTTGGGCAAAGGACGAAGCGCTGCAAAACATGGCGAGAATCAGCAACGTACGATTCATCTCAACGGTCTCCCGTCAGGATTTTCAGAGCGCCCAGGCCTTGCTGGACGTTTGAATTGACCATGTTGGCAATGCCGCTGCCGGAATTTCCCGAACGTCCGGAGGGCATGTTGGCGAGCTGGGTCTGGTTGGTGATATTGCCGCCCAGATTGTTGGTGCCTTGGGTGACCAGTTGAGTGATGCCTGAACCGCTGGCAACGCTGGCAAAATCCCCGTCACTCAACTCGTTCGTTTGAGCAAGAATCTGTTTCGACGGGTTGGCATTGACGGTGGTGGGGCTTGGGTCGGGCACGAGCGGTGGAATCACCGCGTTACGCGTCTGGACGTCACGCTTGATCGTGATGATGCCATTGTCAGCCTGTACGGGCAGGCAGACCGTTAAGCTCATTGCGCATCCGATCAGCAAGAAGCTAAAGATGCTGTTATCAAGTTTCCCCACGGCGGCAATTCCTTCTGTAAGTGGAACGCTGGCCCTAATCAGCGTTGCAAGTGCAGAGAGCAGAAGGTGTGCCGCTTTTTGTTTTTCTTTTAAGAACAGTGGGTTGGCTTGGAGTGGTGAAGTGGTTAAAAAGATTTTGTAACGCCACTGAGACAGCGCTACGCAAAAAACGCCCGCCCATGTTGGCGGCATTGCTTGCTAAGGGGGGGGAGGGCAGGCTGTATCAGAGGATTTACACTATCTTGCAAGAGTGCTCGGGACGCTCTGTCTCGCGGCTTTCGACAGAGGTTGGTGTATCAGGAATGGACATTTTCTTCAGGGCGCTGTCAGGCCTTGAGCAAGCGTGCCACCGCCTCGAATGCCGCGTCCTTGCGCTGTTTCCAGTCACCTTGCAGTACCTGGCAAGGCTGGCAATGCAGTTCAAGCCATTGGTGACTGGCCTGGAAAAACGCCTGGCGTTCTGCCAGTTGCGGTTGGCAACGTTGCCCGTCGTCATGCCACGCGACGGTTTCAGGGCTCAGCAGCAAATGCAGATCGTAGTGCCGTGCCAGCAGTGCTTGCTCGATCCACGGCGGGCAATCGCCGAACAATGTGCGACTCCAGAGAATATTACTCAGGAGATGCGTATCGAGAATCAGCAGCGGCGGCTGCTTGGCGCGTGCTTGATCTTCCCAAGTAAGCTGGCCTTGTGCTATCGGCGAGATGTCTTCATAGCACGTTAGTCGGCATTCACGTTCGATGAAGTGCCGAACGTACTCGCCGACCAATATGCCGCCGAAATTGGCGTGAATCTCACTCGAAAGCCAGCTTTTACCGCTGGATTCCGGGCCTGCCAGCACCAAAACCTTCATGGGCACAGCAGCGGGTCGCTGCGCCATGTGCGCCAGCCTTGAATGGCCAGCAGGGTGAACAGGCCATACAGGGCCGCCGTCAGGTACATCCCCTTGTACAAGAACAGGCCGACAAAAATAACGTCCAGGACAATCCAGAGCGGCCAGCACTGCACGCGTTTTTGCGCCATCCACCATTGCGCCACCAGGCTGAACGCCGTGAGGGCCGCATCGAGCCAGGGCTGGGCGGCGTCGGTCCAGTGCGCCATGGCGGCGCCCAGCAACAAACTGCCGATCGTGCCGAGGGCCAGGCCTGTCGCCACTGCCCGTGTGCCCAGACGACTGACCTCGCGCCCTTGATGCGCCTGGCCTGCGCGCGTCCACTGCCACCAGCCGTAAAGCTGCAAAGCGGCGTAGACAACTTGCAGCAGCATGTCGGAATACAGCTTCACCTCAAAAAAAATCCAGCTGTAGATCAGCACCATGACCAGGCCAATCGGCCAGCACCAAGGGTTCTGTTTGACCGTCAACCAGACGGCAATGACGCCGAGGGTGGCGGCAAACAGTTCAAGCCCTGACATGAAGGTTCCTTGGGGAAATCGAAGAGGGGGCGGATTGTAACCGGATTGGCGTGGGGATGGCTGTGGTGCGAATAAGCCGTTCCATCCTGTAGGAGCGAGCTCGCTCGCGATGGTCTTGAGAGCGCCGCGTTTAAACAGCAAACACGCGTTATCGTTGACGACCATCGCGAGCAGGCTCGCTCCTACACAACAGCGAGGGGTTACACGCGGAACTGCTTGAGCAACCCGTTCAACTGTTCGCTCAACGCCTTGAGGCGAACGCTCGACGCACTCGACTGCTCGGCCGCCAATGCCGTGCTATGGGACAACCCGGCCGCCTGAGTCACGTTCTGGTTGATGTCCTCGACCACATGGGCCTGTTGCAGCGTCGCACTGGCGATGGATGCGTTCAGGCCATTGAGGTTGCGCAGCGCCTGGCCGATGGCATGCAGGCTTGCACCGGCCAGGCCAGCCTGTTCGATGGTCAACTGCGAGGCCCGGCTGCTGTCGCCGATCACCTTGACCGCGGCTTCAGAGTGGCTTTGCAAACGCTCGATCATCGACTGGATTTCTGCCGTGGATTTCTGCGTACGCTGGGCCAGCAAGCGAACTTCGTCGGCCACCACAGCGAAACCGCGACCTTGCTCACCGGCCCTTGCGGCTTCAATCGCCGCGTTGAGGGCCAGCAGGTTGGTCTGCTCGGCGATTGAGCGGATGACTTCCAGCACACTGCCGATCTGGGTGCTTTCAGCCGCCAGGGTTCGCATCACGTCCACCGCCTGGTCGATGGTGGAGGACAAGGTGTCGATCTGCTTCAGGCTGCCTTCGATATTGACCTGGCCTTGTTGCGCCTGCGCCTCGGCGTCGCGCATTTCGCTGGCGGCGTGCTCGGCATTTTTGGCCACGTCCTGCACCCCGTAGGTGACCTCGTTGATGGCCGTGGCAACCAGTTCCATTTGCTCGGATTGCTGCTGGCTGCGTTGTTGTGCCTGGGCGGCGTCGTTGCCCAACTCAGTGGAGGACTGGCCCAGCGCACCGGCGGATTCCTGAAGCTCGCCGATCACTCGGCGCAGCTTGGCGGTGAAGGCGTTGAAGTGCCGGGCCAGTTGCGTGACTTCGTCCTGGCCATGGGTGTCGAGGCTGCGGGTCAAGTCGCTTTCGCCACTGGCAATGTTGGCCATGGCGTTCACCGTTTCCTGCAATGGGTGGACGATGCTGCGGGCGATCAGGATCACCAGCAACGCCATGATCAGCGCAATGGCCAGGCCAATCGACGTCGCTTTCCACACCTGGCCGTAGAACTCGGCCTGCATGTCATCGATGTAAACGCCCGAGCCGATGACCCAGCCCCAAGGCTCGAACAGTTTCACGTAGGAGGTTTTTTCCACCGGGGCATCGGCGCCCGGTTTCGGCCAACGATAGTTGACGATACCGGCGCCACTGGATTTGGCCACCGCGACCATTTCGTTGAACACGGCAAACCCATCCGGGTCGCGGATCGCCGAGAGATTCTGCCCATCGAGTTTCGGGTTGGCCGGATGCATGATCATCACGGGCGTCAGGTCGTTGATCCAGAAATAATCGTTTTGGTCGTAACGCAGGCCGCGGACCGCCGTCAGGGCTTGTTTCTGCGCCGCGTCACGACTGAGCGTGCCGGCGGTTTCGAGGCTGTGGTAATAGCTGAGGACACCGCTGGCGGTCTGCACCACGTGTTGGGTTTTCTCTGCCTTGGCGTGATACAGGTCATTGTGGATCTGCTTGAGCATCAACAGGCCCAAGGTCAACAGCATCATTACGGCCACGATCAGGATGAGCCACAAGCGGCGGCTGATCGACATATTGCGCAAGCTGTTCATACCCCATTCACTCCATTTTCTTGTTCTTGTAGTAAACCCGCGCCAGCATCCAATCACACCTTGCCCCATGGACCTATGCGACCTGTGTCGAATAACGCCGCAGCGTTTATCGGGCTTGTCTGATAGGATTTCGGCCCCGCAGGGGAAAACCTGAATCGCACTGGAACTTTACGGTTTTGCGGGAATACAGACGCGTGGGATTTCAGCCACGCCGATCGCAATCAACGCTTTGAAAAAATACTGACGGGGCATGCCGGCGCGCATTGCCTTTTGGGGGATTGATGGATCTTTGGACTGCCTTTTCGGCGTTGATACTTGGGGTTGTAGAAGGGCTGACCGAGTTTTTGCCCATTTCCAGTACGGGCCACCAGATCATCGTGGCCGACTTGCTCGATTTCGGTGGCGAGCGTGCGATGGCCTTCAACATCATCATCCAGCTGGGTGCGATCCTGGCGGTGGTCTGGGAGTTTCGGCGCAAGATCTTCGACGTGGTCATCGGCTTGCCGACCCAGCCAAGCGCTCGGCGTTTCACCGCGAACCTGCTGATTGCCTTTCTGCCGGCCGTGGTCCTGGGGGTGATATTCGCCGACCTGATCCACGAGTACCTGTTCAACCCGATCACCGTGGCCAGTGCATTGGTCGTGGGCGGGATCATCATGTTGTGGGCCGAGCGCCGTCAGCATGAAGTACACGCCGAAACGGTCGACGACATTACCTGGAAGGACGCCCTGAAAGTCGGCTTCGCCCAGTGCCTGGCGATGATTCCGGGGACTTCGCGTTCGGGCTCGACCATCATTGGCGGCCTGTTGTTCGGTTTGTCGCGCAAGACCGCCACCGAGTTTTCGTTCTTCCTGGCGATGCCGACCATGGTCGGTGCCGCGGTGTACTCGGGTTACAAGTACCGCGGCCTGTTCGTTCCGTCTGACTTTCCAGTGTTTGCGATTGGCTTCGTCACCGCGTTCATCTTCGCGATGATCGCCGTGCGTGGCTTGCTCAAGTTCATTGCCAGTCACAGCTATGCGGCGTTCGCCTGGTATCGCATCGCGTTCGGCCTGTTGATCCTGGCCACCTGGCAGTTCGGCTGGGTCGACTGGACCGCCGCCAAGCCATGAATGACTCCCGCACGCGCAACAATCCCGGGCGTCAGCCTGGTGGGCAGATTCGCAACCCGCGATTGAAATGGCTGGTGTTCGCGATCGTGTGCGCGTTGCCGCTGTGGGGTTCGGTGTCGTTATGGCTGCGTGGGGTTTCTCTGATTCCGCTCGCAGCCTATGGCCTTTTCAGCGTCCTGGCGTTCGCGCTGTACTGGCGTGACAAGCGCAAAGCCCTCGCGAATCAATGGCGCACACCGGAGAACGTTCTGCATGCGCTGGAGTTCGCCGGGGGCTGGCCCGGCGCCTTGCTGGCCCAGCAGGTGTTTCGTCACAAAACGCGCAAGGTCTCGTTTCAACTGGTGTTCTGGATCATTGTGGTGCTGCACCAGGTGTTCTGGATCGACCTGTTGTTCCTTGGCGCACACCTGTTTGCCTTGCCCTGATCGGCAAGGCGCTACAGCAATAGCCCGACTTGCGTACGCTTGGGCAGTTTGCTCACCACCAATTGGTGGGAACGTTGCAGCAAGCCTTGAAGCTCTTCGCGGCCCAGCGGGTAGGGCGGTTCCATGATGATCCATTGGGCGCGCGCCAGATAAGGCGCCGGATGGATTCCCGGGCGGTCGCAATGGCCGAGAAACAGGTCCTTGTCGACCTTGAACGCCAGGGACGATCCCCTTAGGCCCTGCAAGGCGAACATCTTGTTGCCGGCAATCGAAAACACCCGCACGCCACCCCATTTGTAATCCTCCCGCGCCCCGGGCAGGGCCAGGCAGAATGCCGCGACATCCGCTTCGCTCATGCGTCCAGCCTTCATAACAATCGCTCTCCACAGGCATTGAAGGATTCGACTAAATGATCGATCCAGGCGCGTACGGCGGGCATCACGCCGCGTCGATGAGGGTAGACCGCTTGCAACCACCCGCCAGGCAACGACCATTCGGGCAACAATTGCACCAGTGAACCGCTGGCCAGCTCCTGTTCGCAATACATCATCGGCAACATCGTAAAGCCGAGGCCGGAGAGGGTGCTGGCCTTGCGCACGATAAAGTCATCGATACCCAGGCGTGCTTCCATTGCGAGTTCGAAGCTTTTGCCTGTTTGGTCCAATAAGCGAATGTGCACCATGCGATCGGCTTCAAGCGCACCGAGTACCGGGATGCTTTTCAGGTCTTCGGGGTGGTTGATCTCGCGGCCTTGCAGGAACTCGGGACTGGCGACCATCAGCGTCTGCGCCTGACGCAGACGGCGGGTGACCAGCAACGGGTCTTCGTCGCCCAGTTCCCGCACGCGCAAGGCGACGTCGATGCCTTCGTTCACCAGATCGACCCGTCGGTTGAGCAACATAACCTCCAGTTGGACTTGCGGAAACCGTTCCAGGAAGTCGCTGATCACCCCCGGCAATATTTCATGGGCCAGTCCGACGGGGCAGGACACCCGCAATCGTCCACGGGGTTCGCTGGACATACTGGCCACGGCCTCGTCGGCCATTTCCGCTTCCAGCAGCATGGCCTGACAGTGCCGGAGGTAGCGCTCGCCTACGGCCGTCAGCTTCAACTGGCGGGTGGTACGTTGCAGCAAGCGTGCGCCCAGGCGTTCTTCAAGTTCGGCAATACGGCGCGACAGTCGCGACTTGGGGATCCCCAGCAAACGTCCGGCCGCCGCGAAGCCACCGGCTTCCACGACCTTGGCGAAGTAATAGAGGTCGTTTAGGTCTTGCATGAGGGTTACCTGATTGTTCTATACATGGGACGAACTATCGCATTGTTGCCATCTAATCAGCTATTGGTTTGTTCTGTAGGATTGTCTCCATCAGATCGCCTTGTAGCGATCCTCACTTGGAGATCCCACATGAAATTGCTGCATATCGATTCGAGCATCCTTGGTGACAATTCGGCTTCCCGTCAGTTGAGCAGCGAAGTCGTCAAAGCCTGGCAGGGTGCCGAGCCAAGCGCCGTGGTGACTTACCGTGACCTCGCCGCTGACGCCATCAGCCACTTCTCTGCCACGACCCTGGTCGCTGCCGGCACCACCGCTGAACTGCGCAACGCCGCTCAACAGCACGAAGCCGACCTGAGCGCCCAGACCCTGGCCGAATTCCTCGCCGCCGACGCCGTGGTGATTGCAGCGCCGATGTACAACTTCACCATCCCGACGCAATTGAAGGCCTGGATCGACCGCATTGCCGTTGCCGGCCAGACGTTCCGTTACACCGAAGCCGGCCCTGAAGGCCTGTGCGGTGGCAAGAAAGTCGTGATTGTTTCGACCTCCGGTG
The DNA here is from genome assembly GCF_030417915.1 of Pseudomonas sp. C32. Lineage (NCBI taxonomy): Bacteria > Pseudomonadati > Pseudomonadota > Gammaproteobacteria > Pseudomonadales > Pseudomonadaceae > Pseudomonas > Pseudomonas sp. C32. Next base: position 112,262 of record NZ_JAUHUK010000014.1, on the reverse strand, counting down.
GTATTCACGCCGGTCAGGCGACCGGTGTTGCCCACGAAGACTATTTGAAAGTGCTGTTCGGCTTCATCGGCATCACCGACATCGAAATCGTTCGCGCCGAAGGCCTGTCTTACGGTGACGACGTTCGCAGCAAGGCGATGAGCGCTGCCCATACGCACATCAGCGAGCAATTGTTCGCAGCGGCGTAAGGCTTCAGTAAAGAAGCAGAGCCGTTCAGGCAAAGCCCAAAAAACTCTGTATTCTGGATGCGCAAGCACCAGATGCGGAGTTTTTTGTTTCTGGGCGTTGCGGATTTTGGCCTGAGTTATGCACTCAAGGGTCAGCGTCTCCGTTCGGGTAACAAGGTGGGGCATCCCATGGTGCGTCTTTGTGCAACATTGCTGATCTGCTTGTTCGGCAGCCTGATAACGGTGCACGCCGCGCCTGCGCCGCATCTGCACTGGAGCGTCGGCTACCATGAAATGAGCTTTCTCGATCCGCTGGACCTGCAGCCGATGCGCGCCATCGCGTTCTACCCTTCCAGCGACCGGGAGCACACCAGCCAACTCGAGGGTTACACGGTCGAAGCCGGGGAGGACACTAAAGTCGCCATCGGCCGCTTTCCGATGCTGATGCTTTCCCACGGCAACACCGGTACGCCGCTGGCCTTGCACGATCTCGCGACATCACTGGCGCGCAAAGGGTTTGTGGTGGTGGCGGTGATCCATCCCGGTGACAACTCCAAAGACCACAGCCGACTCGGTACCTTGAGTAACCTTTACGGCCGGCCGATCCAGATTTCCGAAGCCATCACCGCGACCTTGGGCGACCGCATGCTCGCGCCTTTCGTCCATGCCGATCAGGTGGGCGTCATTGGTTATTCGGCGGGTGGCGAGACGGCGTTGATTCTTTCCGGTGCGACCCCGGATCTGGATCGCCTGCGGCGTTATTGCAAAGAACGCCCGGATGATCGCGATGCCTGCAATACCCAAGGCGAGTTGATTGTCGATCGCGATGACTTGCAACCCGTCGCAGATCCACGGGTCCACGCCCTGATGTTGATGGCACCCTTGAGCCTGAAGTTTGGCCGCCACACCCTGGCCGACGTGCACGTGCCGGTGCTGCTTTACAGTGGCGATGGCGACAAATTGGTGGCGGTGGACAAGAATGCCGCCGCGCTAGCGCGCAAACTGCCTGTAGCGCCAGACTTCAAATTATTGGCCGGGGCAGGGCACTTCGTGTTCATGGCGCCGTGCAATGATGAGCAAATCGTGATCATGCCTGCGCTGTGCACCGATGCCGATGGCGTCGACCGCGAAGACATTCACCGCAACCTGATCTCCGAGGCCGGACGCTTTTTCTCGCGCACGCTGGGTAAAGCGACTCGGGCCGGGATGCAGACTGCGGACCAGTAATTCACACATGCCCCTTGTAGGAGCGAGCTTGCTCGCGATGGGGCCATCACATCCAACATTGGTGTCGACAGATACTCCGCCATCGCGAGCAAGCTCGCTCCTACAGAGGGCAGCACCGGGTCTTACGTCATCGAACGCCGTTTGAGTAGCAGCGTCAGGCCTAATCCCGTCACCGACAACAACGCCGCGCTGAAGAAAATCCACGAATACCCGAAGTTCAGCGCCACCGCGCCCATCAGCGGGCCGGCAATCGCCAATGCCAGATCAAAAAACACCGCATAAGCACTCAACCCCGCGCCGCGACTGGAATTCGGTACCTGCTTGATGGCTTCTACGCCCAGCGCCGGGTACACCAGCGACAGGCCGAAACCGGTCAGGCCGGCACCCAGCAATGCGTACCCGGTCGAAGGGGCTAGCCATAGCAGCGCCAGGCCAACAGTCTCGATACACATGCAGGCAATAGCCGATGAGAATCCGCCAAAGCGGCTGATGCTGGAAATGAACAGCAGCCGCGCCAGGATGAAACACACCCCGAATACCGTCAGGCAGTAAGCCGCACCGCTCCAGCCACGACTGACGTAATACAAAGTGATAAAGGTCGTCAGGGTGCCGTAGCCGATGGACGCCAGGCTCAGGCTCGCGCCAAACGGTGCAATGCGCCCGAACACGGCCCAGAACGGCAGGCGCTCACCGCGAATCACCGGCACTGATGGTTTGTTGCGGATCAGCAGCAGTGCGGCCAGCGCCAGCAGCGACAGTGCGATCCCTAGGCTGGAAAACCCGAGTTGCCCGACCATCACCACACCCAACGGCGCACCGATGGCAATCGCGCCATAGGAGGCAATGCCGTTCCAGGAAATCGACCGCGCCGTGTGTTCCGCGCCGACCTGGCCCATGCACCAACTGATGGTGCCGACGCCGATCAAACCTTGGGCGATCCCGAGCAGCAGGCGCCCGGCGATGAGGATCAACAGGCTGAGCAGGGGAAAGCCCTGCAGCAAGGTCGAGAGCAACGTCAGCGCGCCACTCAACACAATCCCGGACAAACCATAAATGATGGCGCGCTTGGTGCCGACGTTGTCCGACATACGCCCGGCCATGGGGCGGCTCAGCAGGGTGGCGAGGTATTGGGAGCCGATGGTCAACCCTGCGACGATGGCGCTGAACCCGAGCTGGTCATGGACATAACCCGGCAACACCGCAATCGGTAGTCCGATGCAAAGGAAGGCAATAAAGGTATAGAAGACGATAGAGACGATCTGCAGGGTGATCGCCAGGGAGCTTTGCGGAGGCGCTTGCTGCACAGACATGTGAACTCTTTCGCGGGCGGCGGTGGGAGAGTTGCATCATGGCTTGGCGCTGAATTAAAAGAAAGCAGGCTAACGATCAAAAGATCGCAGCCTCTTAATGCAAAAAGCCCCGTCACCAAGACAGGGCTTTTCACTTGAAGCTTGCAGCTAAACGCTTGTAGCTGCTTTAGAACACCACACCCTGGCTACGCAGGTAGTCATCGTAGGTGCCGCTGAAGTCGGTCACGCCATTCGGGCTCAGCTCGATGATGCGGGTGGCCAGGGACGATACGAACTCACGGTCGTGGCTGACGAAGATCAGCGTGCCCGGGTAGTTTTCCAGCGCCAGGTTCAGCGCTTCGATGGATTCCATGTCCAAGTGGTTGGTCGGTTCGTCCATCACCAGTACGTTCGGCTTTTGCAGGATCAGCTTGCCGAACAGCATGCGACCTTGCTCACCACCGGAGATGACTTTGACCGACTTGAGGATCTCGTCGTTGGAGAACAGCATGCGGCCCAAAGTGCCACGGATGATCTGCTCGCCCTGGGTCCACTGGCCCATCCAGTCGAACAGGCTGACATCGTCTTCGAAGTCATGGGCGTGGTCCTGGGCGTAGTAGCCCAGTTCCGCGCTTTCGGTCCACTTCACGGAACCGGCGTCCGGGGTCAGCTCGCCCATCAGGGTGCGCAGCAGGGTGGTCTTGCCGATACCGTTCGGACCGATGATCGCCAGGCGCTCGCCGGCTTCGACGGTGAAGCTGAAGTTCTTGAACAGGGTCTTGCCGTCGAAGCCCTTGGACATCTGCTCGATGGTCACGGCCTGGCGGTGCAGCTTCTTGGTCTGTTCGAAACGGATGAACGGGCTCACGCGGCTCGATGGCTTGACCTCGGCCAGCTGGATCTTGTCGATCTGCTTGGCGCGGGAGGTGGCCTGCTTGGCTTTCGAGGCGTTGGCCGAGAAGCGGCTGACGAACGTCTGCAGTTCGGAGATCTGGGCTTTCTTCTTGGCGTTGTCCGACAGCAACTGCTCGCGGGACTGGGTGGCCGCGGTCATGTACTCGTCATAGTTGCCCGGGAACAGGCGCAACTCACCGTAGTCCAGGTCAGCCATGTGGGTGCACACGCTGTTCAGGAAGTGACGGTCGTGGGAAATGATGATCATGGTGCTGTTACGCGCCTTGAGAATCGTTTCCAGCCAGCGAATGGTGTTGATGTCCAGGTGGTTGGTCGGTTCGTCGAGCAACAGCACTTCCGGATCGGAGAACAGTGCCTGAGCCAGCAACACACGCAACTTCCAGCCTGGAGCGACTTCGGACATCGGGCCGAAATGCTGTTCCAGGGGGATACCCAGGCCCAGCAGCAGTTCGCCGGCGCGGGATTCGGCGGTGTAGCCGTCCATCTCGGCGAATTCGGTTTCCAGTTCGGCCACGGCCATGCCGTCTTCTTCGCTCATTTCCGGCAACGAGTAGATGCGGTCGCGCTCGGCCTTGACCTTCCACAACTCTTCGTGACCCATGATCACGGTGTCGATCACGGTGAATTCTTCGTAGGCGAACTGGTCCTGGCGCAATTTACCCAGGCGCACGTTCGGCTCGAGCATGACCTGACCACCGGAAGGCTCGAGGTCATCACCCAGAATCTTCATGAAGGTCGACTTGCCGCAACCGTTGGCACCGATCAAGCCATAACGGTTGCCACCGTTGAATTTGACCGAAACGTTTTCGAAGAGCGGCTTGGCGCCGAACTGCATCGTGATGTTAGCTGTGGAGATCAATTACTTTACCTATCAATGGGTTGCGAGCCGCGCATTTGGCGTTTTGGCCATTCCTGGGGCATTTTGTAGCTGTTCCATCTCGCCCCAGTCGCCGCTAGCGTTCAACCAGCGCGCATAAGTCGAGAGCAGCATCTGGACGCTGTGTCCGAGCTGTTGGGCAATAAAGGCGGGATTCATGCCAGACATTGTGCATATTGTCGCATAAGTATGACGGCAGTTGTACGGCGGCCGATAACGGATCATCAGCTTCTTTAACACGCAGCCCCATTGCTTGTGCCGGTTTGACGTCTCTATTCAGACATTCGGCGAGTGTTCGAGGGTTTTCATTTTTAGACGCTGGGAGGTCTGTTTTGATTGTGCGAGCCAAGGATCTTGGAAGCGGAGCAATACGGGGGCACCGGCGAGGTGTCGGTCCTTTGTCGTAGGTTGCTGTGAATCGCTGATTAATGGCCGTTGCGCACGTCTTCGATAAACTGCAGCGCGTCAGCCCTGCGCTCAGTAGAACAGCCAGCGCGCTTCACCAGTGATTTAGAGTACTCATAGTCATCATCAACCAAGGTGCGCAGTACACTAACGCACAGCAGGATCTCATCATCGTAGTTGTCCTGGAGCGTTCGATACTGCGCCTCCAGTTCGGCAATATACGCCTGCAACTGCTGGTAGATTTGTTCGTTCTGGCTCATGGCGGGGGCTTTCGTCAAGTCAGCTTGAGTATTTCACTTAGCCTAGTCCAGTGGCCCGCGCCGTGGAGCTTTTTTTTATTGGTTCCGGGTGCGGCACCGAAGCGCGCGATTGGCAGTGTCCACGCTATACATTTCTTTCAGTTCATACGCTTCGTGCAACTGCATGAACTCTCCTTGTGATTGCGCCGCAACGCCCCTCAACCTGGCGTTAGGCGCCGTTTGGATCGAAAACTGCCTTAAGTGAGCGACCGCTCCTGGCCGTTTTTTGCCCGTGGTGAGCGGCAGAAAACGGCCATTACGTTGATTGCAGGTTCAGCGCAGGTGCACGTAGGTGCCCGGCGCAGCCTCCGCAGGGGCATATTTCCTGTTGCCCAGTTTAGCGGGAGCTTTTTTGCGATCGCCTGAGCGAGCCTGCAGCCAGGCCAACCAGTGAGGCCACCACGAGCCTGCCTGTTTACTGGCAGCTTCCATCCAGTCCTGAGCGTCTGCGGGCAGGTCGCTGCCCGTCATGAAGCGCGCCTTTGGGTTGCCCGGCGGGTTGAGGATGCTCTGGATATGCCCGCTGTTAGACACCACGAACTCGCCCTGACCACCAAACAGATGCATGGAACGGTAGCAGGCGTCCCACGGGGTGATGTGGTCGGTCAGGCCTGCTATGCAGTAGTAGTCACTGGTGACCTGACTCAGGTCTATCGGTGTGCCGCAGACCTCCAGGGCGCCGGCACGGGCGAACGGATTGGTCTGGTACATATCAATGAATTCGCCGTGCAGATTGGCAGGCAGGTTGGTGGTGTCGTTGTTCCAATAGAGGACATCGAATGCCGGTGGCTCGTTGCCGAGCAAGTAGTTGTTGATCCAGTAATTCCAGATCAAGTCGTTAGGGCGCATCCAGGCGAAGACCTTGGCCAGTTCGCGGCCCTCCAGCACGCCCGCCTGATAGGAACGGCGCTTGGCGGCTTCCAGGGTTTTCTCGTCGGCGAACAGCCCGACCTGGGTGTCGGGGCGAATGTCCAACATGCTGACGGCCAGGGTAAAGGCATTGATCTTTTTTTCGTCCAGGGCGGCATAGTGACCCAACAGCGAGGACATGGTGCAGCCTCCGGAACAGGCGCCGAAGGTGTTCAGGTCGGCGCTGCCGGTAATCGCAAGCACTGCGTCGATCGCTTCCTTCAGGGCTTCTACATAGCTGGAGAACCCCCACTCGCGTTGTGCCTTGCCCGGATTGCGCCAACTGATAGCGAACGTCTGGATACCGCTGTCGAGGAGAAAACGGATCAGGCTCTTCTCCGGCGTCAGATCGAACAGGTAAAACTTGTTGATCTGTGGCGGCACCACCAGTAATGGACGCGCCTGCACTTGCTCGGTACGAGGTTTGTACTGGATCAACTCCAGCACCTCATTGCGAAACACCACCGCGCCGTCGGTGATGCCCAGATTGTGGCCCACTTCGAACGCCGTCTTGTCGACCTGGCTGGGCATGCCGCCGTTTTCGATGAGGTCACGGGTCAGCTGTGAGAAACCATCCAGAATGCTCTTGCCGCCGGTTTCAAAGAAACGCTTGAGCGCTGCCGGGTTGGCCAGGGTGTTGGTCGGCGCCATCGCCTGGGTCAGCAGGCCAATGACGAACTGACCACGTTGAGCGTCCTGTTCGCTGAGGTTGCTCGTGCTGATCCAGTCGTTCATTTCCTGGCACCAGGCCAGATAAGTCTGCATGTAGCGCCGGTAAAGCGGGTTGCGCTGCCAGGTCTGCTCGTCGAAACGTTTGTCTCCCGCCGCAGGTGTGAGTTGCGAGCGGTTGAGCAGGACATTTTTCAGCTCAACGCCGAATGCCGCCATATGCTTGGCACTATGCACCGGTTGCTTCAACACTTGTCGCAGGACCATGCGGGCGGTGCCGAGCAGATCACGCCCGCGAGGACCGAACGCTGGGTTCAGGCTCAACGTGTGCAACGCAGCTTGCTGGGAAAGGTCTTTATTTTTCTTGTTCATTTTGACACCCGGTAAGGCACCCAAGGCGGGGCCCGGAAGTTATATGGCTACTGGCAAGCGACCGAGCAACATGCCGGTCGGGCGGGCCGCAGAAAGGCAGGGCTCGCCACACAGAACTTCAGGAGCATATAGATGGGGCGGCGGCCGACATTTCATTTGGCGACAACGCTTTTTCTATTCATGACAATCCATGACCTTTGATCCGGGAGTGTGCAAGGCGTTGGTGCCAGGAACCCATCTGGCTCTTAGCCGATAGGGCGTCGAGGTCTGCGCGACGCAATGGCTGTACAAGAGGATAGATTTTCAGCGTTTCAGGTTAACTATTGGTTACAAATTGTGGCTAAAATGCCATCTATCAGCCCGGTGCCGGATGACGGCGAGGCTCAACGGCGTACTGCGGGACGCTGTTCGAATTCAGTCACTGCACAAGACCCGACGGCATACCGGCCAAAAAGGGGCGCAGTTTGTTCACCTCTGACGTGTGACGATTCCGTGAAAATCATCATTGCCGTTATCTACGTTGTATCGATTGCGTATGTTCATCTGCGGGGACGAGTGCGGCATAAACTCGGGCGTCAACTCAGCGATCATTCGACGTTTCTGGCGCCGATCAATTGCTTCCTTTACCTGTTTTCGAAGATCCCCAACAAACCCTACCTCGATCCGGCCGACTTCCCTGACCTGAGTCCATTGCAGGTCCATTGGGAAGAAATTCGTGCCGAAGGTCAGAATTTGCTTCGGACCGGGGAAATCAAGCGTTCAAACCAGTATGACGATGTCGGGTTCAACTCGTTCTTCAAGACCGGCTGGAAACGCTTCTATCTCAAGTGGTACGGCGACAGTCACCCGTCAGCCATGAAACTTTGCCCGCGCACCACGGAGCTGGTGCAAAGCATCGGTTCGATCAAGGCGGCGATGTTCGCCGAGTTGCCACCGGGTTCCAAACTGGTGCGCCACCGTGATCCGTATGCCGGTTCCTACCGGTATCACCTGGGCCTTGAAACGCCCAATGACGCCGGTTGTTACATCAATGTCGATGGCGAGAATTATCACTGGCGTGACGGCGAGGCAGTGATGTTCGACGAGACCTTCATTCATTACGCCGAAAACACCACGCATCAGAACCGCATCATTTTGTTCTGCGACGTCGAGCGTCCGATGAAGTATCGCTGGGCGGCAGCCTTCAATGGCTGGTTCAGTCGCAACGTGATGTCGGCGGCGGGTGCGCCGAATGATGTCGGCGACAAGACGGGCGGGATCAATCGCCTGTTCGGCAAGATCTACAAGATTCGCCTGCACGGCAAAGCGCTGAAGAAGCGTAATCGCAAACTTTACTACGCTCAGAAATGGTCGATTTTTGCCGGGTTGCTGGCGGTATTCGTTTTGATTTGAGGTCGGCAGCTCAGACACTGAGCGTCATTTGCTGGCTTTTTTTCGCGCAGTTGGCTTGCTTTCCGCTTTGGGTTTGGCCGTAGTCTTGCCACCCAAACTGCGCTTGAGCAGTTCTGTCAGGTCAATCACATCCGCCGTTTTGCGCTCTTCCTCACCGGTGGCCGTTTCCACGTCTTCGATCTTGCCTTCATGGGCCTTCTTGTCCACCAGGGCCATGATCTTGTCTTCAAATTCATCCCGATAATCGTCCGGTGACCATTCGACACTCATGTCGGCCACCAGGCGCTTGGCCATGTCCAACTCGCCTTTGGTCAGTTCGGCCTTGGTGACGTCAGGGCCCAGCGCCAATTCGTCCAGGCTGCGGACTTCCGCCGGCCAGCGCAATTTCACCAACACCATGGCCGATTCCATGGGCATCAACGCCGCCAGGTATTGGCGGGTATGCAGCACCACGCGGGCCAGAGCGACCTTGCCGGTTTTGTCGAGGGTTTCGCGCAGCAGCGCATAGACTTTGCCTCCGCGTTTGTCCGGAGCCAGGTAATAGGGCGTGTCGATGTTCTGCAGCGGAATTTGAGTGCTGTCGACAAACGCGAAAATATCGATGGTCTGCGTCGACAGCGGATGCGCCGAACGAATTTCTTCTTCGCTGAGCACCACGTACCGACCCTTTTCATACTGCACTCCTTTGACGATGTGCTCCTTGGTGACTTCCTTGCCGGTGACCTTGTTGATTCGCTTGTAACCCACGGGGTCCATGCTGCGACTGTCGAGCCAGTCAAAATCCACCCCGTGGGACGATGTCGCCGAGACCAGCGCTACGGGAATGTGTACCAATCCGAAGCTGATCGCACCTTTCCAGATTGCCCGTGCCATGGTGGTCTACTCGCAAGTGATGTGTTCAGGTGACCCGTAGCGCCGGGCAAAAGTTTCCGCTGTTTTCGGTCAGATGCCGAGGTCGGATCAACGTCGTGTTACATCTTGCGGGGGAGGTTTTTGTTAACAAATCCGAACCCCGGGCGTAGCGTGGCATCGAAGACCCTATCGACCTGATACAACGAGGCCCTCATGAATCGTTTCCTGCCCGCTACCCTTGTGCTGGCCTTGAGTGGCGTATTGAGTCCCGTGGCCCGCGCGGATGCCGCGACCATGTTGATGGTGGCTCAGAACCTGCCGGGCGGTGCCAACAACAATCCTTACAACAGCCCGATTCGCCGGGCCAACCCCAACAGCATGCAGGGCACGCAACCCACCGCTCCGGCGATCCGCAGTCCCAACACCGTGCCGGTGCCGCGTCCGCCGACACTCGATAACGGCGGAATCGGCAATCGCTATCCCGCCCAGCCAGCCCCCGCCGGCCCGCCGAAATTCATCCCCAATCCGCCTCCCCGAGATACCGGTAGCAGCAACCGTTGAACGGCAGGGCTGATGCCTTGCTGGCCACTCTGACGAGAAAAGGAATTGTGCATGTTGCGTAAAATTTTACTGGGCATCGTGTGTGCCAGCGCATTGATCACCACCGCAACCGTGTCATTGGCGCAGGCCTCCCAAGACATCAAAAGTGAGCAGGGCACCCTTGAGGTCACCCCGGTTGTGACGGGCTTGGAGCACCCTTGGGCGGTGGCGTTTCTGCCTGACCGCCAAGGGATGCTGGTGACGGAACGGCCCGGCAATCTGCGGCGGGTGACGGCCGATGGCAAACTGTCGGCACCACTCAACGGCGTGCCCACGGTCTGGGCCAAGGGGCAGGGCGGTTTGCTCGACGTGGTGTTGTCACCCGACTTCAAGCAAGACCGAATGGTGTACCTGTCCTACGCCGAAGGCGGTGGTCCGGACGGCAAGGCAGGTACAGCGGTGGGGCGCGGTCGGTTGACCGAAGACTATTCGGGCCTGAAAGATTTTCAGGTGATCCTGCGCCAGGAACCCAAGCTGTCGGTGGGCAACCATTTCGGTTCACGGCTGGTGTTCGCCCGCGATGGTTATCTGTTCGTGACCCTGGGGGAAAACAACGACCGCTCGACTGCCCAGGATCTGGACAAGCTGCAAGGCAAGGTGGTGCGCATCTTCCCGGACGGCAAGGTGCCCAAAGACAACCCTTTCGTCGGTCAGGCCAACGTTCGCCCGGAAATCTGGACCTACGGCCAGCGCAACCCGCAAGGCGCAGCATTGAACCCATGGACCGGTACGTTGTGGGAAAACGAACACGGTCCGCGTGGAGGTGACGAGATCAACATCATTGAGCGTGGGAAAAACTACGGCTGGCCATTGGCGACCCACGGCATCAACTATTCCGGGCAGCCTATTCCCGAAGCCGAAGGAGAAACCGCCGAAGGCACCGCTGCCCCGCACCATGTCTGGGAAAAATCCCCGGGGCTGAGCGGCATGGCGTTCTACGACGCCGATCGTTTCAAGGTGTGGCAGCACAACGTGTTTATCGGCGCGTTGGTGAGTCAGGAACTGATCCGTCTGGAGTTCGACGGCGATAAAGTGGTGCACGAGGAGCGCTTGCTCGGAGATTGGAACAAGCGCATTCGCGATGTGCGTCAAGGGCCGGACGGGTATTTGTATGTACTCACCGATGAGGAAAACGGTGGGCTCTACAAGGTCGGCCTCAAGCAGTGAGTGGTTCGGCACCGGTGAGCTGGCGGATCAGCGTTGCTGAGGCGCACTCACGGGTTGCTTGCGGTTTTGAATCCCACGAACCACCAGATACAACAACGGCCCGATGGATACAAAAATGGCGGTGATCAACAGATAGGGCAGCACCGATAACACCGACTGCCCACGTTTGCGCGCATCCTGGTACATCCAGATGCCCGCCAGCGTCGCCAGTAAATACAGATCAATCACCACTTGCGCCGTGTCCGGGCGCGACATCAGGCTGATGCCGAAGTCGATCAGCGACTGTTCGGCTGCGAGCATCACCGAAACGGTGTAGCCGGCAAAGGCGATGAGGGCAATCAGCGGCAGGGCAATGGTCTTCATGCTTTCCTTCCTTGGGATGATGAACGGAATGACCAGACTACGGTGGTCGCCACAAACTTGCCATTGACTTGCTATCAACGCCCGGCTAATTTCGAGCCATGACTTCCCACGTATTGCGCTGCCAGCCAAGCATTATTACCGCCATTCCTCATTTGGCGGGCTAGCTCACATCTGCAGCACCCAACCCGCCCTAGAGGCGGGTTTTCATTTTCTGTCTCCGGGTCCCAATCAATGTCAGGAGACGATATGAATTGCACAACCGAACAACAGACCTTGCTGGAACACTACGTCAAAAAGATCCTTGCGGCGCCGGTGTACGAGTTGGCCGTGCGCACGCCGTTGCAACCTGCGCACGCATTGTCGGAGATGTTGGGTAACCAGGTCCTGCTCAAGCGCGAAGATTTGCAGCCCACCTTTTCGTTCAAGATTCGGGGTGCCTACAACAAGCTCGTGCAACTGAGCGATACGCAAAAGGCGAGCGGTGTGGTGACCGCCTCTGCCGGCAACCATGCTCAGGGCGTGGCGCTGGCCGCACGGGAGTTGGGAATCGATGCGTGCATCGTCATGCCATGTACGACACCGCAATTGAAGGTGCTCGGCGTTCGCAGTCGGGGCGCCGACGCGGTGTTGCATGGCGGGAGCTTCCCGTTTGCGCTGGCCTACGCGCTGGACCTTGCGCGCAAAACCGGTCGTACCTTTGTTTCGCCTTTTGACGATCCGGACGTCATTGCCGGGCAGGGCACTGTCGCGATGGAAATCCTGCGTCAGCATCAAGGCCCGCTGGATGCGATTTTCGTTCCGGTCGGTGGCGGCGGTTTGATCGCGGGCATCGCAGCCTATGTCAAATATTTGAGACCCGAGGTGCGGATCATTGGTGTCGAGTCGGAGCACTCTGCGTGCCTGCACGCTGCGTTGCAGGCGGGTGAACGCGTTGTCCTGCCCAGTGTCGGCACTTTTGCCGATGGTGTGGCCGTTGCACAAATCGGCGCTTACGGTTTTGAGGTCTGCCGCTTCTGCGTCGATGAAGTGGTGACCGTCAGCAATGACGAACTTTGCGCGGCAATCAAGAATATCTACGACGATACCCGCTCGATCACCGAGCCTTCCGGTGCTTTGGCGGTGGCCGGGATCAAAAACTACGTGGCTCGCACCGGTGCTTTGGGGCAGACGCTGGTGGCGATCGATTCGGGAGCCAACATCAATTTCGATAGCCTGGGGTATGTGGCCGAACGCGCCGCGTTGAGCGGCGCACTCGCTTGAGGGCGGGCAGCGGCGGCCGGTTATTCCTGAACGGCTTTCTCAACCTTGCTCGATGCCGACCAGATTCGATAGCGCACTTCGATGTCTTGGGGCACATACAGCACAATCGGCAGTTTGCTGTTGTAGCGCAGCAGAAAGCCGTCGCCAACCACCGGGACAAAGCCCGGTTGGCTCTTGCCGTCCGGGCAGGCCATGAGGGTGCTCATCGGGCCGATGACATTTTCCAGGCGGTAGAACGGGTAGCCCCAGCCTTCGAGATTTTTTTCTTCGAGGATGCCGCCCAGACGTGGGCGATTGCAGTCCACGGGCAGGGTCTTGCCGGCGAGGATTTCGACCTGGAAGTCCTCTTCCCGTGATTGCGGGGCCAAATGAATGACCTGGCGGGTGAAACCACTCTCGGCTTTGGGGAAGGGCGCGACCGTTTCCAGTTTCGCGGCCTGCACCAGGCTGGACAGCCCCACAGCGATCAACCCGACAGTCGTGTTTACGGTCAAAGAACCCATGTTGCCTCCTTGCTGTGATGAATGGCCGCATTCTCTCTGTCGTCAGCGGTGAATGCAAATCCGGCGTGAACGTGCAAAGTGCAGTACGCGGCTAGGGCGTTCTTGCAAGTTGCACGACATTCTGTTCGAGCGCTTCGGCTAACCTTTTGTTTTACCGACGAACCGAGCTACGAAAATCAAGGCATGTTTTATGCTGTATCTGTTCTTAAGTCCGCCGGAATTTTATTTGAGCGGGCGTCTGGTTTTTACCGGCAGTGTCATAAAGGAGAGGGTCGCCATGTTTTTATCTGCCTTGGAACTTCGCAACATCATTGAAAGCAGTTTTCTGCCCAAGCGCTGTCAATGCACCCTGTCTCCCGAGCTCATGATGACTATTAAGGTCTTTGCCGATGGGCGAACCGATCAACTTGATTTTTCGGTCACCGATATCGATGCCTCGCAGTTGAATGGCTGTCGGGAAATCAACGAGCTGATTGCTCGTTTGCGCACCAGTAAGCACCCCATCGAGGTCGAACCGCGTTCGACGCTGGATAAGGCACTTTAGGCCGGTTTTGGTATCGGTGTAGTCGGTCAGCCTTGGTTCTCGCAGGCATCGGACAGTTTGCGGTAGGAAATTTCTGCGGGCTGGCCGTTTTCATCGAGGTACTTCATATCGGCGCTCACCACTTTGCACTCCAGGGTGGAGGGCTCGGTCAGCGAGATGACTTTACTGACGTGCAAGGGCATGCCGTAGTGATAAGGCACGGCTTGTGAGGTCGAGGTGTCGTTGGCCTGGGCCAGGCCGGCAAACGCGGTGCAGGCGAGTGCGGCGGTCAGCAGCAATGTGCGCGTATTCATGAACGATCTCCGGTGCGGTCGGAAAGACAGTTCGACGTGTCGTCGAACCTGCCGCACTGGGCGTCAGAGAGAACTGAGGGCGTGCGGTCCAGTGAATGATTAGACCGCACGGTTAAGCGATCGTTAACCCGACTGAACGCCGCTTGTCGGCTCACACGATCTCTGTAGGAGCGAGCTTGCTCGCGATGAAGCCCTCAGATTCAGTCCATGCCTATCTGATGCCGATAAGGCAGATCCGGCCCGGTCTTGCTGCATGTCAGCGCAGCTGCTTGCACAGCAAACCGAACCATGGCATCGATCTGATCGCGACGGAGCCGTGCCAACTCTTCCACCGAGTCCAGCTGGTGCTCGGTCAGCCAGCCAATCAACGCCGCCTGAAAGGTATCGCCGGCACCCACCGTGTCGGCGATCTTCACCGCAAGGGCCGGGATCGACCACGAACCGTGGACGCGGCTGAACACGCTCGCGCCTTCACCGCCCCGGGTCAGGAATACCAGCTGACAGCGGTGCTGCAACCAGCCGTCGATCACCCGCGCCGGGTCCTGTCCGGGATACAACAAATGCAGATCCTCGTCGCTGACTTTGATCAGGTCGGCCATTTCCACCAGCGTCGCAATGCGTTCACGCCACAGCTCGATGTTCGGCTCCGGGTTGAGTCGAACGTTCGGGTCGAGGCTGATCAGGCGCTTGCCGCTTTCCCGGCGCACCAATGCCAGCAGTGTGTCGGCAATCGGCTGCACCACCAGCGAAAATGATCCGATGTGCAAACCATGCACCTCTGGCCCGAGTGTCGGCAGGTGTTCCGGTTTCAGTTGTCGGTCGGCGCAGCCTTCGCCCCGAAAGCTGTACTGCGGCGAACCATTGGCCCCGACAGCGACCATCGCCAGCGTGCTCGGCGCATCGAAGTCCAGCAGATAATCGGTGCATACGCCTTCGTCCTGCAGCACTTGCAGCAAGCGGCGGCCGAGATAGTCGGTAGACAGGCCAGACAGCAGTCCGGCATCTACCCCCAAACGACGTAAGCCCACGGCCACGTTGAAGGGCGACCCGCCGGCAATGGCCTTGAAATTCACTGTTGAAGCCAGACCGCTGGCGTCGTTCTGACTGAAGAAGTCGAACAGCGCTTCGCCACACACCAGATACATAGTTGTTCACTCTTTAAAGGGTTGCGACATGCTGTTGATAGCGTTCATAGGCCTGCTGAGAGGCCGCCACGTTTTCGGCGATCGGTAGCGTTTCGCTGGTTGGATCGAGTTTCACGCAACGTGCGCACAGTTCTGCCAGGCTGACCTCGTGCCCATTCGCCAGGGACGTACACCACGCCGCTTGAATCGCCGCCCCTAGGGCAGCGGCTTCGCTTTGTTCGGTACAAATCACCGGTGTATTCATGGTGTCGGCGACGATCTGGCGCCACACCGGGCTTTTCGAGCCACCGCCGATCAGGCAAATGCGCAGGCTTTGTATGCCATTGTGCCGTAGCAGGTCCAGTCCGTATCGCAGCCCGAAGGTCGTGCCTTCGACCACCGCACGGCACAGATTGGCTTTGGTCAGGTTGGTCATGGTCAGCCCCAAAAGGCTGCCGCTGGCGTGGGGTAGGGCGGGGACGCGTTCTCCATTGAGAAACGGCAGCATGCGCACGCCCTCGGCACCGATCGGCGCGTGCCCTACCATTTTATTGAACTGCTCGATGTCGAGGTCCAGCAGTTCGCGAATCAGCCCGGTGGCGTTGGTCAGGTTCATGGTGCAGGTCAACGGCAACCAACCGCCGCTGGATGAACAGAATGTCGCGACTGCCGCCTCCGGGAAGACCTGCGGTTGATCGGTACAGGCATAGACCGTGCCGGAGGACCCGAGGCTCATGGTAATCGCGCCGGGCTGGATGTTGCCGGTGCCGATCGCGCCCATCATGTTGTCACCGCCACCGCTGGATACCAGCGCCTGCGGGTTGATGCCCAAGTGTTGGGCGATATCCGGCAAAATCGTGCCCACCGCCTCGTGAGCGTCGATCAGTTCCGGCAATGCATGTTCCAGGCGCCCGCTTGGGTCGATATCGCGCAGCAGTGGCACATCCCACTGACGGTTGCGCACGTTGAAGTAACCGGTGCCTGATGCGTCACCGTACTCGCTGCAACAGCGGCCGGTGAGCCAGAAATTCAGGTAATCATGGGGCAGCAGGATGTGGGCGATGCGCGAAAACACCTCGGGATACTGCTCCCGAGTCCAGAGTAGTTTTGAAACGGTGTAGCCCGGCGCGATGACCACGCCGAGGCGCTCCAGCGAGCCTTTTTCGCCGCCCAGATGTTCGAGCAGACGGTCATTTTCCGCCGTGGTTTCGGTGTCGCACCAGAGCTTGGCCGGGCGCAGGACCTGGCCTTGTTCATCGAGCAACACCAGGCCGTGTTGCTGGCCCGAGACGCCGATGCCAAGGATGTCCTGGCCATCGACATCGGCCGCCAGCAAGGCGCGACGGGTGGCGAGGGCGAAGGCTTCCAGCCACTGGCCCGTGTCCTGCTCGCGACGGCCATTGACGCCGCTGATCAGCGTGTGAGCGGCGGCGCCCAACCCCAGCACCTCGCCGCTGACGGCATCGAGAATGATGGCTTTAGTGCCTTGGGTGCCGCAGTCGATGCCGAGGAACAATGGTTGGGTTGGCATGGCAGGTCCTTGGTGTGTCAGGTCGTTTTTTGTGATGCCATTCGCGAGCAGGCGCCAGTTGTTACACCCCAAAACTCACACCAAAACCCATTCCAACGTCCGCGAAACCCCGACCTCCCGCAAACTGTCGCAGCACCATTCGAACGCCTCGACAAACTCGGGCGAACGGGGAATCACTGTCCCGAAAATCTCTTCGACACCCAACAGCCGCTGGGCCATCAACGCATCGTCGAGCACCAAGGCCTGGCAGAACGCCGCTCGCGGATCCGCAATGGCGTAGGTGTCGCCATTTTCATCCACCCCCTTCAAATACAACGCCCAAGCCGCCACCACCAGCGCTGCGCGTTTTGTGTCTCGCCCGTCAGCAATCAAGCGATTGATCGTTGGCACAATGAACTTGGGAAATTTCGACGAACCGTCCGAACACACGCGTTCCAGTTGATCGGCAATCGCCTGATTGGAGAAACGCGTGACCAGCGTGTTTTTGTACGCGGTCAATTCAATGCCCGGCACCGGCGACAGTTGCGGGGTGACGTCCAGGTCCATGTAGGCGCGCATGTAACGCACCAACAGTGGGTCGTTCATGGTTTCGTTGACGAAACGGTAACCCTTGAGGAAACCGAGGTAAGTCAGGGCCAGATGACTGCCGTTGAGCAGTTTGATCTTCATGTCCTCGTAGGGCGTGACGTCGTCGGTGAACTGCACGCCAACTTTTTCCCAGGCGGGACGACCGCTAACAAACTTGTCTTCCAGCACCCACTGCGCAAACGGTTCGCAGACCACCGGCCACGCATCGTCGACGCCATGCTTGTCGGCCAATTGCAGGCGATGTTCGATGCTGGTCATCGGGGTGATGCGGTCGACCATGGCATTGGGGAAGCTCACATGATGTTCGATCCACTCCGGCAAATCGTCACCGCGCAACGCGGCGAAGGCCAACAGGGCCTTGCGGGTCACTGCGCCGTTGTGCGGCAGGTTATCGCAGGACATCAAGGTAAATGCCGGCGTGCCTGCCGCGCGGCGTTTGGCCAGCGCGGCGCAGAGAAACCCGAACACGGTGAGCGGAGTAGCCGGGTTCGCCAGATCGTGCTGGATTTGCGGCAGGTGCGCCATGAATTCGCCGTTGCTGTCGTCGATGCAGTAACCACCTTCGGTGATGGTCAGCGAGACGATGCGGATCTCAGGGCTGGCGAGCTTGTCGATCAGCGCTTGAGCACTGTCCTCGGCCAGCAACATGTCGCGAATGGCGCCGACGACCCGGACTTCGGTTTCGCCGCTATCACCCAATTCAAACAGGGTGAACAGATAATCCTGTTCTTGAAGATCGTCGCGGGCACGCCGGTCTTCACGGCGCAGCCCGATGCCGCAAATCGCCCAGTCGAGGCCTTCGCCGGTGTTCATCAAGGCATCGGTGTAATACGCCTGATGCGCTCGATGGAAGCCGCCGACGCCGATGTGGGCGATGCCTTGGCGCGTGTCGCTCAAGGTATAGGCGGGCAGGGCGACCTCAGGAGCAAGGCGGTAGAGATTCTGTTGGTTGAGTTTCATCGCAGGCTCTCTGAGATCAGGCGGCAACGCGCAAGGGACGGGTCAGCGCCACGCCGTCTGCATCGAATAAATGGCAGTGCCGGGCGTCCAGGTGCAGGCTCAAGGTCTCGCCGTAACGACTCGCGAGGTCGCCGCGCACGCGCATGGTCAAGGCTTCGCCGGAGGCGGTGCGCACATGGCAGAAGGTGTCGCTGCCCAGACGTTCGCTGACATCGGCGGTGACTTGCAACGTGCAGTCGTCCGATTCGGCCAACGCCAGATGTTCCGGGCGAATGCCCAGTGTCACCGCGCCGCCGACGCTAAGCGTTGCGCCGCTCAAGGGCAGGCTGATGCGGGTGCCGGCGTCCAGTTGCACTTCACAACACTGACTGTCGACGCGGGTGAGCTTGCCCTTGAGGAAACCCATTTTCGGTGTGCCGAGAAAACCTGCGACAAACAGGTTGGCCGGTTGGTGGTACAGGTCCAGCGGCGAACCGACCTGCTCGATCCTGCCGCCATTGAGCACGACGACTTTGTCGGCCATGGTCATGGCTTCGACCTGGTCGTGCGTCACGTAGATCATCGTCGCTTGCAGCTCTTTGTGCAGGCGCAGCAGTTCCAGACGCATTTGCACCCGCAGGGCCGCATCAAGGTTGGACAGCGGTTCGTCGAACAGGAAGATTTTCGGGTTGCGCACAATCGCCCGGCCGATCGCCACCCGTTGACGCTGGCCGCCAGACAGTTGCTTGGGCTTGCGTTCCAGCATCGGCCCCAGTTCGAGAATGCGCGCTGCTTCGCCGACTTTCTTTTCCACTTCGGCCTTGGGGACTCCGGCCAGATCGAGGGCGAACGACATGTTCTTGCGCACGCTCATGTGTGGGTACAAGGCGTAGGTCTGGAACACCATCGCCAGGTCACGCTTGGCCGGGCTGACTTCGGTGATGTCGCGGCCATCGAGCTCGATGGCGCCGCCGCTGACTTCTTCCAGGCCAGCGATCAGGCGCAGCAGGGTGGATTTACCGCAACCCGAGGGACCGACGAAGACCACGAACTCTTTGTCGTTCACTTCAAGGTCAATGCCCTTGATGATGGAAAAGCCTTCGAAGCCTTTTTGCAGATTCTTGATTTTCAGGTTGGCCATGACGATGAGCCTCCGTTTGTTTTTATTCAGATTGAGCCGATCAGGCTTTTTGTAGGAGCCGGCTTGCTGGCGATGACGACCGCAAGCGCGATGCAAATTTCGAGGGCCGCATCGCCAGCAAGCCGGCTCCTGCAAGGGATTGCGTTGGGGCAGCAATCCGGGTCGATTCATTTCACGGCGCCGAACGACAACCCGCGTACCAGTTGTTTCTGGCTGATCCAGCCGAAGATCAGGATCGGTGCGCAGGCCAGCGTCGAGACCGCCGATAACTTGGCCCAGAACAACCCTTCGGGGCTTGAGTACGATGCGATCAGCGCGGTCAGTGGCGCGGCTTTCGACGAGGTCAGGTTCAAGGACCAGAACGCCTCGTTCCAACACAGGATCAGCGACAACAACACTGTGGAGGCCAGTCCGCCCTTGGCGATCGGCAGCAGCACCCGGACCATTTCCTGCCACAACGTGGCGCCATCGAGACGAGCGGCTTCGAGGATGTCTTTGGGGATGTCCTTGAAGTAGGTGTAAATCATCCAGACCACAATCGGCAGGTTGATCAGCGTGTAGATCACGATCAGCGCAATGCGCGTGTCGAGCAGGCCGAAGCTCTTGGCCAGCAGGTAGATCGGCATCAGCACGCCCACCGGCGGCAGCATCTTGGTCGAGAGCATCCACAACAGGGTGCCTTTGGTGCGTTGGGTTTCGTAGAACGCCATCGAGTAGGCCGCCGGCACCGCGATCAGCAGGCTCAGGGCCGTGGCGCTGAAGGAAATCACCACCGAGTTCCAGGCGAAACTGAAGTAATCGCTGCGCTCGTTGATGTGCAGGTAATTCTCCAGGGTCGGCATGAAGAAGAACTGCGGCGGTGTGGCGAAGGCGTCGATCTCGGTTTTGAAACTGGTCAGCACCATCCAGAAAATCGGGAAAAAAACCAGGATCGCGATAGCCCAGGCCAGCGTGCCGAGCAACAGGCTTTGCAAACGACGGGATTGTTGAAGGGTCATGGCAGGCCTCAGGCTTTGTCTGTCAGGTTTTTACCGATCATCCGCACCAGCACGATGGCCGCGACATTGGCGATGACCACCGCAATCAAGCCGCCAGCGGACGCCATGCCGACGTCGAACTGCACCAGCGCCTGGTTGTAGATGAGGTAGGCGAGGTTGGTCGAGGCATAGCCGGGGCCGCCGTTGGTGGTGGTGAAGATTTCGGCGAACACCGAGAGCAGGAAGATGGTTTCGATCATCACCACCACCGCAATCGGCCGTGCCAGGTGCGGCAGGGTCAAGTGCCAGAAGATCGCGATGGGGCCGGCACCGTCCAGGCGTGCGGCTTCTTTCTGTTCCTGGTCGAGGGACTGCATGGCGGTCATCAAAATCAGGATGGCGAACGGCAGCCATTGCCACGAGACAATGATGATGATCGACAGCAGCGGGTAGTGCGCCAGCCAGTCCACCGGTTGCGCGCCGAACAGTTTCCAGACGTAGGCGAGAATCCCCGACACCGGATGGAAAATCAGGTTCTTCCAGATCAGTGCACCCACCGTGGGCATGATGAAGAACGGCGAGATCAGCAGCACCCGCACGATGCCGCGACCGAGAAACTCACTGGCCTCCAGCAACGCACTGATCAACACGCCGAACACCACGCTGATCAGCAGCACGCTGCCCACCAGCAACAACGTATTGGTGGCGCCGGGCAGGAAGCCCGAGTCCGTCAGGAAATAAGAGAAGTTCTCCAGCCCGACAAATTCGTTTTCACCCGGATCAAGCAGGTTGTAGCGGATCATCGAGAAGTAGAGGGTCATGCCCAGAGGCACGATCATCCACAACAGCAGCAGCGCTACCGAAGGGCTGACCAGGAACCAGCCGGGGTTGGCCACGCGGCTTTTGCGCTGGGGCTGGGCAATATCCATATGAGCTTTGGCAGTTAAAGTATTCATGGTGTTAAACCGATTGGGAACGAGAGGATGCTTGGCGCAAGACCTGTAGGAGCTGGCTTGCCAGCGATGGATGCGACGCCGATCTATAGACGTACCGCGTTATCGTTCATCGCCGGCAAGCCGGCTCCTACAGGAGGCGGGGTTACTTGGGATAACCTGCGCGCTTCATTTCGCGTTCAGTGGTTTGCTGGGCCGCCGCCAGGGCCTGGTCGACTGTGGTCTGGCCGATCAGTGCCGCCGAGAAGGATTTGCCGACCTGGGTGCCAATGCCCTGGAACTCGGGAATGGTCACCAACTGAATCCCGATGTAAGGCACCGGCCTGGCGCCCGGCTTGCTCGGGTCGGCGGCTTTGAGCGACTCCAGGGTGACCTGGGCGAACGGCGCGGCGCTCATGTACGCCTCGCTGTAGGTCGAGGCCCGCGTGCCCGGTGGTACGTTGACGATGCCGTCTTTTTCCGCGACCAGGGCCCCGTATTCCTTGGATGTGGCCCAAGCGCTGAAAATTTTTGCCGCGTCCTTGGCTTTGGAACTGGTGGGAATGGCCAGTGCCCAGGAGTACAACCAGGCCGAGCCCTTGTCGGTGACCTGATGCGGCGCATAGGTGAAACCGACGTGATCGGCGACCTTGCTCTGGGTCTTGTCGGTAACGAACGAGCCGGCGACGCTGGCATCGACCCAGATCGCGCATTTGCCGCTGTTGAACAGCGCCAGATTTTCGTTGAAACCATTGCTCGACGCCCCCGGCGGGCCGGATGCCTTCATGGTGTCGACGTAGAAGTTCAGCGCGTTTTTCCACTCTGGTCCGCTGAATTCCGGTTTCCACTGTTCATCAAACCAACGTGCGCCATAGGCATTGGCGACGGTACTGATCAACGCCATGTTCTCGCCCCAACCGGCCTTGCCTCGCAGGCAGATTCCGTACTGCTCTTTGTCTTTGTGAGTGAGTTTGCTGGCGAACTCGCCGATCTGTTCCCAGGTCGGGTGTTCGGGCATGGTCAGGCCGACGTCCTTGAACAGGTCGGTGCGGTAATAGGTGATGGAACTCTCCGCGTAGAACGGCAGGGCATACAGCGAACCCTTTACCGACAGGCCTTCACGAACTGATGGAAACACGTCATCGAGCGCATAACTGGCCGGCAGGTCGGTCATCGGTTCCAGCCAACCCTTGGCTCCCCAGAGTGCGGCTTCGTACATGCCGATGGTGAGCACGTCGAACTGCCCGCCCCGGGTGGCGATGTCGGTGGTCAGGCGTTGGCGCAGGACGTTTTCCTCCAGCACCACCCAATTGAGCTTGATGTCCGGGTGCTCGGCTTCGAAGGTTTTCGAGAGCTTTTGCATGCGGATCATGTCGCTGTTATTGACGGTGGCGATGGTCAGTGTCTGGGCGCCGAGGCTGACGCTGCTGACGGTCAGGCAGGTGAGGGCAAGCACAGCTTTTACGGAAGGTCGCATCGTGCACTCCTGTTCTGCACCCGGTAGGTTGCAGAAGGACAGTTATTGTTTTTGTGTCTTCCGAGGGCAGGAAGAAGTGCGCTGATTACAACGTTCTATCGAGGGCGAGACAAATCGTCCGTCGCACTTTCATCGATACTATTTTGCACTGGCATCTGGAGCGGTAGACGCACGGGGAGGGGTTACATCGATGGAACGCAAAAAAGATCGCAGCCTCCGGCAGCTCCTACCGTTGGAACGCGATCTTTTGATCTTTTAACCCAAGTTTTGCTCGGTCAGTCGCTGCACGGCCAGGCGTCGATAATGCGACGGGGTCATGCCTCTGAGCTGCTGAAAACGCCGATTGAAATTGGAAATATTATTGAACCCCGACTCGAAGCAAACATCGGTCACCGATTTGTTGCCGTCTGCCAACAATTCGCAGGACTTGCTGATACGCAGGCGATTGACGAACTCGATGAAGCAACGCCCGGTAGCCTGCTTGAACACCCGGCTGAAGTACGTGGGCTTCATGCCCAAATGGTCGGCGACTTCTTCCAGCGGAAGCTCGCGCGCATAGTGAGTGAAGATGTAGTCCACCGCGCGGTTGGTGCGATCGATGTTGTGCTCGTCGGTCAGCTGCGGCGTCGTTGCACCGGACAGCAATTGGTAGTCGTCTGTGGCGGCGAGCAATTCCAGCAGGATGAAAAAATGCCCGAGCCGCGTCATGCCCGTGGTGTCGGCAATGCGTTGCATCAAGCTCATCGCCTGTCGAATGGTGTCTTGGGAACGAAACTCGATACCGTACTTCGCACGCTCCAGCAGCGGCACCAGGGTCTTCAATTCGGCGAATACCTGGGTGCCGCTGTCGAACAACTCGTCGGTGAAATTCACCAGCATGTCGCGCTTGGGCACCACTTCATCTTCGGCCACCTGGCTGATCCAGTTATGTGGCAGGTTGGGGCCGGTCAGGAACAGGGTTTGGGGATAGAAGTTGCCGATGTAGTCGCCGATGAACACCTTCCCGGAACTGGCGACGATCAGGTGCAACTCGTATTCCTTGTGAAAATGCCAGCGCACCAAAGGGCAGGGAAAACCATGCTGACGGTAGATGATGGACAGGCCGTTGTGGTCGTCCATCAATTCGTAGGAAGGGTCGGTGACTCTGGCGGTGCGTGTCATGTCCGGTGTGGTCTTCTTGTTTTCCAGGCGCCAATCATGCACCCCCGCCCAAGACAGTTCCAGTTCGCTTCCCTTATGTCTTTTGCAGTCCCCTGGAAAAGTTGATTTCCCTGCAATAGGCGACCAATTGTGTGTCTCCAATATAGTCGGCATTGATGATGCTGCATTTTGGTGCCCACCCGGAGTTCGGACCAAACCAATCGTTCAGCTCTTGGGTCAATCGCATGACACCTATCGACTTGGTATAACTGGTGGCGGATAACGACCAAAGCAAGTCTTCGTCAGGAGGGCTGGTGAGCGTGTGTTGAATGAAGTGTCTTAGCGCTTCGGGTGATGTGACGTCGCTACGACTCCAGCGATGATTTATTTTTGGCCAATAGAGGGGGGAATCCAAATCTGGATGCCAATCGCAGGCCAATACAACTCTTTGCAAACTACTCGTTTTCTTAAGTTCGCCCAACGTCAAATAACGGTTTTTCTTCGGAATAAGCCGGGTACCCAGTTCGCTAATGATGGCATCGTGAAATCCTTGGTAGTCGAATTGTCGCTCATCACGGCCCTGGAGTTCATGTATGTCCAGAATGACGAATTCATCGGGGTTTTCATTGAGGAAAAAGCTCAGGCTTTTGAATAATTCAGCCAACGATCGGCCAGTGAGCATTTCATAGCCGTGAAAGGTATGAAATTTTCTTATGCCCAACCAGTGCTCGTCTGAAAGGAATCGTAAATCAAGTGCCCGCACGCCCTCATTGAGTTGCTGGATAAAGGGACCCTCCTGGCAGACAAACCAGCCTTGGAACGGTTGAAGGTGCGGAAGATAAGGGAAGTCATAATCCATACCCGCGTTATGGGCCCCAGGCCAGACCAATTCCATCAGGGTCAAGTTATCAATAGCGGGTGACGCCGCCATCCAGTTTTTATGGGGGTGGTTATTTGTCATTGCGCAATCCTTTGCTGAATGAAAATGAAAGAACTCTCGACGTAGTAACGGTTATCGAGTTCTTTATTTTTGGTTGTAATTTATAGGCTGCGCAAGGGCGTGGTGGTTTCAGGATGTTGTTATTGGACTTTGTTTTTAACCTCTATCCATTGCGACATGTATTGGGTGCTCTTGTGCTGGTGGTGGCGCAACATGCTACCGGTGAAGTTGTCTCTTCTAAGTTGCGCTAATTGCTGTTGGCTCTCGATTATCTTTTTGATCAATGCATTACCGTGAACGGACTGCTGATAACGTTCGACCAACAACGCACGCCCGTTATCCTGGGCCGCGTTCCAGCTTGTTTTATCGTCATGCAGCCGAACGGCACAGTCGGCAAACTCCTGGGCGGTCAGCGCCACAGCGCCGGGCCATGGCTCCTGGTCATGCATGGCTTCGGCCCCCATCGGTGTCGTGACAACCGGGGTGCCGCACAGCATGGCGTCGACGATTTTACCTTTGATGCCAGCACCAAAACGCAGCGGGGCCATGCAGATCCGTGCCGCCGACATGACCTCCAATGCATCCTCGGCCCAGTTCTTCACGTGGAACCCTTGGGATGCATTGTGCAGCGCCGTGGCTTTGGGCGGCGTATAGGCGCCGTAGATATGCAACTGCGCTCCGGGGATCTGCTCGCGGATCAATGGCCAAATCGCCGTTTTCAACCACAGCACGGCATCCCAGTTAGGCGCATGGCGGAAGTTGCCTATGTGCAGAAAGTGCGCCCGTTCCTCAAAGGTTCTCGGTGGCTCGGTTGGTGGATCCACCATCAACGGGCACCAATGCAGCAGGCTGCGGGGCACCTGAAACTGTTCGACGAGCAGTTCGATTTCCACTTCGGAGACCATCAGGTTCAAGTCGCAACGATAAATCGCCGCGATTTCCCGTTTGGCCACATCGGTATCGGCCATGAGCTGAAACTCTTCGCGTAACGCCGGTGCAAAAAGGTCGTTGAAGTCGTTGGTGTCGTCGCTGGCCTTCAATCGATCCTTGAGTCGTTGCTGCCGCGCATCGCGCAAGCTTTGCAGGTCGGACGTCTCAAGCACCCGCAGCGCATTCGGGCAGTGTTTTTCAACGCGCCAGCCGAATTGCTCCTCCATCATGAAACGGTCGAACAGCACGATGTCCGGTGCAAGTTCGCTGACAAAGGCATCGAAGCTGCTGTTATTGAGCTCGATCGGCACTTGGCGAATGCCCAGCGCGGTCAGGTCGGCCGGGTGCTCACCGTCGCTGGCGGGGCTGCTGAACGTAATGTCCCAGCCTTGCTGCAGGAAGGTTTGCAGGATTTGCATCATGTGCCCGCCGGCGGCCGAGGAGCGGGGTTCAGGCCAGACGTAACCAATGACCAAAACTTGGGTGGCGCGGGGTTGACTCATGAAAGGGTTCCTTGACGCGGGCACGGGGCAGGCTGAAAAGGGCGTCATTTAACCACAACGTGCAGGAGGATCAGCCAAGGATGCTTTTGACCTTGTCCCGCAACTGATCAATCGAAAACGGCTTGCCAATGACGTGCATGTCAGCGGGCACCTCAATGCTGTCGGCATAACCGCTGGCAAACAGAACGGGCAGGGCAGGACGCAATGTGCGTGCTTCTGTGGCCAGTTCGCGACCGTCCATAACGGGCAACCCGACATCCGTCATCATCAAGTCGATGTGTTGGCTCGTATCCTTGAGCGTTTCCAGCGCCTGTTCGCTGCCATCGGCCTCAAGCACCTTGAACTCCAATTCCTCCAGCACATCGACAATCAACATGCGCACGATGGCATCGTCTTCGACAACAAGGATGGTATGCACATCGGCGTGGGACATAGTGGGCATTCCTGAAAAAATGGATGACTCGGTTCGGTCGAAATCACCGGCCTCTTGCATCAGTAAGTGGCGGATCCCGACAAGTTCCCCGTGCCGTAAAAAAGAATAGCGGTACAGCGCGGGCTAGGATAACCCGTGCCCTCGTGTGGTAGCACTGGAACGTAGGACTTTGCGCGAAAACATGTCAGAAAATTGGATCCCTTCGCCGTTTTTGGGGCAAACTCGTTGCATTCTGACGGTTCGACAAGGCCTGCCCCATGACCCCCGGTTCTTTGGTTGATGAGCAACGATTTCGTAAACTCCTGAGCCGCAACATCAGCCTGCCGTTGGGGCTGGGCGTTATCAGTGCGGTGTTCTTCGTTTCGCTGATTACCTATCTGTTATCGACGATCCAATGGGTGGAGCACTCCGACCGGGTGATCAATAACGCCAATGAAGCGGTCAAGCTGACGGTTGACCTGGAAACCGGCATGCGCGGCTTTCTGCTCAGTGGCGACGAACACTTCCTCGATCCTTACGAGACCGGCAAGCCGCGTATAAACGTCGCCCTCAACACCTTGTTCGAACTGACGGCTGACAACCCGGTGCAGACCGACCGTTTGCGCCGATTGCAGGCATTGCAGCTGGAATGGACCAACTACGCGCAATCACTGATCGATTTGCAGCGTGTCAGTGGGGATTACCGTGGTGCGGTCCGCTCGGGGCGCGGCAAGCGGCTGACCGATGAAATCCGCAAACAGTTTGAAGCCGTTATCGACACCGAGCAGCAGTTGCGGATCTCTCGCAACGAAGAAGTCCGTCGCACGACCATCATGAGCATCAGCTTTTATCTGCTGTTTATCGCCGGGGTCAGTGGCTTGTTGTCCTACATCGGTCGCCGGGATTTGCTCAAGCTTTCGCAAAGTTACAGCGCTACGCTGGCTGCGCAAAAAGCCAGCGCTTCGCGTCTGGAGCAACAGGCCTGGCTGCGCAACGGGCAGACCGAGCTGGCCGAGCAAGTGCTGGGGCAACTGAGCCTGAACATGCTGGGTCGCAACATCCTGCTATTTTGCGCGCAGTACCTTGGCATGGCTGTGGGGGCGATTTATGTTCGCGAAGAGCACGGCGGCCTCAAACGCATGGCGTCCTACGGTTTTTCCCGTGAACAGGAGGCCCTCGACCAACAGATTGACAGTGACGAAGGCATAATCGGCCAAGTGGTGCAACGGGCACGGCTGGTCCGCCTCGACGAGGTTCCGGCCGATTACTTCAAGGTCAGTTCCGGGCTTGGCGAAGGTTTGCCGCGCAGTGTGCTGGTGGTGCCGACCAGCGACGACGACCGGGTCAACGGTGTCATCGAACTGGGTTTTCTGCGCCCGTTGAACGACCGTGACATCGAGTTGCTGGAGTTGATCGCCAGCAACATCGGAACGTCCATCGAGGCTGCGCGTTATCGTCATCGCTTGCAGGAAGTACTGGCCCAGACCCAGCGACTCAACGAAGAGTTGCAAGTGCAACAGGAAGAACTCAAGACCGCCAACGAAGAGCTCGAGGAGCAGTCGCGCATCCTCAAGGAATCCCAGGCGCATCTTGAAACTCAGCAAGTGGAGCTCGAGCAAACCAACGAACAACTTGCCGAGCAAGCCGAGGTGCTGGCCGAGCAACGCGACGCCATGGACCTGAAGAACACCGAACTCAATCTGGCCCAGCTCCAGCTCGAAGAGCGTGCTGACGAGTTGCAGCGTTCGAGCCAGTACAAGTCCGAATTCCTCGCCAACATGTCCCACGAGCTGCGCACGCCGCTTAACAGCTCGTTGATCCTGGCCAAGCTGCTGGCAGAAAACGCTCAGGAAAATCTCAGCGCCGAACAGGTCAAGTTCGCCGAGTCGATCTACTCCGCCGGTAATGACCTGCTCAACCTGATCAACGACATTCTCGACATTTCCAAGGTCGAGGCCGGCAAGCTGGAGATCCGTCCCGAGAACACCAGCGTGGCACGCCTGGTGGATGGCTTGCGCGGGATGTTCCAGCCGTTGGCTGCGGACAAGCAGCTGGAGTTCCAGATAACGCTGCAGGACGGCGCGCCCGGGATGGTGTTCACTGACCGTCAACGCCTGGAACAAGTCCTCAAGAATCTGTTATCCAACGCGGTGAAATTTACCGAGAGCGGCAGCGTCAGCCTGCGGGTCGATACGGCGCCAAACGATGGTATTGCATTCATCATTCAAGATTCCGGTATCGGCATCGCCGGGAACCAGCAGGAAAGCATTTTCGAAGCGTTCCGTCAGGCCGATGGCACCACCAACCGCCGTTACGGCGGCACCGGGCTGGGCCTGTCGATCTCCCGTGATCTGGCAACGTTGCTGGGCGGCTCCATCAGCGTCAGCAGTGCGCCGGGGCAGGGCAGCGTGTTTACGCTGGTGTTGCCGCTACATTATGTGGAACCGGGCGAAAATCCGGTCGAGCCGATGAGGATGGCGCCTGCCATGGCGCCCGCCCGCGTAGAACCCGAGGCGCTGTCGTCGTTGATTGCCGAGGTCGACATTCCGCGCTTCGACGATGACCGCCACAAAGGGCCGTTTTCCAGTCGCTGCATCCTGGTGGTGGAAGATGAACCGAACTTCGCGCACATCCTCTATGACCTGGCTCATGAGTTGGGCTATCACTGCCTGGTGGCCCATGGTGCCGACGAGGGCTACGACTTGGCCAAGACCTTCATCCCGGACGCCATCCTGCTGGACATGCGCTTGCCCGACTATTCCGGCTTGACCGTGCTGCAACGACTGAAGGCACACGCGCAAACCCGGCATATCCCGGTGCATGTGATTTCGGTCGAAGATCGTGTTGAAGCCGCGATGCACATGGGCGCGGTAGGTTATGCCGTTAAACCGACCACTCGCGAAGAGCTCAAGGACGTGTTTACCCGCCTTGAGGCCAAGCTGACCCAGAAGGTCAAACGGGTGTTGCTGGTCGAAGACGATGATTTGCAGCGCGACAGCATTGCCCGCCTGATCGGCGACGATGACATCGAAATCACCGCCGTTGGCCTGGCGCAAGAGGCGCTGGACTTGCTGCGTACATCGGTTTTCGATTGCATGATCATCGACCTCAAGTTGCCGGACATGCTGGGCAACGACTTGCTCAAGCGCATGTCCACGGAAGACATCTGCTCGTTTCCGCCGGTCATCGTCTACACCGGTCGCAACCTGACCCGGGATGAAGAGGCCGAACTGCGCAAGTATTCGCGGTCGATCATCATCAAGGGCGCACGCTCGCCCGAACGCCTGCTCGACGAGGTGACGCTGTTTCTGCACAAAGTCGAATCGCGGCTGTCCCATGAGCGGCAGCAAATGCTCAAGGTCGCCCGCAGTCGCGATAAAGTGTTCGAGGGACGCAAGGTGCTGTTGGTTGACGACGATGTCCGCAATATTTTTGCCCTGACCAGTGCGCTGGAGCAAAAGGGTGCGGTGGTGCTCATCGGGCGCAACGGCCGGGAAGCGATCGAACGATTGAATGAAGTCGACGACATCGATCTGGTGTTGATGGACGTGATGATGCCGGAGATGGATGGCTTTGAGGCCACTATCGAGATCCGTAAGGACCCGCGCTGGCGCAAGCTGCCGATTATTGCGGTGACGGCCAAGGCCATGAAGGACGATCAGGAACGATGCCTGCAGGCCGGTGCCAACGATTACCTGGCCAAGCCCATTGACCTGGATCGCCTGTTTTCACTGATTCGTGTGTGGTTACCGAAAATGGAACGTATCTAAGTGGAGCGTAATACCGAGATTGAATTGCGGTTGTTGATCGAAGCGATCTACCTCAAGTACAGCTACGACTTTCGCGATTACGCCGGCGCTTCGATCAAGCGCCGGGTGACTCATGCGTTGAGCCAGTTCGAGTGCAATACCATCTCGGCCTTGCAGGAAAAGATCCTGCACGATCCGAAGGCGTTCATGCAGCTGCTGCAATTGTTGACGATCCCGGTCAGCGAAATGTTCCGCGACCCTTCGCACTTCCTGGCGATTCGCAAGGAAGTGGTGCCGCTGCTGCGGACCTATCCTTCGATCAAGATCTGGATCGCCGGTTGCAGTACCGGTGAAGAGGTCTATTCGATGGCCATTTTGCTGCGCGAGGAGGGCTTGCTGGACCGTACCATCATCTATGCCACCGACATCAACCCGCGCTCGCTGGAAAAAGCCAAGCAAGGGATTTTCTCGATGGAGAACGTACGCGCCTACACTGCTAACTATCAGCAGGCCGGTGGCCAGCATTCGTTTGCCGACTACTACACGGCAGCGTATGGCTACGCCATTTTCGACAAGTCATTGTGTGAGAACGTAACCTTCGCCGATCACAGCCTGGCAACGGACAGTGTTTTCTCGGAAACGCAATTGATATCGTGCCGTAACGTACTGATTTACTTTAATAAAAGACTTCAGGATCGAGCATTTGGATTGTTTCACGAATCCCTTTGCCATCGTGGATTTCTGGTGTTGGGGAGCAAGGAAACCCCGGATTTTTCGGCGTTCGGCGATCAGTTCGAGCCGTTGGTCAAACAGGAGCGGATCTACCGTAAATCATGAGCAGCGCAACGGATTTACCTGCTATCGAAGCAATCGTGATCGGTGCCTCCGCCGGGGGCGTCGAGGCGCTGTTGAGCATTCTCGGCACGCTGCGCGAAGGCTTCACATTACCGATTATCGTGGTGCTGCACTTGCCCGACCAGCGCTGCAGTCATTTGGCCGAAGTGTTTGCCAGGCGGGTAGCCTTGCCGGTGATTGAGGCGTGCGACAAAACACCGGTCGACGCTGGCACCTTGTATTTCGCGGCGCCGGGTTATCACTTGTCGGTGGAGCAGGATCGAAGTTTTTCCCTGAGCCTGGAGCCCCGGTTGCACCACTCGCGCCCGGCCATCGATTACTTGTTCGAATCGGCCTCCGATGCCTACGGAGCCCACCTGGCCGCCGTACTGCTGACCGGAGCCAATCGCGACGGCGCGCGCGGACTGACTCATGTCAAACAGCAGGGTGGCCTGACCATCGTGCAAGACCCGCAAGAAGCACAAGTCGCCACCATGCCGCAGGCGGCACTGGCAATGCACGAGCCAGACCACATCCTCCCTATACGCGGCATTGGCCGTCTGCTTGTCGAGCTGGAACGAATCGCATGTTAAGTACTGTCCAGGCCAAACTGCTGATCGTCGACGATCTGCCGGAGAATCTTCTGGCGCTCGAAGCGCTGATCAAGCGTGAAGACCGTTTGGTGTTCAAGGCGCTCTCTGCCGATGAAGCCTTGTCGCTGCTGTTGCAGCACGAATTTGCCATGGCCATTCTCGACGTGCAGATGCCGGGCATGAACGGCTTCGAGCTCGCCGAATTGATGCGCGGCACTGAAAAGACCAGAAACATCCCGATTGTGTTCGTCAGTGCGGCCGGCCGTGAGTTGAACTACGCCTTCAAGGGTTATGAAAGCGGCGCCGTGGACTTTCTGCACAAGCCGCTGGATATCCAGGCGGTCAAGAGCAAGGTCAACGTGTTCGTCGAGCTGTACCGACAGAGCAAGGCGATGAAAGAACAGGTCCTGGCCCTGGAGCAGAGCCGCCGCGAGCAGGAAGCGCTGTTGCAACAGTTGCAAAGCACTCAGTTGGAACTGGAGCAGGCGGTGCGTATGCGCGATGACTTCATGTCCATCGTCGCCCACGAAGTGCGCACGCCGCTCAATGGCCTGATCCTCGAAACCCAGCTGCGCAAGATGCACCTGGCCCGGAACAATGCCGCCGCGTTCACCCCGGATAAAATGCACGCCATGGTCGACCGCGACGAGCGGCAGATCAACAGCCTGATCCGCCTGATCGAGGACATGCTCGACGTGTCGCGCATTCGCACCGGCAAGTTGTCGATTCGGCCCACACACTTTGATCTGGCAGCGCTGGTTCGTGGTTTGTTGCAAAATTTTGCCCAGCAGTTCGAAGCCGCCGAGGCCAGCGTCAGCCTTGATGCCGAGCAGCCGGTGAACGGCAGCTGGGATGAATTCCGGATTGAGCAGGTGATTTCCAATCTGTTGACCAACGCCCTTCGGTACGGCGCCAAGAGCCCGATCACGGTGAAGGTGTACAGTGACGGCGATCAGGCGCTGGTGGAGGTGCAGGATCAGGGCATCGGCATCAGCGAAGACAACCAGAAGCGAATTTTCCAGCAGTTCGAACGGGTGTCGGTCAAAGAAGCCGTCGCCGGGCTGGGCCTGGGATTGTTTATTTCAGAACAGATTGTGGCCGCCCATGGCGGTACTATTACCGTCCAGAGCAGGATTGGCGAAGGCGCCTTGTTTCGCGTTTGTCTGCCGCTGTAGGAAAACAGCCCAAAAAACGCAACCTCTGAGCGACTCCAAGGTCGTATCAGCAGCAATTGACTGAACAAAGGCTTCCCATGAGTGAAGATGCGCAAGATGTAGTACTCGTCGTCGAGGATGATCCGTCGATTCTGATGGTGTTGTCGGCCTATCTATCGGGCGAGGGCTACCGCGTCTTGCAGGCCGAAAACGGTGAGCAGGCGTTTGAGATTCTCGCCAGCAAACCGCACCTGGACATGATGATCACCGACTTCCGTCTGCCGGGTGGCATTTCCGGCGTGCAGATCGCCGAGCCTGCCGTGAAGCTGCGACCGGAACTCAAGGTGATTTTCATCAGCGGCTACGCCCAGGAAATCCGCGAGACGGACAGCCCGATCACGCGCAAGGCGCCGATTCTCGACAAGCCGTTTGATCTGGACAAGCTGCAAGAGCTGATGCAGGACATGCTTTCGTAGGCATCAAACCCTGATCATCTCCCGCACCTTCGCCGTCAACAGATCGAAGGTGAACGGCTTGGTGATCATCTGCATGCCCGGATCGAGGAAGCCCCCGCGCACCGCCGCATGTTCGGCGTAACCGGTGATGAACAAGACCCGCAGGTCAGGCCGCAGCTGTCGGCCGATTTCCGCCAGTTGCCGGCCATTCATGCCGGGCAGGCCGACGTCGCTGATCAGCAGGTCGATGCGCTGGAGCGAATCCAGAATCGGCACCGCGCTGTCGGCATCACGGGCCTCGACGAAGGCATACCCCAGATCACTCAACACGGTACTGACCAGTACCCGTACTGCCGGATCGTCTTCGACAATCAACACGGTCTCGCCTTTTTGCGCGTAAGGCGCATGCTGGATATTGATCGGACTGTCCTGTGGCAACTCGCCACCGAAGCGCGGCAAATACAGGTTCACCGTGGTGCCTTTACCGACTTCGCTTTGAATGGCGACGTGACCGCCCGATTGTTTGCTGAAGCCATAAATCATCGATAACCCAAGGCCGGTGCCCTGGCCAATCGGCTTGGTGGTGAAGAACGGATCGAAAGCCCGGTTGATAATGCTTTGCGGCATGCCGCAGCCGGTGTCCGTGACGCTGAGCACCACATAGTCACCGGGCTCGAGATTGTTATGGGCTTCGGTGAAACCCATGTCCAGATGCTCATTCCAGGTTTTGACCAGCAAGCTCCCGCCATCGGGCATGGCATCCCGGGCATTGATCACGAGGTTGAGCAGGGCGCTTTCCAGTTGATTGGGGTCGGCTTCGGCGACCCACAGTTGCTCGTGGAGCTGCATGTCCAGGCGAATGCTTTCGTTGATGCTGCGTTGCAGCAGTTCGTCCATGGAAATCACCAGCGTATTCATTTCCACCGGTTTGGAATCAAGCGATTGGCGTCGGGAAAACGCTAACAGGCGATGGGTCAGGCCGGCGGCGCGGTTGGCCGACGTCACGCCCAGATCGATGAGGCTGTCCAGATCTTCGGTACGACCACGGGCCAGACGCCGACGCAGCAGCTCCAGGCTGCCGATGATGCCGGTCAGCATGTTGTTGAAGTCGTGGGCGATCCCGCCGGTGAGCTGTCCGACCGCTTCCATCTTCTGCGACTGGCGCAGCGCCTCTTCGTTGTGCCGCAACTGTGCCGTACGCTCTTCCACCTGTTGCTCAAGGGTTTCAAGCGTGTTTTGCAGGCGCAGTTCACTTTGGCTCAAGTCGATCAGCCGATCCCTGGCTTCGTACTGTCTTCGGCGTCCGCGCAGCGCCGTGGTGATCAGGCTGATCAGGGTAGCGGGATGAAAAGGGCGCTCCAGAAAGGTGACGTTGCCCAATTGCGAGCCAAGGCGTGACGCGGGGTTGTTTTCCGGACCTCCATGGTGGGTCATCAGGACAATCGGCAGGTCCGACCAGGCCGGTTGTTGTTCGATCAGGCGCAGCAGCGGTTCAAGATCACTGCCCAGCAAGGCTTCAGACGAAACAAGCAACAGGCCTGCACCGTGCTTCAATTCGGCGCACAACCCGAACAGGTCGCGACAGATGACCCCGTCGACACCGGCCTCATTGAGCATCATCAAGGCGATCTGGCTGTCACGCCCGAGCGGCGCGAGGATGATGGCGCGCTCGGACGTTGCTTGCACATTCGTCACCGGATTTCATCCGCTAGCAATGGATTGCTGGCGCCCAGGTACGTGGGCACGCCACGCAAGACGCCCTGGAACGCTTCCAACGGTTCGCCGATGGTCATGCCTTGCGCGCTGATGCGGTATTCGCGAATGGTAGATTCATGGCTGCCGGTGCGTTTCTTGATGATCGAAATCGCCCGTCGCACCTTGCCCAGAGCCTCAAAATAACGCAGCAGAATCACCGTGTCGGCCAGGTACGTGATATCCACTGGCGCCTGCATGTCGCCGACCAATCCGTGCTGGGCAACGGTCATGAACGTCGCCGCGCCTTGACGATTGAGGTACAGCAACAACTCGTGCATGTGCAGCACCAGGGCATTTTCTTCCGGCATCGCAGCCTGATAGCCGTTGATGCTGTCGATCACCACGGTCTTGATATTGCCTTCATCCACGCAGCGCCGGACCCGATGGGAAAACTCGCCGGGTGACAGCTCCGCAGCATCCACTTGCTCAATCAGCAGGTTGCCGGTGTCTTGCAGTGCCTTGAGGTCGATGCCGATGTTTTTCATGCGCTCGAACAGCAACCCCAGCTCTTCATCGAAGATAAACAGCGCGGCTTTTTCGCCACGGGCCACGGCCGCCGCCGCGAAGACCATCGAGATCAATGATTTACCGGTGCCGGCAGGGCCGAGGATCAGCGTGCTGGAGCCGGTTTCGATGCCGCCGCCGAGCAGGGCATCCATCTCGCGGATGCCGCTGGTCAACTGTTGACGCGTGTAAGTCCCGCGGTGCTCGGCCGCGACCAGGCGCGGGAACACGTGTACGCCGTCGCTCATGATGGTGAAGTCATGATAGCCGCCGCGGTATTTCTGGCCCCGGTACTTCACCACACGAATACGGCGCCGCTCAGCGCCGTAATTCGGCGTCAGTTCTTCCAGGCGAATGACCCCGTGGGCGACGCTGTGTACGGTCTTGTCCAACGATTCGGCGGTCAGGTCATCCAGCAGCAGCACCGTGGCGTCATAGCGCACAAAATAGTGTTTGATCGCCAGAATCTGCCGGCGATAGCGCAATGAGCTCTGGGCCAGCAGGCGGATTTCGGAAAGGCTGTCGAGGACGACGCGCGTCGGCTTGACCCGTTCGACCACTTCGAAGATCTGACGTGTGGCTTCACCCAGTTCCAGGTCGGAGGAGTACAGCAAGGTTTGCTGCTGCTCGGCGTTGAGCAGGCTTTCCGGAGGCGTCAGTTCGAAAATGTGGACGTTTTCGTCCAGCTCCCAGCCATGGGACCGGGCGCCCTGGCGTAACTCGCGCTCGGTCTCGGACAAGGTGATGTACAACGACCGCTCGCCGGCTTGCGCACCCGCTAACAGGAAGTGCAGCGCGACAGTGGTCTTGCCGGTGCCCGGCTCGCCTTCCAGTAAAAACAGATGACTGCGGGACAGCCCGCCATCAAGGATATCGTCCAGGCCTTCGATACCAGTGGCCGCTTTTTCACGCGTGAACTCGTTGGATGTAGACAAAAAATGCCCTCTCATGATCAGGGGAAACGAGGCTGCCGTGCGAAGTGCCGTAATGGGCTGCCTGTTCACTTGACCGTTGGCCGAGACGACGGTTCAACGAAATTTTCACGGGGTCAAAGCCCTTGCTGAAGGGCCGGATCGTCGGGATTGAGCTGTTCGAGTTGCGCCAGGAGAATCTGCACGTTTTGCAGTTGACCGCTTTCCTTCCAGTAATTGATCAGCAAGACCCGTGCCTTGCGATCATTGGGGTAGCGCTGAACGATTTCCTGCAGTTGCTTTTGCGCGGCTTCCAGCTCGTGTTCAGCATACAACGTGGTGGCCAGGTCGTAGCGGTAGTCCTTGTTGTTCGGCTCAAGCTCGACGGCTTTGGACAGGCCGAGCAGGGCGAACTCGCTTTGCCCGTGATGCAGCAACCAAAGCCCCAGAGCATGTTGCAAATAGGCTGAGTTGGGTTGGGCCTGGAGTTGCTTGGCCAATAATTGCCCGGCGGCGTCGTTCTGGCCTTGCTTATCCAGTACGTCAATCTGCATCACCAGTGCGGGCAGATTGGCGGGATCCAGTCGCAACGTATTGTCCAGAGCCTGCTGCGCTTCTTTCAATTCGGCGTTGTGCAGGTGCAATCGGGCCAGCTGATACTGGTTTTCGGCACTTTGCGGTGCGTTTTTGAGTACTTGCTCCCACGCATCGATGGCCTGCTGCAAGGGCCCGAAATACAAACCCAGGTCATCGGGCGACAAACCCAGCAACGCGTTGATCGCCGCCAGGCGCACGCTTTGCTCGCTGTCGTCGAGCAATGGCCCGATCAACAGGCTGCGCTGGCCATTGGGCACCAGGCCACTGATGCTCTTGATCGCCGCGATGCGAACCTCGGGCGACTCGTGCTGCAAGTCGGCATCCGCCAGTTTCAGGGCGACCGAGCTTGGGTAGTTGGGCAGTTCGGCATGCAGCCAGACCCGACGCTTGGGCTTGAGGTCCGGGCGCGCCAGTTGCTGGTAAAGCACTCGCGCGGCGCCAGGTTGGCCTGCTTTGGCTTTGGCCAACGCTTCGCTGTAACCGTTCTTGATCGCCTCGGGAATGACCGGGGCGGTGCTGCGCAGGGAAACCCACGCAAGGCCGATGACAAACAGGGCGCAGAGGCTGATGAGCAGATAGCGGCGGGACGTGGGCATGCAGAATCCGGGAGCTGGCAAGCTTTTGCAAAGGCGCCAGCTTCGGTCAGGCCGGGCTGTGAGTCAAACCCTTGGGTGGGTGAATCGCACTTCATCGGTACGAACGGGCCTTCAGCGGCCGATGAATAGCCCTGCATGCGCTGTCGACAGTCAAACCTGTCGAGGCAGCGAAGCAGTGACTACGCTTGCTGGAGATGACTCGATGAGCACTCCCATGCAAGCGTTGTTGCAGTATTTCAAAATGATGATCAATCCCGAGCGCGGGGTGTTGCTGTTCGCCCTGCGAACCATCGCCGCGGGGCTGCTGACACTGTACCTGGCCTTTCTGTTCGACCTGGAGCAACCCAAATGGTCGATCATGGCCGTGGTCATCATCAGTCAGCCGCTGGGCGGGATGGTGCTGGCCCGCAGTTTTGGCCAGGTGATCGGCACAACGCTGGGGGCGGTCGTCGCGGTGGTGATCATGGGCATTTTTCCCCAGGCGCCTTTACCGTTCATTACCACGCTGGCCTTGTGGCTGGCGCTGTGCACCGCCGGCGGCACGCTGTTGCGTTACACCAGTTCCCAGGCGTTCGTGCTCAGTGGCTACACCGCTGTAGTGGTGGCATTACTGGCTGTACCGGATCAGGACGGCATTTTTTTACTGGCCGTGACCCGTGTGACCGAGACGCTGCTGGCCGTCGCGTGCGTGTGTGTGGTCAGCCTGCTGACGGCCAGACCGGAGTCCGTCGCCCGGGACTACTTTGCGAAAATCGATCAAATCACCAAGTTACTGGCCACCCATGCAAGCGCCGTCATCCGTACCGAAGAAACCGAAGAGGATTTTCATCGTCGGCAAATGCAGCTCTTGGGCGAAATCAGCGCGCTGGAAGGTGTGCGCCGGCATCTGTATTTCGACGCGCCACGCTTGCGCAGCGCCAATGGCCTGGTGCAATTGCTGGGCAATCAGTTGGTGTTGTTGACGGCGCGACTCACCGCATTGCGCCACCAGCGCCTGCTGCTGACCGAGCGCTGGGAGGGCGAGTTGCCGGAAGAGATTCAGCGCTTGCGTGCCGAAGAGCTGGCCTTTCTCGATGAACTGGCGCAGCAGGGGCGTTCGCTGTCAGCCGAGAAACGCCACCACTTCACGACGCTGCAACAGCGTTTCGATGAACTGGCCTACCGCGCCGAACAACTCACCGAGACCATGCCGGCGACCTTGCGCTCCCTCGCCTGGTCACTGCGCTGGGAACAGGCGCGCATGTTGCAGCAGCTTGAACAGATTCTCGAATTGAGCGATGCGATCCAGAGCGGACGTGCAGCCAGCAGCATGTATCGAGGTCAGGAAAACCCGCTGCACCTGGATTTCACCTTGGCGACCATGAACGCTGTTCGTGCATTCTCCGCGTTACTGGTGGCCGGCCTGATCTGGATCGAAACCGGCTGGGACGGAGCGCGGGGCGGGATGGTGCTGGTGGGGATTCTCTGCTCGCTGATGGCCACATTTCCAAGGCCCTTGCTGGCTGTTCAGAGCTACGCGCGAGGATTCGGACTGGCGCTGGTGGTTTCAGCGCTGCTTCAGTTCATGCTTGTGCCCATGATCAGCAACTTCGAGTTGCTGGCATTGTTGCTGGTGCCCTTGCTTTACGCCGTCGCGGTGGGGCTTTCCAGTCCGCCCACCACCGGGACCGGCATTGGGCTGGGTCTCACGACGTTTCTGATGTTCGGCCCGCAAAACATCGGGCTCGGTCAAAACACCGCTATCCAGTGGTTCGAATTTGCCGGGGCCTATACCTGCGCCACGGTACTGGCGCTGAGTGTTTATTCGTTGATCTTCCCGTTCCGGCCTGACCTGCGTCTGCGTCGCCTGCATCAGGAGAACGGCGAGCAGGTGTACGCCTTGCTCAAGACGTCAGCCACCGATGAGCAGCAATTTGCCTTCGAAAGCCGGATGGTCGACCGCTTGACCATGATGCTGGGACTGCTGCCGGCGACACAGGACCCGCAGTCGCGGGAACTGTTTCAGGTCAGCCTGGGCAGCATGGCACTGGGCATTGCCTTGAATCAGCTCAGGCAGCAGGGACAAAACAACGACTTGCTGAGCCCGGACATTCAAGGTCGCCTGTTCGCAGCGGTCCGGCAAACCGGGCGCCTGGTTGCGGGGCGCCCCGGAGTTGAGCCGGAAGCGGTCCTTGCAGACCTGCGTACCTTGGGTGATGAGCTGGATGGCTTGCACTCAAGCGTTCACGAACATCTGTGGTCGGTCTTCCGGATGCGCGTCGCGCTGTTGATCGTGGTGTCGTTCGTTGAACGCTATCGCCACTATTTTGAACCCGCACCTGACCAAGGAGAACCCGCACTTGCCCATTGATCTGGAAATAGGAGGTGTTTATCTACCCCCGATAGCCCAGGCGTTGATTCTGGGGCTCCCGGTTTTCCTGCTGCTGGACTGGGTCTTGCGGCGCCTTGGCGTGTTGCAGTTCGTCTGGCATGAGGCGCTGTTCGAAGGCGCGTTGTATGTCTGTGTCTGTGCAACCTTGATTTTGTTGATGGGAGTTTGAGCCATTGAAGACCCTTTTTTCTCGACTCACGACCGTCGCAGTGGTGGTGCTGGCATTGGTCCTGGGCTGGTTTGCCTGGGAGCATTACACCCGCGCGCCCTGGACCCGGGACGCACGAGTGCGTGCGGATGTGGTGACCCTGTCCGCCGATGTGTCGGGGCGGATTGTCAGCTTGGCCGTGCAGGACAACCAGCACGTGGACAAGGGCCAGCTGCTGCTGGAAATCGACCCGGCGCGGTACAACCTGGCGGTGGAACATGCCAAGCGCGGAGTGGAAGTGGCGAAAGCTTCCCTCGGGCAGGCCCAGGCATCGATTACGGCCAGTGAAGCACTGCTCAAACAACGTCAGAGCGAGGAACTACGTCGACGCACACTCAAGGATCGTTCGGCGATTTCCGGCGAAGAATGGGAGAAAGCCAATACGGACGCCGCCGTCGCCCAGGCGGACTTGCTGCGAAATCAGGCCAATCTGGTGTTGGCGATGGCCAATGTGCAATTGGCCATCGCCGCATTGACCCAGTCCGAGCTCAATTTGCAGCGCACGCGGGTGATTTCGCCGGTCACGGGCTTTGTCACCAACCTGTTGACCCGAGAGGGTGATTACGCTTCCACCGGCGGGCCTTTGCTGGCGCTGGTGGACAGCAGTTCGTTTTATGTCAGCGGCTATTTTGAAGAAACCAAGCTGCCCCGGATCGGGCAGGGCGACCGGGTGAAAATCGAGTTGATGAGCGGCGAGACCTTCTATGGCTCCGTGCAAAGCATTGCCTACGCCATCGCCGACCGGGAAAACCTGCCGGGCGGGCGCCTGCTGGCGAATATCAATCCCAGCTATACGTGGGTGAAACTGGCACAGCGGGTGCCGGTGCGGATTGAGATTGATGCTGACTATGCCGGTAAAGACAAACTGAGGGCCGGGACAACGGCTACGGTGACGGTCGAAGAAAATCACCGCTAACCCCTGTAGGAGCGAGCCTGCTCGCGAAAAATTCGATGACGACGAGGTGAATCAGGTTTGCCGGGCAACATAGAATCTCCCGCAAGAGGGCAGGTGGTGTTTTTGAGAAGACAAAAAAAGCCCCGCGACCGAATGAGACGCAGGGCTAAGAAATTGGTTGGTTGCGGCCAACCAAAGGAGCGCTTTAAAACCGAGTTACTTGCTGGCGACCGTCTCCGGTTGCCAGCCGCCGCCGAGTGCCTTGTAGATCGCCACGATGCCGCGATACAGGTCAACTTCGGCCTGGGCTTGGGTGTCTTCGGCGGCCAGGCGTTCGCGCTGGGCGTCGAGTAACACCAGGAAATCGGCGGTGCCTTCGCGATAGCGGATCTCCGCCAGATCGGCGGCCGAACGACTGGACTCGCTCTGACGAATCAACGAAATCAGCCGTTGTTGGC
Source organism: Pseudomonas sp. C32 (assembly GCF_030417915.1). Taxonomy (NCBI): domain Bacteria; kingdom Pseudomonadati; phylum Pseudomonadota; class Gammaproteobacteria; order Pseudomonadales; family Pseudomonadaceae; genus Pseudomonas; species Pseudomonas sp. C32. Next base: position 70,445 of record NZ_JAUHUK010000014.1, on the reverse strand, counting down.
GTTTGCCGTAGTCGCTGAATGCGTTTTCCGATTCTTCGAGGGCCAGCAATACTTGTTGCTCGTAGGTCGCCAGGGCGCCTTCGGCATCGGCATCGGCACCGCGCAAACGGGCGCGCACACTGCCAAGGTCGAACGCTGCCCAGGTGATGCTCGGGCCAAGCGCCCAGGCGTTGGCCGCCGAGGAACCAATCTGCGAACCGCGCCCGGCGGTGAACCCAAGGAAACCGCTGAGGCTGACCCGAGGGAATAAATCAGCCTTGGCCACACCGATGCGCGCCGTGGCCGAGGCCAGTTTGCGTTCAGCGCTGAGGATGTCCGGACGGCGTTGCAGCAGTTCGCCCGGATCACCAATCGGCAGGGCCTTGGCAATCGCCGGCAGGTCTTTCGGGCTCAGGTCCACGGTGAGCTTGTCCGGACGCTCACCCAGCAGGGTAGCGATACGGTTTTTCTGCCGAACCTGTTCGGCCTGCAATTGCGGCACGCTGGCTTCAACCGAGGCCAGACGCGCATCGGCGCGTTCGACGTCGAGCTGATCACCCACCCCGGCATCACGCAGACTGATGGTGATCTTGCGTGACTCCTGCTGGTTCTGCAGGTTGGCCAATGCGATCTTTTCCCGCAGTTGTGCACCGCGCAGTTGACCGTAAGCGTCCACCAGCTCAGCAATCATGGTGACTTGCAGCTGATACAGGTCAGCCTCGATGGCCTGCTGTTCGGCGTTGGCCGATTCCAGATTGCGCTGGATGCGGCCAAACAGGTCAATCTCCCAGGCCATGTCCAACCCGAGGTCGTAGCGTTCGCTATTGACCCGGTTGGTGGTCTGTCCCGGAATCTGGCCTTTGCCCAGATCGCTGCTGGCCCGGCTGGTGATGGTCGGCATGGCGTCGTTGCTGACGTCATCACGGATCGCCCGGGCCGCTTTCCAGCGAGCGAAAGCGACGCGCAAATCACGGTTGCCCTTGAGCGACTCGAGCACCAACTGGTCAAGGGTCGGGTCCTCGAACTGCTGCCACCAGATGCCTTCGAAACGCGAGCGGTCGAAGTTTTTCTGGCCGGCGGCGCCATCGGTGGCGGTGGTGATATTGGCCGGTTCCGTGGCTGGTGTCTTGTAGTCCGGGCCGACGGCACAGGCGCTCAGCGCCAGTACCAGCAGGCTCGGCAGGAAGGCTTTCAGACTCATTGTTGCGACTCCAGTTTCAGCGCCCGGGCGGCCTTGCGCGCTTGACCGCGCTCGACAAAGTTACGGATCAATACGTAGAACACCGGCGTCAGCAACAGACCGAAGAAGGTCACCCCGAGCATCCCGGAGAACACCGCCACACCCATGGCATGACGCATTTCCGCACCGGCACCACTGGAGAACACCAGAGGCACCACACCCATGATGAACGCGAAGGAGGTCATCAGGATCGGCCGCAGACGCAGACGGCACGCTTCGAGTACCGCCGCCAGCGGGCTCATGCCTTCCTCTTGTTTGTCCTTGGCAAACTCGACGATCAGGATCGCGTTCTTACAGGCAAGCCCCACCAGAACGATCAGGCCGATCTGGGTGAAGATGTTGTTGTCGCCACCGGAAGCGATCACCCCGGTGATGGCCGACAGCAGGGTCATCGGTACGATCAGGATCACCGCCAGTGGCAGGCTCCAGCTTTCGTATTGAGCCGCCAGTACCAGGAACGCCAGCAGTACGCAGAGCGGGAACACGAACAGTGCGGTGTTGCCGGACAGAATCTGCTGGTAGGTCAGGTCGGTCCATTCGTAGGTCATGCCGTTCGGCAGTTCTTCCTTGAGCAGTTTCTCGATGGCTTTTTCGGCCTGGCCGGAGCTGTAGCCGGGTGCGGCCGCGCCGTTGATTTCAGCGGTGATGAAGCCGTTGTAGTGCATCACGCGGTCCGGCCCCGAGGTGTCGGTGACCTTGATGAAGGTCGCCAGCGGGATCATCTCGCCCTTGTTGTTACGCACTTTCAGCTGGCCGATCTGGTCGGATTCGAGTCGGAACTGTTGCTCGGCCTGAACGTTGACCTGATAGGTGCGACCGAAGCGGTTGAAGTCGTTGGCATACAGCGAACCCAGGTAGATCTGCAGGGTGTCGAAGATGTCGCTGACGGCCACGCCGTGGGTCTTGGCTTTTTCTCGGTCGATGGCGGCATCGACCTGCGGCACGTTCACGGTGTAACTGGTGAACAGCCCAGCCAGTTCGGGCACGTTGTGGCTTTTGTTGATGATGTTCATGGTTTCTTTGTACAGCTCTTCGTAGCCCAGGTTGCCCCGGTCTTCGATTTGCAGGCGGAAACCACCGATGGTGCCCAGGCCTTGTACCGGCGGCGGCGGGAAGATCGCCATGTACGCTTCCTGGATGTCCGCGAATTGGCCGTTCAAGGCACCGGCAATCGCACCGGCGGACATGCTCGGGTCTTTACGTTCGTCGAATGGTTTGAGGGTCACGAACACGATGCCGGCGTTCGGGCTGTTGGTGAAACCGTTGATCGACAGGCCCGGGAAGGCCACGGCACTTTCCACGCCGGGTTGCTTCAGCGCCATCTCGGACATGCGCTTGATCACGTCTTCAGTGCGGTCCAGGCTCGAGGCATCCGGCAGTTGCGCGAAGGCCACCAGGTATTGCTTGTCCTGACCGGGTACGAAACCGGTCGGGGTGCTGGAGAAACCGAAGAACGTCAGCACCATCAAGCCGGCGTACAGCAGCAGGGCGATACCGCTGGAGCGGATCACGCGGGCAACGGTGCCGACGTAACCATGGCTGGCTTTTTCAAAGAAGCGGTTGAACGGACGGAACAACCAGCCACCGAAAATCTTGTCCAGCACCTTGGAGAAACGGTCTTTCGGTGCGTCATGGCCCTTGAGCAATACCGCAGCCAGTGCCGGCGACAGGGTCAGCGAGTTGAAGGCCGAGATCACCGTCGAAATCGCAATGGTCAGGGCGAACTGCTTGTAGAACTGCCCGGTCAACCCGGAGATGAACGCCGCCGGAATAAACACCGCACACAGCACCAGCGCCGTGGCAATGATCGGGCCGGTCACTTCACGCATGGCGCGCTTGGTGGCTTCGACGGGAGTGAGTCCGAGTTCGATGTTCCGTTCGACGTTTTCCACCACCACGATCGCATCGTCCACCACGATACCAATCGCCAATACCAGGCCGAACAGCGACAAGGCGTTGAGCGAGAAGCCAAACAGGTGCATCACCGCAAACGTACCGATCAGCGACACCGGCACAGCGACTAATGGAATGATCGAGGCGCGCCAGGTTTGCAGGAACAGGATCACCACCAGCACCACGAGGATCAGCGCTTCGAAGAGGGTGTGAACCACCGCCTCGATGGAGCCGCGCACGAAGATCGTCGGGTCATAGACGATGCTGAAGTCCATGCCTTCGGGGAAGTTCTTCTTCAGCTCGGCCATTTTTGCCCGAACCTCGTTGGAGATCTCGATGGCGTTGGAACCCGGACGCTGGAAGATCGGGATCGCCACCGCCGGCTGGTTGTTCAGCAGGGAGCGCAAGGCGTACTGACTGGAACCCAGTTCAACGCGGGCGATGTCCTTGAGGCGAGTGATTTCACCGTTGTCGCCAGAGCGAATGATGATGTTCTCGAACTCTTCCTCGGACACCAGCCGGCCCTGAGTGTTGACCGACAGCTGGAACGCCGTGGCATTCGGCGCTGGCGGTGCACCCAACGCACCGGCCGCCACTTGACGGTTCTGCTCACGAATGGCGGTCACCACATCGGTCGCGGTCAGATTGCGCGAAGCGGTCTTGTTCGGATCGAGCCATACCCGCAGCGAGTAATCGCCCATGCCGAACAGCTGCACATCACCGACACCGCCCAGGCGCGCCAGCTCATCCTTGATGTTGAGCAGGGCGTAGTTGGACAGGTACAGCATGTCGTAGCGTTTGTCCGGCGAGGTCAAGTGCACAACCATGGTCAGATCGGGCGACGCCTTGTCCACGGTGATACCGATGCGCGTCACTTCCTCGGGCAGTTTTGGCTCGGTCCGGGTCACGCGGTTCTGCACCTGCACTTGGGCGTTGTCCAGGTCAGTGCCCAGCGCGAAAGTTATGGTCAGGGTGATCTTGCCGTCAGCGGTGGACTGCGAGGACATGTACAGCATGTTCTCGACGCCGGTGATGGCTTGCTCCAGCGGCGCGGCCACGGTTTCGCCGATGACTTTCGGGTTGGCGCCCGGGAAGTTGGCGCGGACCACAACGGTGGGTGGCACGACTTCCGGGTATTCGCTGATCGGCAACTGGAACAGCGAGATCGCCCCGGCGATCAGGATCAGCAGCGACAGCACTGCCGCGAAGATCGGCCGCGAAATGAAGAACTGGGAAAAATTCATCGTAGAGAGCCCTTAGTCGCGTGGAGTCGTGGCAGCCAGCTTCACAGCCGTCCCCGGCGCTACCTTGGCAGGTGCGACTTGGGGCAGGTTGCTGGCTTCCAGCGCCTGGCGTTGTTGTGCGAGAGCCGCCAACGTTTGTTCGTTGGCCATCGGAATCACTTCAGGTGTGACCGGCGATCCCGGACGCACCCGTTGCAGACCCTTGACGATGATCGTGTCGTCCTTGTTCAGGCCGCTGCGCACGATGCGCAAGCCTTCGATCTTCGGACCCAGCTCTACCGCGCGGTAGGCGGTCTTGTTGTCGGCATCCATCACCAGCACGAACTTTTTGCCCAGGTCAGTGCCGACCGCTTCGTCGTTGATCAATGTGGCGCTGTAGGTGCCGCTGCCGACCAGCTTCAAGCGTGCGTACAGGCCTGGGGTGTAACTGCCGTCGCTGTTGTCGAACACGGCGCGACCGCGGATGGTCCCGGTTTTCGGGTTGACCTGGTTGTCGATGAAATTCATGACACCCTGGTGCGGGTTGCCGTCTTCGTTGGACAGGCCCATGTAAACCGGGGTGGTGGCGCCGCGTTTGCCCTGGCGAGCGAGCTGCGTGTACTTGAGGAACACGCGCTCGTCGGCGTCGAAGTAGGCATAGACCTTGTCGGTGGAAACGACGCTGGTCAGCGGCGTGGTGTCGGCGGTCACCAGGTTGCCGGCGGTGATTTCCGCACGGCTGACGCGGCCGCTGATGGGGGCGGTCACACGGGTGAAACTCAGGTTCAGCTTGGCCAGGTCCAGTTGCGCTTGAAGCGCGCCGACGGCGGCGCGGGCTTCTTGTGCGGCACTGGTCCGCGAATCGGCGAGTTCGGCAGAAATCGCGTTGCTGGTGCGCAGGCGCTCGCCGCGCTGGGCTTCGTTTTCGCTGCGAGTGGCATTGGCACGAGACTGTGCGACCAGTGCTTCGAGGCGGCGGACCTCAGCCTGGAATGGGCGGGGGTCGATCTGGAACAGCAGGTCACCTTTCTTGACCAGGGCGCCTTCAGTGAACGCCACTTCATCGATCTGGCCGGAAACCCGTGGACGGATCTCGACGGTTTCCGGGGCTTCGAGGCGTCCGGTGAATTCATCCCACTCGTTGACCGGTTGTTCCAGCACCTTGGCCACGCTGACCTTGGCGGCCGGCATCGTGGCGGCACTTTCCGGCGCCTTGCCGCAGGCGCTCATCACCAGTACGGCCAACAAGGCCAACGGGAAGCGCAAATGTTTGAGTGACTGTTCCATGGATGCATCCGCCAATGTGTTGAGATTGGCGAATGATGCGCGGCGGGGTGGTATGTCACGAATCGAATGGGGCGAAGGTAACTATCATTCGGAATGATATAAGACTCGACCAAGCCCTCTAGCCTGCGGTTTGCATTCGATTGTCATCAACGGGATTGATGACAATTGTGTGTTGCATTGGATGCAATAGTTGCTTGGGGCCGTGTTGCGGCCATTAGTTCGGAGAACAATCCGGATCAGGCCAGGCTGTCCGGATCCCCGAAGAACATCTGAATCCGCGAGCGCAACCAGCGCTCAGCCGGATCGTTATCCTGCGACCCGCGCCAGGCCATGTGCAGTTCGAAACTGGGCACCGGCAACGGCGGATCTTCCGCCCGCACGCCGCCTGCGGCGGTCAGCGCATCGGCGGTGTAGTCCGGCACCGTGGCGACAATGTCGGTTCCGGCGAGCAAGGTGCTCAGCCCGTTGAACTGCGGCACGGCGAGCACGACATGGCGTTTGCGCCCAAGCTTTTCCAGTTCTTCATCTATAAAGCCACTGAGGTCACCGGCGAACGACACAAGAGCATGGGGGCGGGCGCAGTAATCATCCAGGCTCAACGGTCCCGGTACGGTGTCGGCGCGCAATAGCTTCGGCTTGCTGCGGCGCAGCACCTTGCGCTTGGCATTGGCCGGCAGGTCGGTGGTGTAGCTGACACCGATGGAGATCTCCCCGGAAGCCAGCAACCCCGGCATGAGGATGTAGTTCACGCGACGCACGACCAGCACGATCCCCGGCGACTCGGCGCGCAGGCGCTTGAGCAGCATCGGTAACAAGGCGAACTCGACGTCGTCCGAAAGGCCGATGCGGAACACGGCGGTACTTGTGGCAGGATCGAACTCGGCCGCACGGCTGACCGCTGTGGAAATCGAATCCAGCGCCGGGGAGAGCAGGGCGAAGATTTCGATCGCCCGTGCAGACGGCTCCATGCTGCGGCCGGTGCGCACGAACAATGGATCATCGAACAGCCCGCGCAGGCGCGAAAGCGCCGCACTGATGGCAGGCTGGCCGAGGAAAAGTTTTTCCGCCGCGCGGGTCACGCTGCGTTCGTGCATCAATGTTTCGAAAACGATCAACAGGTTCAGGTCGACACGACGCAGGTCATTACGATTCATCTGGAGTCCTGGCAGAGTCAGCAAACTTGACGTGGGCGGCCATATGAGAACAATGGCCCGCAGGAATCTTACGGGGAAAGGCTGGTACTCTGCACCGAGAAATTCAGATTTCCTACAAAGGCTGCGTCGGATTCATACTGTATCTAGTGATGTTTCCGAGACGACGGAATCAATGACAGGCATGTCGACTATTAATAGCCACAGATAGTCTTGGGTTAAAAGCCCGGCTAGAGTTCAAGGCATTAGAGGTTCATTTGGCGAGGTTTGCGATGTCCCGCACGATCCGTTTTCACAAGTTTGGTCCAGCCGAGGTGCTCAAATGCGAAGAGCATGCGGCCGCTCAGCCTGCACCAGGCGAAGTGCAGGTGCGCGTCGAGGCGATTGGCATCAGCTGGTATGACACACTCTGGCGCCAGAACCTGGCACCTTCCCATGCTCGCCTGCCTTCTGGCATTGGCCAGGAAATGGCCGGTATCGTCACGGCCCTGGGTGAGGGCGTTGAAGACCTGGCTATCGGCGACAAAGTCGCCAGTTTTCCGGCCGAAAGCCCGAACGACTACCCGGTCTACGGCGAGCAAATTGTTCTGCCGCGCACAGCCTTGACCCGTTACCCGGACGTACTCAGCCCGATTGAAGCGAGCGTGCATTACACGCCGCTGTTGATCGCCTATTTCGCGTATGCCGACCTGGCACGGGTCAAGCCGGGGCAGTTTGTCCTGGTGACCGACGCCAGCCACTGCGCCGGCCCTTCCTTCGTACAACTGGGCAAAGCCCTGGGTGTGCGAGTGATTGCCGCGACCAAAACGGCGGAAGAACGTGAATACCTGCTGTCGCTCGGTGCCGATAAAGTCATCGTCACCGAGGAAGAAGATCTGCTGATACGCATCAACAAAATCACCGACAACCGCGGCGTGGACGTGGTGTTCGATGGTTTGGGCGGTCCGCAAATGTCGTTGCTGGGTGACGTGCTCGCACCGCGTGGCAGCCTGGTGCTCTACGGGTTGCAGGGCGGCAACCAGACGCCATTCCCGGCATGCGCAGCGTTCCAGAAAAACATTCAGTTCTTCGTGCACTGCATCGGCAACTTCACCGGGAAGCCGGAACTGGGCATTACCCAGGACCAGGTCGCACTGCAGCGCGCCTTGCGCGACATCAACCAGTTGACGGCTGATCGCGTGCTGTTGCCGCTCAAGACCCGGGTCTTCCCGTTTGCCGAGTTTGTCGAAGCACACCGCTACATGGACGAGTGTCCGTGTCGTGAACGGGTTGCCCTTCAGGTCGAACCGGCGTAACGATCACTTCTGTCGTACATCCTCAAAGAGTCCGTGTCCCCACGGACTCTTTTGCGTTCAGCCCCACCTAAATACCCATTGCCCTGATGGCGGAGCCTTGGGCCAGTTCGGCAACTGAACTGGTTTTTACTCTTGATCTGTAGCTTCTAATCAGCCACTCAGCCCTGATAATTGAATGATTACTTTCATCTCAAGGAATGAGTCATGTCTGTGTGTCAGGCTGATACTTGTCAATGCCCATTGCATCTTTCAAAAAGCGCAAGTTGTTTCGTAGTTATAGAAGGCGCGACGATAACTTCTTTCTTTATTTCTTGTATTAAACGTCTGTGGGACGTTGTCGGACACTTCCTAGGATCGATAATTGGTTTGGTAAAATTCATAAAAATCAATGGAATAGATGGTTGCGGTCGGTGCTTTCGTGTGGCCGCTCCACTAATTTGTTGAAAGCAACCTCATTCCATTCCAGTGTTAGTATTTGACAGTAAATTCCATCACTACCGCCGTGCAGTCCGCTCGTTGCGCTTGACTGTTGGTGCGATATAGAACTTACAAGTATCAGGTAAATTTAAATGACCAGCATTCATGATCAAGCGATGAACTATGTCTATCAACAAGTGCTGCAGCGATTGCTCGGATTTTTTTCGCGGGCCGAACGTACGGCCTTGCAGTTGTTGATCCAGCGTCTGGTGGTAGCGGCGGGGGGGATGGCCCACATCGGCGATTTCAAGGTGCTGTTGATTCAGACCGGCACCCGCGACAACTGCTACACCCTGGCGCTGCTGCGGGCTGCCCAATTGACGATTGCAACCCGGTCACCTGCGACGTTTCAGTTGCGCATCGCCTCATTGCGAATGAATGGGGCCAGCGTGGTGGCTTTGGAAAACATGCATCGCACCAACAGTGCTTTGTTCATCTATGACGATCCGCGGGTCGAGGTGTTGATGGTGGATGACCGTGAGGTTCTACTCTTTGATCATCAGGCGCCCGTGTCCAGCGCCGGCCGCGAATCGAATCGGACTCAAATGCTGTTGATCGGCCATTGCCCTATCCGCAATGAGCTGCTGAGTCCATGGGACAGCGGTTACCTGGCCACTGGCGAATTCTATGGGCAAATCGCGCGTTGGGACGGTGGCGTCGATGCGTTGCTCAGCAGCGAATCGCCGCGTCAGCAAAAACAGTTTACCGACGGTTTGTTGCGCGCTGCCGCAAAGGCGGGGTTATGGTCGTCGAACATCGGTGAATCCGCTTACACCGGGTTGTTCGCATTGCTCGATGAACTGGGCAGCGACTGTTATCGAGAGTTCTATGGTGATCAAGGCCACGCACAATGGCGTCCGGCAGATCGCTTTGAAACGTGCCGTCGCGCGACCTGCATTGATATTCACGACATGTTGGTCAGCCCCCCGGAAGAGCGCTGGCCGTTGCTGAACGAGTTTCTTGGATACCAGCCTGACGAACCGGGTGCGCAAACCGGCGACAACGAATACGTGAGCCTGCCGATCTCGGCGCACCTGCGGGGGCTGCAAGCCTGTTGCCTGCAAGGGCGCAGTTACGAGGCGGGAGTCGCCGAACACCTGCAACGAACCTTGATCATGATGCGTCGCAAGCAGTTGCCCGATCAGCTGTGCGAACAAGTCATCGAAGCCTTTTGCGATCCGGCAACGCAGGGTGAGCTGCGGGCACGGGCAGCGTCTGAAGCACAAAAGGCCCTCGGTCTGAGTGACGCACAGCTGGTATGTCTGCTCTTTGCGCCTTTTATCGACAACGGGGCCCGCCTTGAGCGTTTTCTTCGTCTATGCCATCCGGGCATGCTGGTGGCGCTGCCCGATCTGCACCGGGCCATGCAGGGGCAGCCCGTGGCCGAACAAATCATGCAGTGGATGATTGATGTCAGCGGACTGTCGGTGAGGCTGATTGGCCGGCTTTATCAAATGGTGTCGGTGTCCGAAACGCCATGCATGGCACCTGAAATTGCAGTCGCCAGCGCGGATGCAGCCGGTCTTGCTGTGGCGGATGAATGGTCTACGGGGCGTTGACCGTGCGCGGTTTGCGGGGCTGTGCAATTGGACTTGGTCCATGAAAGGTCTACGAGAAACGGACTTCGCCTATCAGGCGGTGTACCGATATCTCACCACGCTGATCAATGAGTCTATTGGTCATGGGCATTTGCGCCTGCCCTCCTTGAGGCACCTCGCGGATCGTCTCAATGTGTCGATTTCGACTATCCAGTACGCGTACTCATTGCTGGAAAAAGAAGGGCGGGTCTATTCGGTGGCCAAGTCTGGCTACTTCGCGGTGCCAGTGTCCTCGACCGATCTGATTCAGATTGGCAACGACTTGCTCGAAACCGTGTACGTCAATGCCCGGCGCCCGGGAATGTTTGTCCTGAGTGCCGATGAGCCAGCGTTATTGCAGCCGCTCGACAGTCCTTTGTTACTGATGGAGCGGGAGTTGCTGCGTCAGTATCCGCGCCAGCCGTTGCCAACGTCGCAACCGTTTGGTGAGCTGGAACTGCGCACAGCCCTGGCGGCGCGCTACACCTCTTCGCCGGTTCGCTGCTGGCATGCCGAAGAGGTTTTTATCGGCGCCGATCTACGGGGTGTGCTGGAAATACTGATCATCGTACTGGGCTTGAACGACGCGACAGTGGTGGTTGAATCGCCGTGCGACTGGGCGATATTGCGTTTGCTCCAGGCCGCTTGCGTGCGGGTGATCGAGTTGCCAGTGCTGGCGAACGGTTGCCTGGATTTCGATCGGCTCAAGGCGTTGCTGGAAACCGAATCGGTGCGGCTGGTTATGGTTTCCTCGGCCTTGAACATGCCGCGAGGCAGTCTGGCGCCTGATGACAATCGCCGGGCCATCGCGCAGCTGTTGGCCCAACACCACAGTTGGGTGCTGGAGAACGACTGTTATGGGGAGCTTTGCTTCGAGGTAGGGCGGCTGCGATTCCGCGATCTGCTGGATCCCGAACGACTGATGGTGTTTTCCACGTTCGAGAAAATCATCGGTCCGGAAGCGCCCTACGGCTATTTGCTGTCGAAGCATTTCAGCGCCGACCTGCAACGGCATTTTCTGTTGCGTTCGTTCCGCCTGTCACCGATTCGGCAGAAAGCCATCGCACGGTTGTACGGCAATGGCCGCATCGATCAGCACCTGCACGTGCTGCGACGGCTGCTCAAAGAACGCAAGAGTCAGATGACCCAACTGTTGCAGGAACGGCTGGGTGATGCCTTGCAGGTTGTCGAGCCTCAGGGCGGCGCGACTATATGGGTTCGCTCCTTGCGGCAGGTGAATGTGCGTCGCGTGTTCCAGCGTTTGTTGGCGCACGAGGTGGTCATTGCCCCGGGTGAATTGTTCAGCCTTCAGGGCTTGCACGCACAGCATCTGCGCTTGAGTCATACCTTGGGCAGTGAGCACGACCTCGCTCTGGCCCTGGGTTTTCTGGCGGATGCGCTGCGTCTGGAGGCCATCGACTGAGGAGGGGGCAATGACATCTTCTAACGTCCTGGATCGATCCCGTCGCGTTACGGTCAAACTGCCAGTAAACTCCGTCCCAATTCCTGAACCACTCGATCCCAGAGGTTTTGCATGACACTCAGTCCTTTTGCGGGCAAACCGGCACCGGCAGAATTGTTGGTCGACATCCCGCGACTGGTAACGGCCTATTACACCGGCCAACCTGATGCCGCCATTTCGACCCAGCGCGTTGCCTTTGGCACGTCCGGGCACCGAGGCAGCTCGTTCGACCTGAGTTTCAACGAATGGCACGTTCTGGCCATCAGCCAGGCAATTTGCCTGTACCGCGAGGCTCAAGGCATTGATGGCCCGCTGTTCGTCGGTATCGACACCCATGCGCTGTCCACTCCAGCCGGGGCCAGTGCCCTTGAAGTCCTGGCGGCCAACGGCGTGACCGTGATGATCGCCGAAGGTGACGAGTACACGCCGACGCCGGCAGTCTCCCACGCGATCCTTTGCTACAACCGTGGACGCACAACTGGCCTGGCCGACGGCGTTGTCATCACGCCGTCCCACAACCCTCCGCAAAGCGGTGGCTACAAGTACAACCCAACCAACGGTGGCCCGGCCGATACCCACATCACCAAGTGGATCGAAGCCAAGGCCAACGAACTGCTGGCCAACAAGCTGGCCGGTGTCAAACGCATCAGCTACGAACAGGCACTGAAGGCGAGCACGACGCATCGCCACGACTACGTGAACACCTATGTGGCCGATCTGATCAATGTGATCGACTTCGATGCCATCCGTGACGCCAAGCTGCGTCTGGGTGTCGATCCGCTGGGTGGCGCAGGGGTTCGCTACTGGTCGGCGATTGCCGAACACTACCGCCTGGACCTGGATGTCGTGAACAAGGAAGTCGATGCGACGTTCCGCTTCATGACCGTCGACTGGGATGGCCAGATCCGCATGGACCCATCGTCCAGCCATGCCATGCAAGGTTTGATCGGCCTCAAATCACGCTTCGACGTGGCATTTGCCTGCGATCCGGATCACGATCGCCACGGCATCGTCACCCCGTCCGGTGGCTTGCTGGCACCGAACAACTACCTCGCTGTGTGCATCGATTACCTGTTCCAGAATCGCCCGCAATGGCGTGCTGACGCTGCCGTGGGTAAAACCGTAGTCAGCAGCGGCTTGATCGATCGTGTGGCCAAGCGCCTAGGGCGTCGCCTGTACGAAGTGCCGGTTGGCTTCAAGTGGTTTGCCGATGGTCTGTTTGACGGTTCTCTGGGTTTTGGCGGTGAAGAAAGCGCCGGCGCGTCGTTCCTGCGCAAGGACGGCAGTGTCTGGTGCACCGACAAGGACGGGTTGATCCCGGCATTGCTGGCCGCTGAAATGACGGCTCGCACTGGTCGCGATCCAAGTCAGGCCTACCGGGCCTTGACCGATGAACTGGGCGAACCGTTCTCGGTACGGGTCGATGCCAAGGCCAATCCTGAGCAGAAAGCCCTGTTGAGCAAGTTGTCACCGCAACAGGTGACCTCGACCGAGCTGGCCGGCGAAACGATCCAGAGCATCCTCAGCCATGCGCCAGGTAACGACCAGGCGATTGGCGGGCTGAAGGTCATGACCGAAAACGGCTGGTTCGCGGCGCGTCCTTCGGGCACGGAAGACATCTACAAGATCTACGCCGAAAGCTTTGTCAGCGATGATCACCTCAAACAGTTGGTGGCCGAAGCGCAGACGCTTGTGGATAGCGCCATTTCCGCGAAGTGATCCGTGACTGATGTAGCTGTTGTGGCGAGGGAGCTTGCTCCCGCTGGGTCGCGAAGCGACCCCATCTCAGTGATAGCGATTTATTGACGGCACCGCATTCACCAAATTGCGGCTGCAGCGCAGCCGAGCGGGAGCAAGCTCCCTCGCCACAAGTTAATCGAAAAAAAGGGGCAACCATCACGGTTGCCCCTTTTTTCGCATTTACCGAATCACGCCAGGTCCACCAGAACGATCTCGCTGTCCTCGAAGGCCGTAACGCGCAGAACCTGTTCATCGGCAATCGCAACACCGTCTCGAGCTTGAGCACGCAAGCCATTGACTTCAATCACGCCCGTCGCCGGCACCAGATAGGCGCGACGGCCAGTGTCCAGCCGGTACTCGGCCGACTCGCCAGCCTTCAGGTTCGCCGCCACCAGGCGCGCATCGGCACGAATCCGCAGGCTCTGATCGTCACCTTCCTTGCCACTGGCCAATGTCACAAAACCTTCGCGCTCGCCTTTCGGGAACGGCTTGGCACCCCAGGACGGCGCCAGGCCGGATTCGTTGGGGATGATCCAGATCTGAAAGATCCGCGTCTCGGTTGCTTCCAGGTTGTACTCGCTGTGGGCGATCCCGGTGCCGGCGCTCATGACCTGAACATCACCCGCTTCGGTGCGTCCCTTGTTGCCCAAGTTGTCCTGGTGGGTGATGGCGCCTTCACGGACATAGGTAATGATTTCCATGTCCCGGTGCGGGTGCTGCGGGAAGCCAGTGCCCGGGGCAATCACGTCGTCGTTCCATACCCGCAGGTTGCCCCAGTTCATGCGCTTTGGATCGTAGTACTCGGCGAACGAAAAATGGTGGTGGGCATCCAACCAGCCATGGTGAGCACCGCCGAGCGAATTGAAAGGTCTGAGTTCAAGCATGATCGTCTCCTGAAAGGTCCGTCATGGGGCAAAGCGCCTGAGCCACGAAGCAAGACCGGTGGTTGATGACGGCCATCATCCATCAGGCAAACATCGATAAAAAGCGTAAAAAATGCAGCATTCTTATCTAATATATTGATATTAAACGGGCTCGAAAAACTCTCACACAGCTTTCACTTCATCGCATAAGCCAATGAGTCATAAGCATTTCACTAGAACTCATCGGCAAATGCAGACACCATAGCGCTCAACAGCCTCACACCCTGGAGTCAGTCCGCGTGCCGCAACACACCCCCGATCTTCCTCCCGAGCTTCGCCCCTTGGCCGAGATGCCGCTGATCAAGCGCCTGCTGGCCCGGTTCTTCGGCTACAGCCTCACGCGCTTGCATGCACAGCACCGGGCGTCGTGGTTGCACGGTCAGGCCGACGGGTTTCGCAGTGGCCACAGCGCCGGTGTGGATTACGGCTACAAGGAAGGCAAGCTCGAAGGTCTGGAGGAAGGCCGGCAAGTCTTGCTGATCCGCGATTCGCGCTGCACCGAGCACCGTCCACCGAACGTCGATGACTTGTTGTTTGACGATTGGCGCCTGCCGTTGAGCGCCGAGTTGAAGAAACGCATGAAAGCAGACGTCGCCCGATGGCTGCCGCCGCATGCCCAGCCCAGCGCCGCACAGTGGAAAATGATCTTCAGCGATACGCCATCCACTTCGGTCATTGCCGGAGCCGGGGCAGGTAAATCGACCACGCTGGTGCTGCGTATTTTGCTGCTGACGCAATACCTGGGGTTCGAGCTGAGTTCGATGACGGTCGTGACGTTCACCCGTGAGTCGCGCAAGGATTTCATCAATAAATTGATCGAACTGTTTGCGCTTTGGGGGCGGGCGATCAGCTTCAAGGAAGCGCGTGATCTGGTGCGCACCTTCCACTCGCGGATTTTGCCGATGGTGCGCAGCTTGCCGGGTTTCGAACGGTTGCAAGCCTTCGAGAACCTCAGCTTTCGAACGCAAAACGGCGATGAAGAGGTCGACAGCAACCCGTTCGACTTGCGCATCAATGACGCGCAGCGCCAACAACTCAATGCCTGCTATCACCAGCTGCACAGTCGGGATGAGCATTTCCGCGAGCTGATCAAGCCATTGTCGCGCCATGCCTTGCAGCTCAAAGAGCTGGAGCGTGATCACCCGGATGTGCAAAAGCGGATTGGCGTGACCGAATTGGCCGCCAAGCGTGATGAAGAACTGTGCGATGTTGTCGAGGATCTGTGGTTGCGTGCAGGTGCGTGGCCGATCAAAGGGATCGAGCCCAACCGTCAGTCGTTCGAGATCAACGGCGCGAAATTTCATTGCCATGGCTACATCCCGTCGCTGGATGCCTGGGTGGTGCTGGGCTTCGATCCTCGGGAAAATCCCCAGGTGACGCGGCCAAACGCCAAGCTGACAGTGCGCGCGGAGTGGGCTGTAAAGCGCACCCTGTTTCAAGCTTTCTGTCGTAAACCACTGATTTGGCTAGATAGTTACGAGTCATCAAAGCGCGTTTTAGCTTCGCTTGCCGGTGATGCCAGTGCGGGGCCGGGCTTCGATTACAAGGTCAAGGGCGAACTCGGTTCCGCACCCTTGCTGGATTGTTTCGTCACCGCCGCCGGGTTTATCGAAAACCTCGGCCTGGACGTACCTGCTGCTGTGGGGCAGATGAGCTTTGCCAAGGACGACCCAGACCGGTTTTTCTTCGAGGCCTTGAGCATTTACTGGCGGGCCCTGGAAGATCATTTGCTTGACCAGAAACCGCCAGTCATGACCTACAACCGCATGTTCGCGTTGTTCAGCGAGCATTCCCCGGAAAACCTCAAGCTTTTGAGCGATGACCTGCTTCGGCCGTTATCGCACCTGATGATCGACGAGTTTCAGGACGTATCGCCGCAAATCGTTTCCTGGATCAGGGCCAGTCTTGCGGAAATTCGCAGTCGAGGGCCAGCCATGTACGTCGGTCGCGGTGCCCAGCGTTCATCCTTGCTGTGCGTGGGGGACGATTGGCAGTCCATCTACGGCTGGCGCGGCAGTTCGCCGACGTACTTCATGGAGTTCAACAAGGAGTTCCCGTCGCCGAGTACCACCAAGGTCATGCTCAGCGACAACTATCGCAGTCACCAGCACATCATTGATGCGGCCGAGCACATCGTGCGTGCGGCGCCCGCAATTGCCGGCAAAAAGGCCAAAGCCAGTGGGGAGCCGAAGGCGTTGCTGCCGGTGAACGTGCTTGATCGGGATGATCAAGGCATGGCTCAGCGTCTGATGGAGCACTACAGGAAGGGCGATTCAATCTTGATGCTTTATCGAAAAAGTAGCGATAAGTCATTGATTGAAGAGCATATTCAGTCTGTAGTTAATGTTGATTCTAGCTTGCCGTATGAGTCGCGACGGTTGAAACAGCTGACCTACCATAGCTCCAAAGGCCTTCAGGCCGATGCGGTGTTTCTGCTCGGCGATTGCCAGCACCTGACCAGTTCACCCTACAAGAATCAGGTGTATCGCATGGCGGGCCTGGGCAAGGCTGGCGACAGTGAGCCTTACGACAGCGCTCAAAAAGACGAGATCCTGCGATTGGCCTACGTAGGCATTACCCGGGCTGTCAGCCATTGCTATTGGTATGTCGATTCACAGGACAACCAGGCGGCGAACATGCCCAAGGCGTCTGACCGGATAGGTAAGGGCAAGGCTTTCTTTGCCGACCATCGGCTGGGCAACGTGTCGGGGTGAATCGAAAAGATCGCAGCCTTCGGCAGCGCCTACCGGGTAGGCACGCCGCAGGCTACGATCCTTGCACTGGACAATAAAAAACCCACATGAGTGGGTTTTTTATTGAGAAGTCAGCCTTCAGGCATAGCTCCTGAGGGCCACCGGTGGAATGAACGCTTCAAGCTCATCCTCCACCGCTTCGATTATTCGCTCTACATCCGCAGCATTCATGACCGTCGCGCAAGGAATGCCGGCTATGGCGATCATGGTCTCGCCAGTGGCACGGTCAAATAGACGGGCAATCATGCTGCCCGGCGCATCCATGCTCGCCTCGAAACCCATGGGATGAAAATGCCAGCGCATCAGCTGGCAGGCGTTTGGAAACGTGACCTTACTGAACCCTTTATTCATGTGTTGCCCACCTTCTTCATCGAGCGCTTCCTTTAGCTCATGCCAGGGGGGAAGAACCTTCATTGGTTCAACCAGTGACAGTCTTTAAAAGTAGCACCGCAGTGTGAAATAAATGTGGAATCTTCAAACCGTTTAGCGATTGCTGCGACTTTTTTGATGCAGGTCACGTTATGCCGACAGTTGAACGGACATGAGCCCCGGTTTAGTCATTGATGCCTCGGCAGAACTTGGGCAAGCTCGACGTTTTTTCGTCGAGACCGTTATGCACGCCGATGATGATGGCCCGCTGCAAACCCAGGCGACAGGCGAGACGGTCATGCGCTATCACCTGCGCTGGAAGCACCGGGATCTGGATGGCGTCATGGCGCTTTATCATCCTGACGTCCAGTACAACGACTTTTTCCAGAATCGCGTCATGGGCCTGGGCGAGTTGCGCGAATACGTGCGCAGCAGCATGCCGCGCGACCCGGACGAAGCGCTGGAACACTCCGATCGCATTCGCCTGGATGGCAACACCGCGTTCATTCAATACCGCATTACCCTGCGCGGCGGCGAGGGGCTGGTGTCGTTCCGTGCCAGCGAGGCGATTACCGTCAAGGACGGGCTGATCTGGCGCGTCAATGAGTACGCCTCGCTGGTGCGTGAGCAACCGGTCAGCAAGACCGCCGGCAATCAGCGCCCGGCCGTCAGCCGGCTCGGCCTGTCGCCGCGTCAATTGAGCTTTATGGCGGACGACCTGCAACAGTATTTCCAGCGCCAGCAACCCTATCTTGATCCGGAGCTCGACCTGCAGCGGGTGGCGAAGGAGTGCGGGTACAGCCGTAATCAGATTTCCTATCTGCTGAATCAAGTGCTGGGCCAGAGCTTCTACCGTTACGTCAACCAGGCCCGTTTGCAGCATTTGCTCGCGGCGCTGGATGCCGCCACGCCGCCGCTGCGTATCGACGATCTGGCCTTCGCTGCCGGTTTCAATTCGCTGTCCGCGTTCTACAGTTGCTTCCGCCAGCACACCGGCCAGTCACCGAAGGCCTACGTCAAACAAATTTCTTTGCGTGCACGCGCGCAAGACAGCGACTGAAGCCACGCACTAGGATCAACGCCATCGAAGTTTTGAGTGGCGGAGTCTTGCATGTCGGCGTGGCGCACTATCAGTTTGTGGATGGACCAGCTCGACGAGCCCCTGTTGGCGCGCCCATCGCTGGAACAGGATCTGGATGTCGACGTCGCGATCATCGGCGCGGGTTACACCGGACTTTGGACGGCTTACTACCTCAAGCGCCAGGCCCCCGGCCTGAGCATTGCCATCGTTGAAGCGCAAACCGCCGGGTTTGGCGCGTCCGGTCGCAACGGCGGCTGGCTGATGGGTAACCTGCTGGGTGAGGATCGCCTGCTTGCCGGTTTGTCGCCGGAGGATCGCCGGGCTTCCTACGATTTGCTGCACAGCATTCCCGATGAAGTGGAAATTGTCATCGAACGTGAAGGCATCGACTGCGATTATCGCAAAGGCGGGGCGCTGTATTGCGCTGCCCGCTATCCCGAGCAGGAAGCCAGCCTGCGCACCTATCTGGACGACCTCTACCGCCAAGGCCTCAACGAAAGCGATTACCGCTGGCTCAGCCCCGAGCAACTGGCGCAACAGATTCGCGTAGCCAAACCCTATGGCGGCATCTACGCGCCACACGTGGCGACCATTCACCCCGCCAAACTGGTGCGCGGGCTGGCCCGCACCGTTGAGCGCATGGGCGTCAAAATCTACGAAAACAGCCCGGTCAGCCATTGGCAGTCCGGCAGCCTGCGCACGGCGAAAGCCTCGGTGCGCAGCCGCTGGACAGTGCCGGCAGTGGAAGGTTACTCCGTCACCTTGCGGCCGCTGGGGCGCTATCAGTTGCCGGTGCAAAGCCTGATTGTCGCGACTGAGCCGCTGTCGGCCGCCACCTGGGACGAAATCGGTCTGAGTCGTGGCCAGGCGTTCAGCGAAGCCAGCCGCCAAGTGACCTACGGCCAGCGCACCGCGGACAACCGACTGATTTTCGGCGCCAGGGGCGGCTACCAATTCGCGGGTCAGTTGCGTCACGATTTTGACCTGAGTACCGACGAAAAGGAGCTGCGTCGCTATCTGTTCGGTGAGTTGTTCCCGCAATTGAAAAACGTGCAGATCACCCATGCCTGGGGCGGCAATCTGGGCATGTCTCGCCGGTTCCAGCCACACATGCTCTGTGATCGGGCCAATGGCATCGCGCTGTCCGGCGGTTATGGCGGGGAGGGTGTCGGGGCCAGCCACCTCGGTGGACGCACCTTGGCCGACCTGATTCTTGAACAGGACAGTGAACGGGTCCGTCAGCCATGGGTTATCCCCGAGGGCGGTCTCGACTCACTCAGGACCTGGGAGCCAGAGCCCGTCCGCTGGCTCGGCTACAACGCGATCATCCGCAGCTTTGTCCATGAAGACCAGACGCTGGCCAATCCGGCCACCGCACCCTGGCGGCGCAAGCTGGCCAGCGGGGTCGCGGGTTTCATGGAAGGTTTCATGCACTAACGGCTTTTATTCTCGACAGGTATTCCCATGAGCATTACGCAATTCAAGAACACCGCCACCCTGAAGCTGGAAGAGTCGAACCCCGTCGCCGTGCCGCTGGGGACACCCGTGGCCGTGGCATCGACCACCAGCGTCGAGCGCGACGACGGCGTTGAAACCGGCGTCTGGGAATGCACCCCGGGACGTTGGCGGCGGCAGATCGTTGCCCAGGAGTTCTGCCACTTCATCCAGGGTCGCTGCACCTTCACCCCCGATGGCGGCGAACCGCTGCACATCGAAGCCGGCGATGCACTGATGATGCCTGCCAATAGCCTCGGCATCTGGGATATCCAGGAAACCGTGCGCAAAACCTACGTGCTGATTTTTTAAAAAGCCTGGTTTTTGATCCTTTGATTGCCTGCCAATAACAACAACCCTCAGGAATCGACTCATGATCCGAAAGACACTCGCCCTGGCCCCATTGATGCTGGTCGCCTCCATCAGCCAGGCGGCCGAAAACGTCAAAATCTACAACTGGTCGGACTACATCGCGCCGGACACCACGAAAAACTTCCAGAAAGAAACCGGCATCGCCTTCACCTACGACGTCTACGACAGCAACGAAACCCTCGATGGCAAGTTGATGACTGGCAAATCCGGTTACGACGTGGTGTTCCCGTCCAACCACTTCATGGCCCGGCAGATTGAAGGCGGGGCGCTGAAGAAACTCGACAAGAGCCAATTGCCGAACTGGAAAAACCTTAATCCTGTGTTGCTCAAGGCCTTGCAGACCAACGATCCGGGCAACGAACACGGCTTCCCGTACCTGTGGGGCAGCACCGGCATCGGCTACAACATTGCCAAAGTCAAAGCGGTGCTGGGCGACAACGCGCCGGTGGATTCGTGGGACCTGATCTTCAAACCCGAGTACATGGAGAAGTTGCAGAAGTGTGGCGTAGCGATCCTGGACAACGGCCCGGAACTGCTGCCCGCCGCACTGAACTACCTCGGGTTGCCGCCTCACAGCAGAAATCCGGACGACTACAAAAAGGCCGAAGCCCTGCTGATGAAAGTGCGGCCGTATGTCAGCTACTTCCACTCGTCCAAGTACACCAGTGACCTGGCCAACGGTGATATCTGCGTGGCGGTCGGTTTCTCCGGCGACATCCTGCAAGCGGAAAACCGTGCCAAGGAAGCCAGGAACGGCATCGACATCGGCTACGCGATTCCCAAGGAAGGCGCCGCCATCTGGTTCGACATGGTCGCCATGCCGGTCGACGCGCCGGACGAGAAGGCCGGCTACGCATTCATGAACTACCTGCTGCGCCCGGACGTCATGGCCGGTGTCAGCAACTACGTGCACTACGCCAATGGCAACGAACAGGCGGACAGCCTGATCGACCCGGCGATCAAGAACGACACCAAGGTGTATCCGAGTCCGGAAATGATGGGCAAGTTGTTTGCGCTTGAGGCGATGCCGCTGAATATTGACCGGGTTCGGACGCGGGTGTGGAACAAGATTCGCACCGGTAGCTGAAACTGTTGATCAGGCAGCCGGGACAGGACGTCCCGCTGCCATTGCTGTGGTATTCGACAATCAACTCGTGGGTTCAGCCGCACAACTCATCTGCCCCGAACCGGGGACCTGGAACAGTACGTCGCTACCGTTCTGCCAAAACCTGTAACTGCCCCTGACATCTTTACCCGCGTACTGGCCTCCCGGATTGCCGGGGGCCTGGGTAAGGGCGACCGAGTTGTTCGCCCATGCCAGGAACACCACGCCCGGCTCGACGGTAAAGAAGGTCGCTGCAACGAGCGCGTTCAAGCCTGCGCAACGGAAGGCCAGCGGACCCTCGGTCTGCCGGCTTGGATCCTTGGTCCTCGCAATGGCCGAGCCCTGGCGCAGTTGATGGGCGCGCTCGGCATAACTGCGGATCGTACACGTCTTTATGTCTGCCTGGGTGCCGCACTGGTTTCGGGTGGCAATCCAGAACCGTTGGTCGATTTCGACCTTGTCCGGGGGCGGAACAGAGCGTTGGTCCGTGAGCGCCAGCTGATACAACCGCGACAGTTCCAGATCCATCTGTGCCAGTCGAGCGTCCTGGCAGACAAGCTTCTCGACCGGCAAACGGGCTGTCGCGCAGTCGAAGCTGGTCTTGAAGGTGGGGGTACGCTTGGCGGCAACCGCACTTAGGCTCACCGTCGCGCATGCAGCGGCGACGAGGAGGGAGACCAGCAATGGCGTGACCTTTAACATGTCGGTTTTACTCGCGGCCCATAAAATCAGTCTTCCTGACGAATCGTAGCCACTTCATCGGACCTGACCTTTACCGTCGCTCCGGAAATATCCTCGAACTCGTAGAAGCCGTCTTTGGTCTTGGTTTTCGGCATGTCCTTGGTCAAATACTGGGTGCCGTTCTGCAGGGTTACGACGGTTGGCGTCGAGCAACCGGCCAACGCCAGAATAGCGGCTATTGCCAAGGGTAGACCCAGAGTCTTGATGTTCATGTTCATTTCTCCTGCGTAATGGAAACAGCGCGGCCAGTCCGATCCGCTGCAGCGCTATCGCGATTGGTGTCGTGGATCGGATGAAAGTTCTCCCATCCTGAAAATATAGCGGACTGTGCTGCCATTGATCCTTTTCCGTTTGCACCGGACTGAGTGAAACTGGTATCTGTATGCATAACCAGTATTCGATAGCCTTGGCCCGATGACCCGTGACTGCAACCCCTCTTGACGATCCGTTCTATTACCTCAACAACTTCATGCAAGTGCTTGATTGGCTTGAGCTTCGCTACGCCGATGTGCTGAGCGTCGAGGAGCAGTCCTTCATTGGCGATTTCAAACGCTTGCCCCGTGAATCGAAGGCACTCCTGGTCAGGATGGTGATGCGCAAAGGCATTCACTTCAGGGCGAGCAAACTGCATTACGACGAAATCGGTGATATCGACACCGCAGCCGGACCACTGCTTGAACTGGGGTGGGTCGATGAACACATGCCGTTGTCGATCGATACGCTGTTCGAGGTGCTGCTCAAGGCGGAAATCCTCCAGTGTTTCAGCGCTGCCATCGACCAGCCCAAGGGCAAAAAAAACGATTGGCTGCCTGCATTGCGCGAACAGTTCCCGCAAACGCAAAGCTTCAACGACTGGTGCCCGTCGCTGGAGGAGCGCTTGTTCAGCCTGACCATCATGGGCCTGTGCGATCGACTGCGCTTGATGTTTTTCGGCAATCTTTATCAGGACTGGTCGGAGTTCGTACTGGCCGACCTCGGTGTCTACACCTACGAAAAAGTCGAGTTCTGCGCAGATTCACGGGGCTTGCGCAGCCGTGACGATGTGGATGCGTGCCTGCTGCTGCACGACTATCAGCAACAGTTCGAGGCCGCAGAGGCGCTGGACGAAGTGGTTGAACGGATTGCGGGTTTGGTTTTGGACAACCCCTGGTTGCAACGACGACGTGGCAAGCTGCTGTTCCAGATGGCCCAACACTGTGAACGCATTGCGGATTTCTCCACGGCCCTGAACCTGTACCGCCAATGTAGCTATCCCGGCGCACGCGCTCGGTTGATTCGGGTGCTGGAACGCTGCGGTGAATTCCAGTTGGCCCTGGAACTGGCGACGCGAGCCGAACAGGCGCCGGAAAGTGCCGCCGAACAACAGCAATTGCTCCGCGTGTTGCCCAGGTTACGTCGCAAGCTCGGCGGGCCGCCGATAAAACGCGCGTCGCCTCGGTCCATGCAGCGGTTGGATCTGCAATTGCCCAGAGGCGAACCGGCGTTGTCGGTGGAGTTTCATGTTCAGGCGCATTTGTCGGAAGAAACGGCGCCGGTGCATTACGTCGAAAACAGCCTGATCAATTCGCTGTTCGGGCTGCTGTGCTGGCCGGCGATTTTTGCGCCGTTGCCGGGGGCCTTTTTCAACCCGTTCCAGCGCGGGCCCGTGGATCTGCTGAACGAAGACTTCCATGGCCGTCGGGCAGCGTTGTTTCAGGCGTGCCTTGATGAACTCGACGACGGGCGTTACCGCCAGACCATTCGTGAACGCTATGCCAGCAAATGGGGCGTGCAGTCGCCGTTCGTGTTCTGGAGCGTGCTCAGCGAAGAACTGCTCGAACAGGCTCTGGACTGCTTGCCTGCCGAGCACCTCAAACACTGGTTCAACCGCCTGTTGCTGGACATCAAGGCCAACCGTGCCGGCATGCCGGACCTGATCCAGTTCTGGCCGCAGGAAAAGACCTACCGCATGATCGAGGTCAAGGGGCCGGGGGATCGACTTCAGGACAACCAGGTTCGCTGGCTCGAATTCTGCCATGAACACCAGATGCCGATTGCCGTCTGCTATGTGCAATGGGCGGAGCCGGACACTTGAGCTACAGCATTGCGGTACGGGCGCTGTGTGAGTTCACAGCCAAGGTCGGCGACCTCGATCTGCGTTTCACTCCGTCACCGACAGCGCTGGAAGGCATTGTCGGGCATCGCACGGTGGCGTCTCGTCGCAGTGATAGCTATCAAAGCGAAGTGCCCCTTGAAGGATGCTTTCAGACGTTGACCGTCAAGGGCAGGGCGGACGGCTATGACCCGGCGCAAAACTGCCTGGAAGAGGTCAAGACCTACCGTGGCGACTTGAGCAAGCAACCCGCCAACCACCGGGAGTTGCACTGGGCCCAGGTGAAAATCTACGGTTGGCTGATGTGCCGAAAACTCGATCTGGCACACATCAATCTGGCGCTGGTGTATTTCGATATCGTCAGCGAGAAGGAAACCTGTCTGGCCGAAGCGTTTGGCGCCGATGAGCTGCAAGCGTTTTTCGAGGCGCATTGCGCGCGGTTCCTGCATTGGGCCGAGCAGGAGATGGCCCATCGCGAAAGGCGCAATCGGGCGGCGCAACAGTTGACCTTTCCCCATGCCGACTTTCGACCGGGGCAGCGTCACCTCGCCGAGTCGGTGTACAAGGCCGTCAGCACCGGCCGCTGCCTGATGGCCCAGGCTCCAACAGGAATCGGCAAAACCCTTGGCACGTTATTTCCCATGCTCAAGGCTATGGCGCCGCAGGAACTGGACAAGGTGTTTTTTCTCACGGCGAAGACCCCGGGGCGAAAATTGGCACTGGATGCCGCCCAGGTGATTCTTGAAGGCGTCGATGCGCCACCCTTGCGGGTTTTGGAAATGATCGCCCGGGACAAGGCCTGTGAACACCCGGACAAGGCCTGTCATGGCGAATCCTGTCCGCTGGCTCGCGGCTTCTATGATCGTCTGCCGGCGGCGCGTCAGGCCGCCAGCCAGTTGAGCCTGTTGAACCAGGGGGCCTTGCGCGAAGTCGCCCTGGCGCACGATGTCTGCCCGTATTATCTGAGTCAGGAAATGGCGCGATGGGCGGACGTCGTGGTTGCCGACTACAACTACTACTTCGATTTCAGCGCATTGCTGTTCGGATTGGCGCAGGCCAATAACTGGAAAGTCGCGGTGCTGGTCGACGAGGCTCACAACCTGGTGGAGCGTGGTCGCCAGATGTACAGCGCCAGCCTTGATCAAGCAGCACTCAATGACGTGCGAAAATCGGCACCCGAAGCACTGAAAAAGCCTTTGCAACGGGTCAATCGTGAATGGAATGCGCTGCATAACCTGCAAACCGGCATCTATCAGGCCTATGACAAGGCCCCGGAAAAACTGCTTCAGGCATTGTCTTCGTGCAGCGCCAGCATTGGCGACTATCTGAACGATCACCCCCTGGGACTCGATAGCGCACTGCAAAGCTTCTATTTCGACATCCTGCAATTTGGCCGGGTGGCCGAGTTGTTCGATGAGCAGTTTCTGTTCGATATCAGCAAGCGCGATCTCGACCGCAAACGCCCGCTCTCGCAGTTGTGTTTACGCAACGTGGTGCCTGCGGGGTTTATCCGTCCCCGCCTGACCGCTGCCCGCAGTACCGTGCTGTTTTCCGCGACCCTCAGCCCCCGACACTATTACGCCGATTTGCTGGGTACCCCGGCAGACACGGTGTGCATCGACGTTGAATCACCGTTTCACGCCGACCAACTGCAAGTACACATCGTCAGCCAGATCTCCACGCGGTTCGTTCACCGCCAGTCATCCCTTGAACCGATAGTGGCGCTGATCGCCAGGCAGTTCACCGAACGTCCCGGCAATTACCTGGCGTTTTTCAGCAGCTTCGATTATTTGCAGCAGGTGGCGCAGTTGCTGGGCGAGAGCCATCCGCATATCAAGTTATGGTCGCAGTCCCGAGGCATGGCGGAAGAGCAACGCCAGCAGTTTCTCGACCAGTTCAGCGCCGACGGTCAAGGCGTCGGTTTCGCGGTGCTCGGCGGGGCGTTCGGTGAAGGTATTGATTTGCCCGGTGCGAGGCTGATCGGTGCGTTCATTGCCACCTTGGGGCTGGCACAACTCAACCCGGTCAATGAACAGTTGAAACATCGTATGGCGGCGATCTTCGGTGCCGGTTACGACTACACCTACCTGTTTCCCGGTGTGCAGAAAGTGGTTCAGGCGGCGGGGCGGGTGATTCGCACCCAGCAGGATCAAGGGGTGGTGATGTTGATTGATGACCGCTTTGGCGAGGGCAAGGTCAGGCAGTTGTTGCCCCGTTGGTGGTCGATTTCTACTTCGCCTCTTTACCCTGCGATGTGAGCGATCCCATGGCCTGTCTACACTCCGATTGACCGCGACAACCAGGTGAAGACTTTCATGCGAGTTACCGCTCGCGGTTAATCGAGCTTTCCAATTTGGTGGTTTGTCGCATACTCCACAGAAACAATCAGGTGGCGCATCCATGAGTGAAGATCGAACCAGGTCCAACGCAATCGACGACAGTCGCTTTCGACTGCTGATCGATGCAGTGATCGACTACGCGATCTACATGATTGATCCCGATGGCATCATCACCAGCTGGAACGCTGGCGCCAGGCGTTTCAAGGGTTATGAAGAAGCCGAGATTCTCGGCCAGCATTTCTCGCGTTTCTATACCGAAGACGATCGCCGTGCCGGGTTGCCCCAGCGGGCGCTTGACACGGCGCTCACTGAAGGGCGTTTCGAAGGTGAGGGCTGGCGGGTGCGCAAGGACGGCACGCACTTTTGGTCCCATGTGGTGATCGACCCGATTCGCGACTCGTCGGGCACCTTGCTGGGGTTCGCCAAGATCACTCGGGACCTGACCGACCGCAAAATGGCCGAAGAAGTGCTCAAGCAAAGCGAGCAACAGTTTCGCCTGCTGGTGCAAAGCGTGACGGACTATGCGATCTACATGCTTGCCCCGGATGGACGGCTGACCAACTGGAATCCGGGGGCTCAGCGCATCAAGGGCTATTTTCCCGAGGAGGTCATCGGCCAGCATTTTTCGATGTTCTACACCCCCGAGGACCGCGCTGCCGGCGAGCCGCAACGCACGCTGGAGGTCGCTGTTCGAGAGGGGCGCTTTGAAAACAAAGGCTGGCGGGTGCGCAAGGACGGTACGCGGTTCCTCGCCCATGTGGTCGTGGACCCGATCTGGGGCGACACCGGGACCTTGCTCGGGTTTGCCAAGATTACCCGGGATATCACCGAAGTCACGCAAGCCCAACAAGCACTCGAAACCACTCGCGAAGCGCTGTTCCAGGCGCAGAAAATGCAGGCAATCGGTCAGCTCAGCGGCGGGATCGCCCATGACTTCAATAATCTGCTGACGGTGATCCTCGGCAATCTGGAAATCGTGCGCAAACGCGTGACGGACGATTCGAAACTCATCCGCCTGATCGACAACGCAACCCAAGGCGCCTTGCGAGGCGTTTCCCTGACCCAGCGAATGCTGGCCTTTGCCAGGCGACAGGAACTCAAATCCGAACCGGTACAGCTGCCAAAGCTGATCGAAGGTATTTCCGGACTGTTGCGCAGTTCGCTGGGACCTTCTGTGGAAGTCGAGATCCGTTTTCCAAGGGATCTGGAGCCCGTGCTGGCTGACGTCAATCAGTTGGAACTGGCCGTGCTCAATCTGGCGACCAACGCCCGGGATGCGATGCCCCTCGGCGGGAAAATCCTGATCAGTGCAAGAACAGAGGAGGTCGCTGAAAGCAGCCGTTCATCCCTGGCAGTTGGGCGCTATGTCTGCCTGGATGTGACCGATACCGGGGAGGGCATGGACGAAGTCACGCTGGCCTCTGCGATGGATCCGTTCTTTACCACCAAGGGTGTCGGCAAAGGCACAGGGCTCGGACTGTCGATGGTGCATGGGTTCATTGAGCAACTGGGCGGGCGCTTTATCCTCAACAGCCAGAAGGACTTTGGCACGACCGCCGAGCTCTGGTTGCCGGTTGCCACCAACGGCTCTGCCGCCAAACCGGCGGTGCAGGAGGCGGCCATTACGGTGCCTCGCCTGTGTGTGCTGGTGGTGGACGATGACAGCCTGGTACTGACCAGTACGAGCCTGTTGCTGGAGGACTTGGGACACCGGGTCGTCAGTGCCGCCTCCGGGGCCAGGGCTCTGGAGTTGTTCGACAGCGAACCGGATATCAATCTGGTCATCACCGACATGGCCATGCCGCAGATGAGTGGTGCGCAACTGGCCCACGCCATCCGCCTGATGAATCCTGCGTTGCCAATCATCCTCGCTACCGGTTATGCCGAGCGCCTTGAGGGGTTTGCGGCTCATTTACCCCGGCTGTCCAAACCGTTTACCCAGCTCAACCTGGTGGAAATCATCGCCCGGGCGATGAAGTGACACGGCGCTTGCGCCGCTCGTAGCGGGCCAGCATCGGCTGGGTGCTGATGCCATGCACCAGAATGCTCAGCGCCACGACCGAGAGCGTGATATCGGCGCATAACGTCGCGACCGACGGCATCAAGTCATGGTTCAAGGCATAGAACAGGTAGTAAAAACTACCGATGCCGCGGATACCGAACCAGCCGATCAGCAGGCGTTGCGGGCCATCGATCAACCGGCCCCACGGCATCAGCGCGACGCTCAGGGGGCGGATTATCCCGAACAACACCAGCGCAATCACCAGGGCTCGCCAGTCCCAGTGGGTGATCAGCACCACCCCCAGCAGCGTCACCAGAAACACTTCCATGGCGCGCTCCACCAAGCTGCCAAATGAAAGCATATCGCCCATCATGATCCCGGCCGCAACCTGAGATTCCTCAAGGTTGTCGACGTCACCGTGCACCGCGTCCTCGGGTTCGACGTTCTGATGGCCTACCACGGCTTTAACCAGATGTTCCGCCGGTGTGTGGGCATCGCCCGCTGTCCTGACCTCGGCCTGACGCAACCCCAGGCCAGCGGCAAACACCGAGAGAAAACCGTAGCCCTGAATCGCTTCGGCCACGACATAGGCCAAGGCAATCAGGGCAAGGGCCAGGTAATCATTGGGCGAGAAGGTGCTTTCGGCATTCCTGATGCGCATGAACAGCGTCAGACGGCCAATGCCGCGCCCCATCCAGTACCCGGTCAGCAAACCTGCGGGCAATGCCCACAACAGTTGCTTCAATGCCCAGTCATCAAGCCAGGCGTACGTGTCGCCGCTGTGCTGCATCAGCAGCAACCCGAGGATGACAAAGGGGAAGGCGATCCCGTCGTTGAGACCAGCCTCGCCCGTCAGCCCGAACCGTACCGTATCGTAGTCCTTGGCATCGTTGACCTGCACCAGTGACGCCAGCACCGGGTCGGTGGGCGCCAGGATCGCCCCGATCAACAGCGACGGCCCCCACGGTAATGCAAAACCGAAGTGCAGCAATAAGCCGACACCGATAATGGTCAGGACCATCACCGGTCCCGCCAGGGTGAATGCCACTCGCCATCGAAGGTCGCGAAGGGGCAAACGCAGTTTCAAGCCGCAGACAAACAGTGAAAAAAGCACGGCGACTTCGGACAGATGCTCCATCCAGAACGCCGCTTCCTTGATATCGAGCCTGAGCAATCCCAGTCCCGCCGGCCCGATGACCACACCCAGCACCAGACAGACCGCGGAAGTGGTCACCGGCAGCCAGCGCAGGTAAGACGATGTCAGTGCCAGTGTCAGCAACACCGCACCCAACACCGCCACCCAGGCGGTGAAGTCCATCAACTGACTGTAGCGCGTAGGTACTCAGGGGTAAGCACGTTGAACGCGGTAAACCCGATGCATTGATTGACCGTGGGCATGGACTCAAAGGTACATGACATCCAGCGATGAGCTTCCTCTTCCTGGCGAATATCCGTCCAGGCGAAGTTCGGTTGAGTGAACAGCTTGAAGACGGGCGCGGACATGACAACCTCCAGGTATCAAGACCTATAGGGTGTTGAGCCCTGGAGGTCGCCACGGGTTCAATTATTCCGCCGTATCACAGCATCGATTTAATGACACACACAAGAACCTGTAGGAGCAAGCTTGCTCGCGAAAGTGGTGTGTCAATCAACAAAAATGTTGACTGTGATACCGCCATCGCGAGCAAGCTTGCTCCTACAGGGGGGAGCGGGGGGCTTCGGGGAGAATCAGGCCTTCAGGTTGCGCAAGCTGCGCTCCATCCGCGCCAGGCCTTCTTCCAGCAGCGAGCGTGGGCAGCCGAAGTTCAGGCGCACGAATTGCTTGCAGTCATCGCCAAAATCCAGTCCGGCGCTCAGGCCGACCTTGGCCTGTTCAAGGAAGAACTGCTGCGGATTGTCCAGCCCCAGCGCCGAGCAATCCAGCCAGGCCAGGTAAGTACTTTGCGGCACGTTCATGGTGATGCCCGGCAAACGGGTGCGCACGGCGTCGACCAGGTAATCGCGGTTGCCTTGCAGGTAAACCTTCAACTCGGCGAGCCACGGTGCCGCTTCGCTGTAGGCCACGCGAGTGGCTTCCATGCCCAGCGGGTTGACGCTGTCGACCATGCCGCAACGGGCGTGGTTGACGCGCTCGCACACGTGGCGGTCCTGAATGATCATGAACGAGGTTTTCAGGCCCGCGATGTTGTAGGCCTTGCTCGCCGACATCAGCGTGATGGTGCGTTGGGCGATTTGCGGGCTCAGGGTGGCCATCGGAATGTGCGTGCGGCCGTCGAAGCACAGCTCGGCGTGGATCTCGTCGGAGATGATCCAGGCGTCGTGCTCCATGCAGATATCGGCTATGGCTTGCAGCTCTTCCCGGGGAAAGGCTTTACCCAACGGGTTGTGCGGGTTGCTCAGCAGCAGCGCGCCGCCGCCCTGCAAGGATTCGCTCAAAGTTGCGAGCGGCGTGGCATAGGTGCCGTCCGGCAGCGAATCGAAACTCAGCTCTACCTTGTTCAGCCCCCAATGCCCCGGCGCATGGCGCAGCGGCGGATAGTTTGGAACCTGCACGACGACATTCTGTTGTGCCTGTACCAGCGCCTTGAGCGCCATGTTGAAGCCCGACTCGACCCCCGGCAGGAAGATCAGCTCTTGCGGCTCGACGCGCCAGGCGTACTTGGTCCAGAGATCGGCGACGATCGCTTCGCGCAAGTCGTCCTGGGCAACGCTGTAGCCGACCATCGGGTGCTCCAGGCGTTTTTGCAGGGCCTGGACAATCACCGGCGGCGCGGCGAAGTCCATGTCGGCGACCCACATCGGCAACACATCGGCCGGGTAGCGGCTCCATTTGGTGCTGCCGGTGTTGTGGCGGTCGAACACCTGATCAAAATCGAAAGTCATGCGCGGTCTCGTAAGCGGGGTTGAACATGCGCCAATGATAAGCGCCAACCTACTGCAGGAGCGAGCCTGCTCGCGATGGTGGGTCAGATACGCTGATGTCAGCTGACACACCATCGCGAGCAGGCTCGCTCCCACAAGGGTCTTCGCAGCAAGCTGATTTTGTCCGACGGTCGGTTGTCATGGTGAATTCGACAGCATTGGCTAAAGTTGAAGTGTCGGCACTCAGACTGCCGCCACCGTGGTTGTTCAAAAAGACCCGGCCATGTACCGGGTTCCACCTGATCAGGAGTGCACGATGGATCTCAGCCGTCGTCAGTTCTTCAAGGTCGCCGGTATCGGCCTTGCAGGCTCTAGCCTTGGCGCGTTGGGCATGGCCCCAACGGCTGCCTTTGCCGAACAGGTGCGTCATTTCAAGCTCGCCCACACCCATGAAACCCGCAACACCTGCCCGTATTGCTCGGTCGGTTGCGGTTTGATCATGTACAGCCAGGGCGATCATGCGAAGAATGTCGCGCAAAACATCATCCATATAGAAGGTGACGCCGACCACCCGGTCAACCGCGGCACCCTTTGCCCCAAAGGCGCAGGCCTGCTGGACTTCATTCACAGCCCCGGACGCCTGCAATACCCGCAGATGCGCAAGCCCGGCAGCACCGAGTGGACGCGCATTTCCTGGGATGAAGCACTGGACCGCGTGGCCGACCTGATGAAGGCCGACCGCGACGCCAACTTCGTCGAGAAAAACGCCCAGGGCCAAACGGTGAACCGCTGGCTCACCACCGGGTTCCTCGCGGCCTCGGCGGCGTCCAACGAAGCGGGCTACATCACCCACAAGGTCATTCGCAGTCTCGGCATACTGGGGTTTGATAACCAGGCGCGTGTCTGACACGGCCCGACGGTGGCAAGTCTTGCCCCGACGTACGGCCGTGGTGCCATGACCAACCACTGGACCGATATCGCTAACGCGAATCTGGTTCTGGTGATGGGCGGCAACGCAGCAGAAGCGCATCCGTGCGGCTTCAAATGGGTGACCGAAGCCAAGGCGCACAACAACGCCCGGCTGATCGTGGTCGATCCGCGTTTTACACGGACCGCTTCGGTGGCCGATTTTTACGCGCCGATCCGCACCGGCACCGACATCGCCTTCATGGGCGGGCTGATCAATTACCTGCTGACCGAGGACAAGATCCAGCACGAATACGTGCGCAATTACACTGACGTGTCGTTCATCGTCAAAGCCGGGTATGGCTTCGAGGACGGGATTTTCAGCGGTTACGACGCGGCCAAACGGACGTACACCGACAAGTCCGGCTGGGGTTATGAGCTAGGTGAAGACGGCTTCGCCAAAGTCGACCCGACCCTGCAAGACCCGCGTTGCGTCTATCAACTGATGAAGCAGCACTACAGCCGCTACAACATCCAGTTGGCGAGCCAGATCTGTGGCATGCCGGTCGATGCGATGCAAAAAATCTGGGAAGAGATCGCCACGTGCTCGCAACCGGGCAAGACCATGACGATTCTCTATGCCCTGGGCTGGACTCAGCACTCGATTGGCGCGCAGATCATCCGCAGCGCGGCGATGGTGCAACTGCTGTTGGGCAACGTCGGCATGCCGGGCGGGGGCGTGAATGCCTTGCGCGGGCACTCCAATATCCAGGGCCTGACCGATCTGGGCCTGCTGTCGAACTCGCTGCCGGGCTACCTCACGCTGCCCACCGATGCCGAGCAGGATTACAACGCCTACATCGTCAAGCGCACGCAAAAACCGTTGCGCCCAGGGCAGCTGTCCTACTGGCAGAACTACGGCAAGTTCCATGTCAGCCTGATGAAAGCCTGGTACGGCGCCAATGCCACGGTCGAGAACAACTGGGCCTACGACCACCTGCCGAAGCTGGACATTCCCAACTACGACATCCTCAAGGTGTTCGACCTGATGGGCCAGGGCAAGGTCAACGGCTACATGTGCCAGGGCTTTAACCCCATCGCCGCGCTGCCCGATAAAAACCGGGTGATGGCGGCACTGGCCAAGCTGAAATGGCTGGTGGTGATGGACCCGCTGGCCACCGAGACCTCGGAGTTCTGGCAAAAGGTCGGGCCGTATAACGACGTCAACAGCGCCGAGATCCAGACCGAAGTCATTCGCTTGCCCACGACCTGTTTCGCCGAGGAAGACGGCTCTCTGGTCAACAGCAGCCGCTGGTTGCAATGGCACTGGAAGGGCGCCGATGGCCCCGGCGAAGCGCGCACCGACATACGGATCATGTGTGAACTGTTCCTGCGTCTGCGCCAGCGATACGAGAAAGAGGGCGGCAAATACCCCGATCCGATGCTGAAACTGTCGTGGCCGTACAAGATTGCTCACGAGCCTTCACCGGAAGAACTGGCCAAGGAAATCAACGGCTACGCCACCACGGATTTCACCGACGCGACGGGCGCGGCGATCAAGGGCAACGCGCAATTGGCCGGGTTCGGTCAACTCAAGGACGACGGCAGTACGGCATCCGGGTGCTGGATTTTCTGCGGCAGCTGGACCGAGGCGGGCAACCAGATGGCGCGCCGTGACAACAACGATCCGTTCGGCATGCATCAGCATCAAGGTTGGGCGTGGGCCTGGCCGGCGAACCGACGGATTCTCTATAACCGCGCTTCGGCGGATTTGTCCGGCAAGCCGTGGGATCCGAAAAAACGCCTGGTGTGGTGGAACGGCAAGGCCTGGGGCGGCACCGATGTGCCGGACTACAAGGCCGACGTGGCGCCGGAAGCGGGGATGAATCCGTTCATCATGAACCCCGAAGGCGTGGCACGGTTCTTCGCCGTCGACAAGATGAACGAAGGCCCGTTCCCCGAACACTACGAGCCGTTCGAGACGCCAATTGGTATCAACCCGCTGCATCCGCAAAACAAGAAAGCCACCAGCAACCCGGCCGCGCGAATCTTCGATTCGGTATGGGAAACCCTCGGCGTGGCCAAGGATTACCCGTACGCCGCCACCAGCTACCGGTTGACCGAGCATTTCCACTTCTGGAGCAAGCACTGCAAGCTCAACGCGATTACCCAACCGGAGCAATTCGTTGAAATTGGCGAAGTGCTGGCCAAGGAGAAAGGCATCGTCGCCGGTGACCGGGTGCGGGTCAGCAGCAAGCGCGGTTTCATTGAAGCGGTGGCGGTGGTGACCAAGCGGATTCGTCCGCTGCAGGTCAACAATCAGGTGGTGCACCAGATCGGTATCCCGTTGCACTGGGGTTTCACGGGCCTCACGCGACACGGCTACCTGACCAACACCCTGGTGCCGTTCCTCGGCGATGGCAACACACAGACCCCGGAATCCAAGTCATTCCTGGTCAACGTGGAGAAAGTCTAAATGGCCAGCCAAGACATCATCGCCCGCTCGGCCACCACCACACCCGCGCCCTCGGTGCGCGGCGTGGATGAAGTCGCCAAGCTGATCGACACCACCAAATGCATCGGCTGCAAGGCTTGCCAGGTCGCCTGCTCGGAATGGAACGAGTTGCGCGACGAGGTCGGCCATAACCATGGCACCTACGACAACCCGCAAGACCTCACCGCGGAAACCTGGACGTTGATGCGCTTCACCGAGCACGAAACCGACGCCGGCAACCTGGAGTGGCTGATCCGCAAGGACGGTTGCATGCACTGCGCCGAACCCGGTTGCCTGGCGGCGTGCCCCAGCCCCGGTGCGATCATCAAGCACGCTAATGGCATCGTCGATTTCGATCAGGATCATTGCATCGGTTGCGGCTACTGCATCACCGGTTGCCCGTTCAACATTCCGCGCATCTCGCAAAAGGATCACAAAGCTTACAAATGCACGTTGTGTTCGGACCGGGTGGCGGTGGGGCTGGAACCGGCCTGCGTGAAGACCTGTCCAACCGGCGCCATCGTGTTCGGCACCAAGGACGACATGAAGGAACATGCCGCCGAGCGCATCGTCGACCTCAAGAGTCGTGGCTTTGAAAACGCCGGTCTGTACGACCCCGAAGGCGTTGGCGGTACCCACGTGATGTATGTGTTGCACCACGCCGACACGCCGCGGATTTATGCCGGGTTACCTGATCATCCCGCGATCAGCCCGTTGGTAGGACTGTGGAAGGGCATCAGCAAACCTCTGGCGTTGTTGGCCATGGGGGCGGCGGTGCTGGCCGGGTTCTTCCATTACGTGCGCATCGGACCGAACCGTGTCGAGGAAGATGAGCACCCCAGTCCACCGGACACCTCGGTGCATGAGGTTGATCCGGCGGTCCATACCTTCGATCCACGCGGGGAGGGCAGGCCATGAGCAACAAGACCATCCTGCGCTACACCAGCAACCAGCGTACCAATCACTGGCTGGTGGCGATTCTGTTCCTGATGGCCGGGTTGTCCGGGCTGGCGTTGTTCCATCCGGCGCTGTTCTGGCTGAGCAACCTGTTCGGCGGCGGGCCATGGACGAGGATCCTGCACCCGTTCATGGGCG
This sequence comes from Pseudomonas sp. C32, assembly GCF_030417915.1. Lineage (NCBI taxonomy): Bacteria > Pseudomonadati > Pseudomonadota > Gammaproteobacteria > Pseudomonadales > Pseudomonadaceae > Pseudomonas > Pseudomonas sp. C32. Next base: position 34,493 of record NZ_JAUHUK010000014.1, on the reverse strand, counting down.
TGCTGATGTTCGTGTTTTTCCTCGGTCTGGTGTTGAGCTTCTGGCGCGCCAACTTCTTCATTGCCAATGATCGCCTGTGGCTCAGGCGCATCGATCGGGTGATGGCCAATGACGAGGAGGATGTGCCTGCGGTGGGCAAATACAACGCCGGGCAGAAGCTGCTGTTCTGGACTTTACTGCTGTGCATGCTGGTGCTGTTGTTCAGCGGTCTGGTGATCTGGCGGGCGTATTTCAGCGAGTACTTCGGCATCACCTCGATTCGTTGGGCGATGTTGCTGCATGCGCTGGCCGGGTTCGTGCTGATCCTGAGCATCATCGTGCACATCTACGCCGGACTCTGGATCAAGGGTTCGGTCGGCGCCATGCTGCATGGCTGGGTCAGCCGTCCCTGGGCGAAGAAACACCATGAACTCTGGTACCGCGAGGTGACCCGTGACGAGGCACCTAAACCACCGATCACCAAAAAGGGCTGACCGTTGCCAACCATCCTCGAACCCGGACAAATCGAAGCGGCGGCCAGTTCGCCGCCGTTTCTGCACCTGCCGCCGCACACACTTTTTGATCTGCGCGCCCAGCGCCTGGAACAGCTGGCCGAGGGGCATCCGCTGGCCGATTATCTGCGCCTCATCGCCGGGTTGTGCCGGGTGCAACAGCATGTGCTGGACAACCCGCCGCTGTGCGAACCGCTGGATCTACAACGCATTGAGGTCTGCCAGCAACACGGCTTGCCGCCCTTCGCGGCCGACAGCCTGGTGCGCGAAGACGACTGGCAGCCGTATCTCGATGCATTGCTGGAAAGCTACCCGGCACCGTCGCAACCGGCTGTGACCGACGCACTGGCAGCGTTGAACCAGGCCAGCCCCGGTCAGCGACGCGCCTGGGCGGTGGCACTGGTTAGCGGCCAGTTTTCGCTGGTGCCGGCAGCGTTGGTGCCGTTTCTCGGTGCGGCCCTGCAAACGGCCTGGAGCCACTGGCTGTTGAGCACGCCCAACCTGCAACTCAAGCCCGGCGACAGCCTCAGCCAATGCCCGGCCTGCGGTTCACCGGCCATGGCCGGGGTGATCCGCAATCGTGGCAAACACAACGGCTTACGCTATCTGGCCTGTTCCTTGTGTGCCTGCGAGTGGCATGTGGTGCGGGTCAAATGCGTGTACTGCGAACAGAGCAAGGGGCTGGACTACCTCAGCCTTGAGGACGATCGCCACGCCGCCAATCAGGCACCGTTGCGCGCCGAGATGTGCCCGAGCTGCAACACGTATCTGAAATTGTTGTACCTGGAAAACGACGCCCATGCCGAAGCGCTGTCGGCGGACCTGTCCAGCCTGATGCTCGACATGCGCCTGGCCCAGGACGGCTACCAGCGTCTGGCGCCGAATCTGTTGCTGGCACCGGGAGACGAATGACCACAGCGTCTACACTCTGGCGCGACGGTCTTTCGATTTCAGGAGTGCCAGATGTCCGCCAGCGGTGCCAGCCATCACCTGCGTTTGCCTTCCGTTGACAGTCTGTTGCGTCATGCGGCGTACCAGCCGTTGGCCGAGCGCTTTGGACGCGACGCGTTACTTGCCGCCCTGCGTCAATTGCTCGACGAGTTGCGCGACGATGTTCAGCAGCGTTTGCTCGCGCCGGTTGAGGTCAGCCCCGAGGTGCTGGCGGGTAGAGTCGGCGAGCGGTTGGCCAGCCAACACCGCAGCCATGTGCGGCGGGTATTCAACCTCACCGGCACCGTTCTGCACACCAACCTCGGCCGGGCGTTGTTGCCCGAAGAAGCGATAGAGGCCGTACAAATGGCCGCTCGCTATCCGCTCAATCTGGAATTTGACCTGCAAACCGGCAAGCGCGGCGACCGCGACGATTTGATCGAAGGCCTGATCCGCGAATTGACCGGCGCCGAAGCCGTGACCGTGGTCAACAACAATGCCGCCGCTGTGCTGCTGACCCTCAACAGCCTGGGGGCGCGCAAGGAAGGCATCATCTCCCGAGGCGAGTTGATCGAAATCGGCGGCGCTTTTCGTATCCCCGACATCATGGCCCGCGCCGGGGTAAAGCTGCATGAAGTCGGCACCACCAACCGCACCCACGCCCGCGACTACGAAGCGGCCATCAGCCCGCGCAGCGGCTTGATCATGCGCGTGCACGCGAGCAACTACAGCATTCAGGGTTTCACCACGAGTGTGCCGACCGCCGAGTTGGCGCAATTGGCCCATCAACATGGGTTGCCGTTGCTCGAAGACCTCGGCAGCGGCAGCTTGCTGGATCTGACCCGTTGGGGCTTGCCCGCCGAACCGACGGTGCGGCAGGCGCTGCAGGATGGTGCGGACATTGTCACCTTCAGCGGCGACAAACTGCTTGGTGGCCCGCAGGCCGGGCTGATTGTCGGAAGCAAAGCGCTGATTGCCAAGATCAAGAAGAACCCGCTCAAGCGCGCCTTGCGTGTCGATAAACTGACCCTCGCCGCCCTCGAAGCGGTGTTGAACCTGTACCGCAACCCGGACCGTCTGGCCGAGCGGTTGCCGAGCCTGCGCCTGCTGACCCGGCCGCAAAACGAAATTCTGGCCCAGGCTGAACGCCTGCGCCCGACGCTGGCCACGGTAGTGGGCGAGGAGTGGACCGTCAGTGCGTTACCGGCCCTGGGCATGATCGGCAGCGGCAGCCAACCGGTGGCGCGGTTGCCCAGCGCCGCATTGTGTCTGCGGCCGCTCACGTCGAAGCGTTTGCGTGGGCGTGCCTTGTTGAATCTGGAGGAAGCCTTTCGACGTTTGCCGATTGCCGTGCTCGGTCGCATTGACGATGACGCCCTGTGGCTGGACTTGCGGCAACTGGATGACGAACCGGCGTGGCTGGCGCAGCTCGATCAATTGCACATGGAGGGCCGGGCAGGGTGATTGTCGGCACCGCAGGGCACATCGACCACGGCAAGACGGCCTTACTCCAGGCGCTCACGGGCCAGGCAGGTGACCGACGCCGGGAAGAACGCGAACGCGGCATGACCATCGACCTCGGTTATCTCTATGCGGCGCTGGAGCCGAGAGCGGGCCTGACCGGTTTCATCGATGTGCCCGGTCACGAGCGCTTCACTCACAACATGCTGGCCGGGGCTCAAGGCATTGATCTGGTGTTGCTGGTGGTGGCTGCCGATGATGGGGTGATGCCGCAGACCCGCGAACATCTGGCGATTGTCGAACTGCTGGGCATTCCCCGGGCAATCGTTGCGATCAACAAATGTGACCGGGTCGATAGCGCCAGGATCGAAACCGTACACCAGCAAATCCGCGCCTTGCTGGCCCCCGGACCCTATGTCGATGCACCGCTGATTGCAGTGTCGAGTATCACCGGCGAAGGCGTCGAAAGCTTGCGCCAACAGCTGTTGCAAACCCAGCGCGAAGTGCAGCAACGCAGTACCGAAGGCGGCTTTCGCCTGGCGATCGATCGGGGATTCAGCATTGCCGGTGCGGGCATCGTGGTCACCGGCACGGCGTTGTCGGGGCAAGTGGCGGTGGGCGATACGTTGTTGCTGGGACCGCAGGGCAAACCGGTGCGCATTCGCGGGTTGCATGCACAGAACCAGACGGCAGACAGCACTTTTGCCGGTCAACGCGTGGCCCTGAACCTGAGCGCGGATCGCCTGGCGCTGGAGCAGATTCATCGTGGTCACTGGTTGCTTGCCGACTGGCTTCACGCACCCACCGAGCGCCTGGATATCGACCTGCAACTGCTGGCGAGCGAGTCTCGCGCTTTCGAACACTTCCAACCGGTTCACGTTCACCTCGGCACGCAGGACGTGACCGGGCGAGTGGCCTTGCTCGAAGGCGCCAGCCTGCCACCGGGCGAGCGCATGTTTGCGCAAGTCTTGCTCAATTCACCCGTGCACGCCGTGAAGGGTGACCGGCTGATCCTGCGCGACCAAAGCGCTCAGAGAACGCTCGGTGGCGGTCGGGTGCTCGACCCGTTTGCCCCCAGTCGCCAACGGCGCAGCCCCGAACGCCTGGCGCAATTACACGCTTTGGCCAACAGCGAGAAACTGGAAGAGATCCTGCCGGCGTTGCTGTCCCTCAGTGATGTCGGACTGGACCCGCAACGCGTGGAGCGTCAGTTCAATCGACCTCGCAACACCTGGGCGTTGCCCGACGACATTCGAATGATCGACACCCGGCAAGGCCCGTTGCTGTACAGCACCGCCCGTTGGGAAGCTCTGAAAGCTCCATTGCTTGCGCACCTCGCACGCTTTCATGAACTGGAACCCGACCAGATGGGCCCGGACCGCGACCGCTTGCGGCGCTTTACCGGCACCGCGCTCGACCGCCCGACCTTCATCAGCCTGCTCGACGAGTTATTGGCCAGTGGCGACATCGCCAGCAGCGGTCCGTGGCTGCATCTTCCCGACCATCAGGTGCGCTTGAGTGAAGAAGACGAAGCGCTGTGGCAACGCTTGCAACCGCTGTTCGAACAAGCCGGTTTCGATCCGCCGTGGGTGCGCAACCTGGGGCATGACGAAGCGACCGTGCGCGCGCTGTTGCGCAAAATGGCGCGTCTGGGCCTGTTGCATCAAGTGGTGCGTGACCTGTTCTACACCGACAGCATGATCCGTCGATTGGCAGCTATGCTTGTGCAACTGGCGGCCGTCGACCCGGTGATTCAGGTGACGGCGTTTCGCGATGCCGTCGGTTTGGGGCGCAAGCGCAGCATTCAGATTCTGGAATACTTCGACCGCATAGGCTTGACCCGGCGCTTCGGTGATCGTCGGCAGATTCGTCTGGACAATGCATTGGCTCAACACCCCGAGCCCTGATTTCAAGGAAGGCAATCGCGCCCGGTGGCGCGGCCGGGCTTCAAACCCGGTTGGGGACGGCATCCGTTCCCGGGCAGGTTCGACTCCGGCTGCCTTCCGCCAATTCTCTGCTCCGGGTCGATATCCCGCCCGGCGCTCTCCACGGCAGTCGAACTGGATGGATGATGCACTTTTTGATTTCACCGTATTTGAAACATGGACGAAACATTCAAGCCCTATGATTCGCGTCATCGAAAACAGAGGGCAAGGAAGAGATGAATCGGCCATCAAGAAGCGTGCGCAAACTGCTCGACTCCGTCGCCTCCAACAATGAGGCAGCGGCGCTCGATGTGATGCGTGCAGCTGAGCAACTCAAGGACGAGGTGTTGCGCCAACGGTTGCTCAACCTGATCCACCAGCTCCATCAGGACGCCTATGATTTGCGGATGGCGCGGGATGAGATCCAGGGCGGAACCATCAAACTGGCCTAGACGAGCGAAAAAAACTTCAAAAGAAGCCACTCAATCGAGTGGCTTCTTTGTTTTTGGCCGGGATTAAATACCGCTGAACATGCCGATGATCACGGCGTTGACCAGGTCAATGAAAAAGCCACACACCAACGGCACGATCAGGAAGGCCTGGTGGGCTGCGCCGTACTTTTGCGTCACGGTCGTCATGTTGACAATGGCCGTTGCGGTGGAGCCGAGGGTTATGCCGCCGAACCCGGAAGCGATCACGCTGGCTTCGTAATCGCGCCCCATGAAGCGGAAGACCACAAAATACGTGTAGACGACGGTCAACAGAATTTGCAGGGTCAACGCGCACATTATGAACATCAAGGCGCCGCTGAGCTGCCATAACTGAAGCCCCATCAGGGCCATGGTCAAAAACATGCCCAGGCAGATATCCGAGATCAGTGCCAGACCCAGGCTCGCGCCGCTCCAGGTTTTCAATCGCGAATCACCCAGCACGGCCAGAACGATGTGGTGAATGACGATGCCCGCGAACAGGCAGCTGACGAACTTGGGCAGGGTGATGCCGGCATCGACCAGCAGCAGGTTGAGTCCATAGCCGAGCATCAGGGTCAGGTTGAGCCACATCCATGCCCAGAGCACGTCGTAGTAGTCCAGTGCCTTGCTCGGTTGTTGCTCGAGAATGCCGACTTCCAGCTCCGCATCCCGGGAAGGCGTCAGGCCATGACGATTGATCAAACGATTGGCGATAGGGCCGCCAATCACGCAAGCGGCGATCAGACCCACGGTGTTGCTGGCGATCCCCAGTTCATGGGCGTTACTGATGCCCAGTTTTTCGACGAAGATCGGTGCCCAGGCCAGGGTGGTGCCGACCCCGCCGGTAAGGGAAATCGAGCCCACCATCAAACCCGCCTTGGGATCGAACCCAAAGGCTTCGGCCACACCCATGCCCAGCGTGTTTTGCAAAACAATGAATACGCTGGCGAGCACCAGCAGGATCAGCAGCGGGCGTCCGCCTTTGATGAGTTGGCGCATGTCCGATCGCAAACCAATACCGGCAAAGAAGTAGAGCAGCAACGTGTCGCGGATCTGCAAATCGAATTCGATCTGAATATTGAGGCCGAAGTACAGGAGCGACGTTACCGCCGCACAGACGAACCCGCCGACTACCGATTCGGGAATGCAGTATTGGCGTAGAAACGTGTTGTGTTGAACGATGGTTTTACCGAGGAACAGCAGGAGTATCGCAAGGGTAAAACTCACGAGTCCGTGAACTTCAAAGAGCTGGGAGGTCATCGAAAGCCCGCCTGGAAATCTGAAAAGTGCATTATCAGGATATAGCCGTCCAATGTTCAGACCTGCGTCAATGAACGGTGATTGGAACATAGCAGGAAAGCCGGAGCCTTCCTGTTTTCCCCCAAGGATCATGATTGCGAGTCGCAGAACTCGGCTAGTGCCCGAATCTCGGGACCATCACCCAGCGGCTCGCAAAGGGGAGGCAGCCGAAATCTGACAACCATTTATCGGTGAACTACGCTGCGAAACAAGCCTCTATCTGAATTTTTTGTGAAGTAAGGAAATGACCCATGCGGAGCAGGGTGCTCGCTGTATTGTTGACTGTATTCGGTCTGTTCTGGTCAGCGTTGTCATGGGCTGATGAAACACCCAAGGTGATCGATGCGCCCGCTGAACTGAAAGTGGCCAACCGCAGCATCATGGTGTTTCGAGCGACGATCCTCGGCGAAGCGCCGGCGTCGCGGGTCAAACGGGCGAAAGGGGTCATCGGCGAAGCCCTGGATGAAGCGGATGACCTGAGTGTCACCGTTGACCCTGTGCTGAAAAGCTACATGGTGCTGTTGGGCAGTCGCCGTGCCTTTATCGTGTCGCCCAAGGATTACGATGAAACCGAGTACGAATCGGCGCAACAGGCAGCCGAAGCGGCGGCTGCAAAACTGCGACAGGTAGTGGCCGAAATCCAGGAAGGCCGCAGCCTGCGGTTGATACTGCGGTCGGTGGCTGCGGCGTTGCTCGCCACGGGGATCTACCTCGGGCTACTGCTGTGCATGGTGTTTCTGCGTCGCCGGGTGCTCAAGCGACTGCCCGAACTGATGCACAAGCACACCCAGGCGATCAAGGTCGGACGGGTGCCGTTGTTCGACGCCAAGTTTCTCTATCCGCTGGTCAGCCGCCTGCTCGAGTTTCTGCGTTGGGTCATCGTGTTGTTGCTGACGTATGAGTGGCTGGGGTTTGTCCTGTCGCGTTTTCCCTATACCCGGCCATGGGGTGAAAGCCTCAACAACTATCTGTTGGAAGTCGGCGATTATTTATTGCAAGGCATCCTCGGCGCGATACCCGGCCTGGGCGTGGCGTTGGCGATCTTTTTCATCGCTCGCGGCGCCACGGCGTTCATGCGCCGGATTCTGCGCCGCATGGCCATGCCCGGCACCTTCAGCTGGCTGAACCATGAAACCCTGCAACCGACCCAACGCCTGACGTCCCTGGCCATCTGGCTGTTTGCGTTGGCCATGGCGTATCCGTACCTGCCGGGAGCGGGTACCGATGCGTTCAAAGGCTTGTCGGTACTGGTCGGTCTGATGATTTCACTGGGTGCTTCCAGCGTGGTCGGGCAGGCTGCGGCCGGGTTGATCCTGACGTACACCCGAACCTTGCGCCCCGGTGAGTTCGTGCGCATTGGCGATCACGAAGGGACAGTCACCGAACTGGGTATGTTCACCACCAGTATTCGCACCGGTCTGGGCGAGGTGTTGACGTTGCCCAACTCGATGATCACCGGCACGGTCACCAAGAACTATTCACGGGTCGTACAAGGCCCCGGTTACGTGGTCGATACCGTGGTGACCATCGGCTACGACACTCCGTGGCGACAGGTCGAAGGGATGTTGCTGGAAGCTGCAAGGCGCACGCCCGGGATTCTCGAAAACCCACCCGCACAAGTGTTTCAAACGGCATTGTCAGATTTCTACCCGGAGTACCGTCTGGTGGCCCAGGCCATTCCAAGCCAGCCTCGGCCGCGCGCGGTGTTGCTCAGCATGTTGCACGCCAACATTCAGGATGTGTTCAACGAGTACGGCGTGCAGATCATGTCGCCGCACTATCTGGGTGATCCGCAACAAGAAAAGTGGGTGCCCAAGGACAAGTGGTTTACGGCTCCAGCGCAAGAACCCAAAGATCGTTGACCACCACTGAAAGGGAATTCGCAGCATGCTTGAGTTTCTGCTCCACGCCTTGCGGACCGACCCGGAAATCGCGGTGTTCCTGGCCGGGGCACAAACCGAAGCGGCGTTGATGGCGGGGTAGTCATGGCTTTTTCTGACCACGTGTCGCGCGCGACCTTCCTGGCTTACTAATTATGATTTAATTCGATTCAAAGAGATTCGCTTTGAATCAAGGTTGCGCATGCTTGAGCTGACTGCATTGGTTGGCAAAGGAGTAATGATTATGGCTACATCCGTCAAAACCCGATCTGTAACGGCTCACGTACCTGTAGATCTAGCCGAGAAGGTCGATGAAATGGCCGAGCGTCTGGAACGATCCAAAAACTGGATCGTCAAGCAAGCTCTATGCGCCTGGATCGACCTGGAAGAGGAGCGCAGTCGTCTAACCCGTGAAGCCCTTGCTGATGTAGACGCAGATCGCGTGATTGACCATCAGGCTGTCCAGGCCTGGGCTGACAGTTTGGGAACAGACACGCCGTTACCGGTGCCACACTGATGGAGGTGAAGTGGACTGGCAAGGCACTTACCGATATCTCCCGTCTTTACGAGTTTTTGGCAACAGTAAACAAAACCGCCGCCATTCATACGGTCCGGCAACTTACTTCGACACCAGGTATTTTGCTTGCCAATCCTCGCATTGGTGAGCGCATCGAGGAGTTTGACCCGCGTGATGTGCGTCGAATCCTGGTTGGTCACTACGAACTACGTTACGAAATCCAGGGTACAACCCTCTATCTGCTTCGCTTGTGGCACACACGCGAGAATCGATAGCGATTTGAAGTCTGTCGCTCTCAAAACCCGCTCTCCCGCATAAACACCGCCATCAAATGGGTCGCACCATCCCCCAGCAAACCCCGGCGTTCGCCTTCGATCTTCAGGTGGCCGCGACTTTGCTTGGATCCGGGGTTTAACCCAAAGTTGTGAAATCGTTGGCGTGCAGGTCCTGAACGCCCACCAGTTGGATTTCGATCTCGGGTGTGGCCCCCGCATTCACACTGCCCTGAAGAATGCCATCGGCAAAACGCAGTTGGCCGGTGGCGTTGGCAGGGTCGAAGGCGTTACTGCCGATGAAGGTGAAGGCGTCGACAGCGACGGTCAGCGGGTTGGCGTCCAGGCCGGTGAAATCCAGGTGATCGCCCTCGGTGCTCTTGAAACCGTTGATCACATCACGCAAAGCCCCGACACCCATGTCCGACAGCGCACTGAACGCGAAGGTATCCGCGCCAGTACCTCCGGTGAGGTTGTCGGTGCCTGCACCGCCGATCAGCCGGTCATCGCCCGAACCACCCACCAGCGCATCGTTGCCCGCGCCACCGTTCAGAACGTTCGCGGCGCTGTTGCCCGACAGGCTGTCGGCGTAGGCGCTTCCCGTCAGGTTTTCGCAGGATTTCACGGTATCTAGCCCGGAACCCACGGTGTTTTGTTGCGCAGACGTTGAGAGGTTTACGGTCACGCCGGACAAGGCGCGGTCATAGGACACCGTGTCAATGCCATCGCGCCCGTCCAGCACGTTGTTGCCAGCTCCGGCGAACAGCGTGTTGTCCAGCGCATTGCCCGTACCATTGGCGGCGCCAGTGCTATCGACATACAGATGTTCGACGTTATTGCTGAGGGTAAAGGCCGCCAGGCTGCTGTGCACGCTGTCGATCCCACCAGGCGTTGCATTGCTGTTGGTCTCGATCACGGCGTCATCGGCATTGTCGACGTAATAGGTGTCGTTGCCATCGCCGCCGCTCAGGCTGTCGGCTCCTGCTGCACCATCAAGCACGTTGTTGGCGGCGTTGCCGGTGATGAAGTTTTGCCGCTCATTGCCGGTGCCGTTGATGGACGACACGCCGGTCAGCACCAGGTTCTCGAGATTGGCGCCCAGGGACCAACTGACCGAGGCCTGCACCGCATCGATCTGTGAGGTCGAGGTGTTGGTTTCCACCTCGCGGTCTGATGCGTTATCGACCACATAAATGTCGTTGCCATCGCCACCGGTCATGGTGTCGGCGCCCAGGTTTCCATCCAGCGTGTCGTTGCCCGAACTGCCCACCAGGGTATCCGCCTGAACAGTACCGGAAATCATGGTCCGGGCGTTGTCGAAAATGTCCTGCACGCCGTTGTTGTCGTTGGGGTTGCCCTGGAAGCCAAGGTCATAGGCGATGTAGTCGGCCAGCCGCTGGCCAACGATCTCTGCCGACTCTTCGTGCAGGTGCCAGACGTCGTCGGGATACGCCAGCGGCTCGACTTCATAGCGCAAGGGGAGGTCGGTGTAGTCCGCCGCCAGCTTGACGTCGGCACGCTCGGCGGCGATGGCTTCCTGGGCGGTCCGGACATAGCCAACGCCCTCGACGATGGAAGCAATCTTCTCCTCCGAATAACCACGGGCACGCGCCGCGTCCTGCTCGTAGTGACCGGTTTCCATCAAGTACACGTTGAAGTTGCCGAGTTGGGCATGCAGGTAATCAAACACCTTGAGGGTCGCGGCCTTGTAGGCCGCGGCGGCCGCTGCTTTGTCCGTGGCGCGGCCGATCTCCTGGGCCGGTTCCTCGCCCTGGCCCCAAATGATGCCCATGGTGACGTTACTGATCGATTGAAGTTCGGTGAGCTGGTCCCGCAGTAGCGTCACGGCGCGCAACAGCGCAGCCCCGGGTTGATTGGTGTCGGTCAGCCACCAGCACAACTTGAGTTCCTCGGCGCTCAGCGTCGACAGGCCGGTGACTGTGCTGCCGCCCACCGCAATGTCGATGCCGTTGCCATTGCCATCGGTGAACTGGTTGCGAACGTCGTAGGGGGTGTAGCGGTCCAGGTCGTTGACCAGCATCGAGGTGCCGGACTGATTGTCGTCCTCCGTCATGCGCAGTAGGCGCGCATTGGATTGGCCGAGGGTGGGCAGGTAGAGGATGTCCTGCTGGGCGCGCTCGCCGAACACGAAGTCGCTGGCGGTCAGGGTGTTGAGGTAGTTACCGCTGAGGGCAATTTCAAATCGATTGCCGTCGGCATCCGCTTCGGCGGACTTGATGTAGGTCTTGTCACCGGCCGCGTTGAGGGTGATGTACAACGTGCCATTGTGGCCATCGCCGAGGCCGAGAAAGCCCAGGCCCGAAACATCGATCTTGTCGACACCCACGGTGAAGTCATAAATCGAGTCGCTGGCCGTGATACCACCAGTGTCGTAGTCGCGGTAGCTGTCGAGCACGTTGCTGTAGCGGAAGGTGTCGGCACCCGCGCCGCCGTACAGCGAATCGCGCCCGGCGCCGCCGTCGAGCATGTCGTCGCCCGCGCCGCCACTGAGGCTGTCGTTACCCGCAAGGCCGAGCAGGGTATCAGCCGAATCGCTACCCAGCAGCGAGTCGCTGGCGCTGGTGCCGGTGATCACGCTATTGAAGATGAAGTTGCTGGCGGTCAGGGTGCTGGCGAAGTTGCCTGAGAGAATCAGCTCGAAGCGGTTACCGCTGGCGTCGGCATCGTAGTCCTTGATGTAAGTGCGATTGCTGCTGGCACTGTAGCTGACTTGCAGAGTGCCGCCACGGCCATTGCCCAGCCCGGTGAATCCGAGGCCGGCGAGATCGATCTTGTCCTGGGTGACGTCGAAGTCGGTGAGGGTGTCATCGAAGCTTGTGGTTGCGTTGCGGTAACTGTCGGACTGAGTGACAAAACGGAACGTGTCGGCGCCGGTACCGCCGGTGAGTTTGTCGAGGCCCGCACCACCCACCAGAATGTCGCCACCGGCACCGCCGTTGATCGTGTCGTTGCCGGCCCCGCCGTAGAAGATCTCGGTCGCGGAACTGCCCAGCAGGGTGTCGTTGCCAGCCGTACCTTGCACGATGGTCATCGGCACCGTGGCACTGACGTAGCTGCCGTCGCCATAGATCAGCGTGGCGCCGTTGCTGGTGTGGCTGATGGTGTTGCCAATAATGGCGTTGCGATCAGTGCCGTCTTCATTGCGCTCTGCAATGCCGTAGGTCGACAGGTTGCTGCCGATGATGACGTTGCCCTGGAGGGTGTTATCGCTGCCGTTGAAGTACTTGCCGGACACGCCCAGGGTGTCGTTGTACGACTGAATGATGATCTCCGGGACGGGGCTGCCCAGGGAATTGTTGTTGAGCGTGTTGTCGATGATCTCGACGTGGTTGCTGCCGTAGATGCGAATCCCGGCGCTGGCGTTGTCGTGAATGTCGACGCCGCTGACGGTCACCTCGCTGGACAGTTTGATCAACACCCCTTCGGCGCCGTTGCCGTACACCTCGCCGCCGGTGATGGTGATGTTGCTGGGGGAGGGGATGTCCTCGCTGCCGCGCTGCACCACGATGCCATTACCGCCGTTGCTGTAGGCAACGTTATTGGTGAGCGTGAAGTCGTGGGTGCTGGTAACGATGTTGAAACCGTGCCGGTCGTTGTCGTAGGCAACATTGTTTTCGAAGGTGCTGTCGCTGAGGAAGTCGGCAACGAATCCGTCCAGGCCGTTGCCGTGGGAGACGCTGTTCTTGATGACCATGTTGACGGTTTGCTCGTGAGGGTCAAAACCGTACCCGGAGCAATCCTTGATCTCGACGCTGTCGAGGGTGACGTTGGAGTCGTAGCCCGCTTCGCCGGGAATGTAGCCGTTGAACCAACCGTCGATCTTGCCCGTGGTGTTGTCACGGTTGCCGTCGATGGTGAGATTGCTGACGCCAAAGTCGTGGGTTTGCTCGCCATAGGCGGAGCGGATGACGCCGGTGATCTTGGTGTCGGAACCGTCAGCCACTTTGACAGTGGTTGCGCCCATGCCATCGCCGTACAGGTAGACGTTACTCTTGAGCATCAGGCAGCCGTCGGAAGGCTCCTCACCCCCCGAAACGATATAAGTTCCGGTCGGCGCATACACTTGCCCCCCGCCTGCAGCGGCCGCCGCATCAATTGCGCGTTGTATCGCCGCCGTGTCGTCAGTGATGCCATCTCCCTTGGCGCCAAAATCTCGTACATTGAAAATCATGAGTTTATCTCCGTATCAGGCGAAAACCTCGGTAAATGCCAATATTCCATCTGCAGTTACCGTTTTATGACCCGGAGGAGCTCAAAAGTTGTGACCGCACATCGGTCAGGCGTCAAAAAACAGATTTTACTGATTAACGGTTATAAAACATTTCGGAAAAATAACGTTTTGTTGACGACCGCTCGGGGAGCGAAGTCGCAGTGAACCAGCCAAAGAGTTGGCGGAAAATTGTCTGGAGTCGCAGAGAACTTCAAGAACAACGGCAGCAAGATGGGGATCAGTACGCTTAATCGGCTCTACGTCTACCGTGCGGTTTAGTGAGATACTGGCACTGTGACACTTTGGACTTCCCTTTTTACTGCATGGATTGCACCTCGTTTGAAAACCATAGCGCTTGCCTTTGCTCTAGTTATGCCCCTCGGCACCCCGTACGCTCTGCAAGTCGAGAAGCCCGAATGATGCTTACCAAACGGCGCAGCTCTTTGGTGGGGTTCATGCTTTTGGCGGTCGGTTTGGTGGGGTTTTCGACGTTGCTACTGCTGACGTCCGAGACTGAACGCCGGAAAACGCGTTTTTCAGAGTACGTACAGAACATTTCCGGCATCGTGCGCAACCAGCTCGATACCAATGAAGCGGTATTGTCGGGTTTTTCTGCATTTCTTCAGGCCGTCGACCAGAGCGATACGGAAGCAGCCGCTCGCTATGCGGCAGCGGTTTTATCCGCGTACCCTCATATTTACATGCTCGAGGCGGCGAGGGCGGTACCCGTCGCCGAGCAGGCAGCCTTTGAAAAACTGTTGAGACGCACCTGGCGTCCGGATTTTGCACTCAAGGATTTCCCGAGCCTGGCTCAGCAACCTGCCCAGCATCAGGTCAATCTCAATGAGACCTGGCCCGTGTTGTTCATGTACCCGCCAGCCCCGGAATCCAGTTCGATCTATGGCGTTCGGCTGGAAACCGTTGGGCATCTTTCATATGCACTGGCGCGAACCCGCAGCAATCAGAAACCCGTCGTATCACCCGTTTTCTCGATGTACGAAGGGGGTAATGCCTACATTCTGATGCAGTCTGTCAGTCGTACCGAGGATGCAAGAGAGAGCACGCGCCCCAACTTTTTCGGCAGCACGATGTTGTCGTTGCTTTTGATCAAAACGGACTCGCTATTGCAGGCCGTCAACGATGCGAACGTCGATCCTTTCGTCCATATCAGCGCTGTTCTGAAAACCGGGGCGGGTACAGAAAACAACGTGTTTTCTACAGAGACAGAGCAGGCTGGCGTCCTGGATCAGTTTTTCTTGCCGTGCCTGTCTGATCGGGTCGACATCAGAAACGCATCACAACCCATGACGTTGCTATTTGAGCGTCAACTGCGTTTCGGGGATGTTCTGACCGCCGAAACATGGGTGATTCTTGCCGTTCTGGCCGGGGCACTTGTCCTCATGCCACTTGTGTTGATCCGGCATTTCAAGGCAATAGAAAGGGCTGAAGTCGAGCACGAACGAGCAACGTATCTGGCAACCCATGACGTACTCACAGAACTGCCCAACCGCTACCTCTTTGCCGATCGTTTTGAGCAGGCCATCGGCCACTGGAAAATGGATGGGACGCAGTTTGCCGTGTTGTTGATCGACCTGGATCACTTCAAGGAAATCAACGACGAATGCGGCCATGAAGTCGGCGATCAAGTGCTTCGAACGGTCGCAAGTCGCATGCTTCAGGCGACCCGCTCGCGTGACACCGTCGCACGTTATGGAGGGGATGAATTCGTCATTCTGCTCACGGACATTACCAGCGCCGAGAGTGCGGAAAAAAAGGCGGAGAGGTTGTTTGGAGCCATCGCTCAGCCGGTCATGACAACCGCTGGCGAGCGAGCGCTCTCGTGCAGCATCGGGGTTTCGCTGTTTCCTGTTCACGGCCAGAGTCTCGACACGCTGCTTAAAACGGCGGATCAGTCCATGTATGGCGTCAAACAATTAGGTCGCAAAGGCATCGCAATGACTGAAACGCTAGAGGCCTGATCTGACGCAGAGATGATGGACTGCTTGCCGGCTGTGCTGCGTAACGGACCGAAACATGCGCTTTTGTAACGCGCCATGCATGAGTCCGTGCACCAATCGAAGGCGGCGCAGCGGGCTTTGCGTCCACTACCTCAGTCGTCTCGATGTGTTTTCCATGCCAGTTCGCTTTCCTGGACGTCTGGTTACCTCCAACTGACGTTTGCCTGGACCGCGGCTGCCGACTGGCACAAAGGCTGCAAGACCCGCATCGGATTTATCTGTACATATTTTCCTGGGCAGCCCGGTCAATGACGATCGAATGGGCTGACATGTCCGGAGTGATATCGGGTATGTAAGGCAGGCTTCAACACCACAAAAGAACAGGCAAAGGCGCCTGAAACCAAAAGGTTTCAGGCGTTTTTTTTTGATTTTTTAACCGTGATTCGCAGGGTAGGCACTTATGAAAACAGTCGCACAGTTGCTGAAACTGAAGGTCTTGCAAAACCAGCAGGTGCATAGCATCGCGCCGGATCAGACGGTGCTCGACGCACTGAAGATGATGGCTGAGAAGAACGTGGGTGCTTTACCTGTCATCGAGAAGGGTTTGGTTATCGGTGTTATCAGTGAACGCGACTATGCGCGCAAAGTCGTTCTACAGGGCCGATCTTCGGTGGGTACGCCGGTCAGGGCCATCATGAGCGCGCCCGTCGTGACGGCAGACAGTCGGCAGAGCATAGAGCGCTGCATGGTGGTCATGACCGACAGTCACCTACGTCATTTACCGGTGCTGGAGGGTGATCAACTGATTGGCCTTTTATCGATTGGTGATCTGGTGAAAGAAGCCATCGTCGAGCAAGCCAATCTGATCCGGCAGTTGGAGCACTACATTCGCGGAGATTAAAGCGACCAAGGGTAAGTGAATTCTCCCTCCCCACGAGTAAAGGCCTGATCGTCCGGTGGCGGGCGTGGGGTTTGACAAGGACGCGGCCCGTCAACCCCTGTGCCTCAGTAGTTGATGTCTGCCGCGTAGTGGCAAGCCACCTGCCGGCTGTCGAGCAGGCGCAGGGCCGGTTCTTCAGTGCTGCAACGCTCGGTGGCGTACGGGCAGCGCTTGTGGAAGGCGCAGCCGGACGGTGGGTTCAGCGGGTTGGGCAACTCGCCGACGATCTTGATTTTCGGCTTGTCCGGATCCGGGTGGATGGTCGGCGTCGCCGACAACAGGGCCTGGGTGTACGGGTGCAGAGGACGGGTGTAGATGTCCTCTTTCGGGCCCATTTCCACCGGGCGACCGAGGTACATCACCATCACGTGATCAGCGACGTGACGCACCACCGCCAGGTTGTGCGAGATGAACACGTAGGCCGTGTTGAACTATTGCGTCGACTCCGCCGGAGTCGAAGAGGCACGATGGTGCGACAGAGAGTATCTCGCGGCGGTAGATAATTCAGAGTCCTCAGGTCGTGTTTGCAATTCAGCTTTCAAGTACTTTCACGCTCGATCACCAGGCAATCCAGCAGATTTATCCGCTGCACCTTGCCCTCCACCGGCAGCACTCCCAGGCTTTCCAGCACTCGTGTCGCCGCCATTACACCGATCTCCAAGGCAGGTGGTTTGATAGTGCTTAAACTCGGGAGCAGCATTTCGGCAAACGGGTAATCGCCAAACCCAAGCACCGCGCAATCTCCGGGAATATTAAGCCCCGTGCGTTGCCCGGCCAGCAACCCGCCGGCTGCGAGGTTGTCGTTGGCGAAGATGATTGCATCGGGAGGGGCAGAGGCCTGCATGAGTGCTTCCATCGCCTGTTTTCCGGCTTCAAACGGCGCCAGACCCACCTCCGGCGCAAATACCCACGGTTCCAGTCCCAGTTCACGAACACAGGTGATGTAGCCATCGCGGCGCTCCAGCGCACTGAAATCACCGGCGGCACTGTTCTGCACGAAGGCAATTCGCCGATAGCCTTTGTCATGCAGGTAACGCGCGGCTGCCACACCCACGTCAAAGTGCGAAAACCCGATCTGCATCGGCCCGCGCTCCGGTTGGTAGTCCCAGGTTTCAATCACCGGGATGTCCGCTTCAGCGATCATTTTTTCGGTGCCAACGCTGTGGAAGTGACTGGTCAATACCAACGCCGCCGGCGACCAGCCAAGGAACGCCCGCACCGCACTTTCTTCCTGTTCGACACTGAAATAACTCGACGCCAAAAGCAGCTGATAACCGTTGCGACTGAGCGTGTCGCTGAAACCCTGAATAGTGTTGGCGAAGATCGGCCCGGAAATGTTCGGGATCACCATGCCGACGATTTTGCCGCGCGCCGAGGCCAACCCTCCGGCGACCAGGTTTGGCACGTAGCCCAATTGCGCAACCACGGCAGCGATGCGCTCGCGTCGCTCAGGCGATACCTGCTCCGGCTGGTTGAAGAAGCGCGAAACGGTGATGGCCGAGACTCCGGCCTGTCGCGCCACGGTGTTGAGGGTAACGCGGCCGGCGCCTCGGCGTTTACGAGGTAAATTTTCGCTCAACTCGCAATCCTTTTAAAAACTAAATGATATATAAAACTAATTTATTAGTATTTGACGATCTATGTAGCGGTTGTTGATACTGTCGATGTTAGCGCTACCAATGCGTTTTGTCTGCTACTCGCTCGAGCGAATGCCCAAGACATATTTCAGACGCTGTCGTCGCAGAACGGCAGCGGTTCAGGGCACACTTTCGAGCGGGTAGACCATGGGCAATTTTCCTGGGGCAAGAAACACATTGGCGCATTCGATTCGCGCTGCGGGGTGGTTATTTACCGGCTTAGCCGTGTTGCCGTCTGGTAATGCGTTCGCCGCCGACAACAGTGAGC
The DNA here is from genome assembly GCF_030417915.1 of Pseudomonas sp. C32. NCBI lineage: Bacteria > Pseudomonadati > Pseudomonadota > Gammaproteobacteria > Pseudomonadales > Pseudomonadaceae > Pseudomonas > Pseudomonas sp. C32. The sequence goes on along the minus strand of NZ_JAUHUK010000014.1, from coordinate 16,214 downwards.
CGACGCTTACATCCGTCACAGTCACCGCAACTCGTCGCGAAGAATCGCTGCAAAAAATCCCGGTGGCGGTGTCAGTCGTCGATGGCGAACAGCTGGAGCGAGACAACCGTAACAGCGTATCGAGCATCGTCCAGCAAGTACCGTCGCTGAATTTTCGTACCGGTGCCTCGAACAAGGACACCTCGTTGTTTGTGCGTGGCGTGGGGACGATATCCACTTCCCCTGGCGTTGAACCGACCGTGGCTACGGTGATCGATGGCGTGGTCTACGCTCGCCCAGGTCAAACGACCCTTGACCTGCTGGATCTGGAACGGATCGAAGTCCTGCGTGGCCCGCAAGGCACGCTGTTCGGCAAGAACGCTTCGGCCGGCGTACTCAATATCATCAGCCGGGCACCGACCGCCGAAACCCAAGGTTACATCGACCAATCGAACTACAGTGGCAACGAAAGCCGTACCCGTTTCGGTCTCGGTGGCAGTCTGATTCCTGACACTTTGAAGGGCTCGATCACCACCTTGTTCGGCAGCTATGACGGCAACGTCGATAACGAGCACAACGGTCAGGAGGTCAATGGCTACAACCACAAAGGCGCACGCGGCAAACTTGAGTTCACGCCTAACGATGACCTCAAGCTCACCTTTATCGCGGACTACATGCAGTCCCATGACGATGCACCGAATGGTGTGGTCAGCGAGTCACTGACGCCGGCCTTTGCAAATGCGTTGAGCCCGGTGCGGGCGTCCAGCGACAACCGCAAGATCAATACTGACACGCGCAGCCACGTCGATGACATCAACAAGGGCCTCTCTGGCCAACTCGACTGGAGTCTTGGCGATTACACACTGACCTCGATCACCGCGTGGCGTGGCTGGGATAACACCCAATATCAGGATGGTGATCGTCTAAGCACCATCACCGCCGCTTTTCCAGGCTCAGCCGACATAGGCGATCTGGCGTTCGATCAGTATTCGCAAGAGCTGCGCCTGGCGTCACCGAAGGGCGAGTTCCTGGAGTACGTTGGTGGCCTGTTCTACATGCACGGCAAGGACGATGAAACCTATCAGCGCACGTTGACCACTCCCACAAGCGTCAACCGTGGTATCGCCGATTACAGCACCAGCAACGATAGCTACGCGGTCTTCGGCGAAAGCACGCTGAACTTCACATCGGCCGTTCGTGGCATCGCCGGTCTGCGCTGGACGCATGACGATCTGGAATACGATCACCGCCGGGTTTCCACTTCGGCGACCGCCGTCACCGGCATCCAACCGGGCACCAGCAGTTCCGGGTCAGTGGACGAAGACGGCTGGTCAGGTCGGCTTGGCCTGCAATACGACCTGACCGATACAGTAACCACTTATCTGACCTATTCGCGGGGCTACAAAGGCCCGGCCTACAACGTGTTCTTCAACATGCAGCCGCGTGATACCGACGCACTGAAGCCGGAAACGTCCAACAACTGGGAGCTGGGGATCAAGGCCACGTCCTGGAACAATCGCCTGATCACGAACGTCGCGGTATTCCACAGCGAGTACGACAACTACCAGGCGAACTTCTTCGACACCGTGGCAGGGCAAGTGGTGACCCGTCTGGTCAACGCCGGCAGTGTCAGCACCGAAGGCGTCGAACTCGACTACGCCTTGCAGGCCACCCAGCAATTGAAGTTTTCCGGCGCGCTGGCTTACACCCATGCACGCATTGACGAGTTTACCTGCCCACCGGGTGCTGCAGCGTCGTGCAACGTCAATGGCAAGCCGCTTCCGTACAGTCCGGACTGGAAGAGCTACGTGCGCGCCGACTACAGCATCCCGCTGGATAACGGTCTGGATGTCGAACTGGGTACCGACTTCAGCTGGCAGAGCGAAGTGCAGTACGACATCAGTCAGAATCCCGACACCAAACAGGGCGCCTACGGGATCTGGAATGCCAGCATCGCTCTGGCTGACTACAACAACGGTTGGCGAGTAGCGCTGCTCGGCAAAAACCTCGCGGACAAGTCCTATTCACCAATGCTGGCCACTGGCGGCAACTACATCTACCGCGCCGTGCCACGGGACGACGAACGCTATTTTGGTGTGCAACTGCACAAGGACTTCTGAACATGACTCGACAGCTGAAACTGGGGGCCTTTCTCATGGCCGGCGGGCATCACATCGCCGCATGGCGACACCCCGAAGTGCCGGCCGACGCCGGGCTGGATTTCACCCATTACAAACGCCTGGCGCAGATTGCTGAAGCCGCGAAGTTTGACGCCTTGTTCGTCGCCGATAGCGTCGCCGCGCCGAGGGATGAAATTGCCAGCCGCATGGCACGCTCGGCTTACTTTGAGCCGCTGACGTTGCTTTCAGCCTTGAGTGTGGTGACCGAAAATATCGGTCTGATCGCCACGACCACCACCAGCTACAACGAGCCGTACCACGTAGCGCGCAAATTCGCTTCCTTGGATCACCTGTCCGGCGGGCGAGCGGGGTGGAATTTGGTGACCTCGGATAACGCTGCCGAAGCACAAAATTTCGGCCGGTACGAACACATTGGGCACGCTGATCGCTACAGCCGCGCCCGTGAGTTTTGTCAGGTCGTCACGGGGCTGTGGGACAGTTGGGAAGACGACGCGTTTATCCGCGACAAGACGAGCGGCGGCTATTACGACCCGGCCAAGTTGCATGTGCTGGATCACGTGGGTGAACACTTCCGGGTCAAGGGGCCGCTGAACGTTGCGCGCTCCCCGCAAGGACAACCGGTGATTGTGCAGGCCGGCTCCTCTGAGGTCGGCCGCGACCTGGCGGCGCAAACGGCGGAGCTGGTATTCACGGCACAAACTTCGTTGGCCAATGCCCAGGCGTTTTACGCCGATCTCAAAGGCCGTTTGAGCCAGTACGGCCGCAGCCATGACTCCCTGAAAATCATGCCCGGCGTTTTTGTAGTGGTCGGGTCAACGGAAGAGCAAGCGCAGGAAAAATTTCAAACATTTCAGCGATTGGTCGAGCCTGAAGTTGGCGTTGCTTTGCTTGGGCGCATGCTGGGCAACTTCGACCTGTCGAAATATCCACTGGACGGGCCGCTCCCGGACTTGCCGCTCACAGAAAGCGGCCAGCAGAGCCGGCAGAAACTGCTGACAGAGTTGGCAGGCCGGGAAAACCTCAGCCTCGCCGAACTGGGCAGAAAAATTGCCGGTGGTCGCGGGCATTACAGTCTGGTGGGCACACCGGTGCAGATCGCCGACCGACTGCAGGAATGGTTCGAACAAGGCGCGGCCGATGGATTCAACGTGTTGGTGCCGCACCTTCCTGGTGGTCTGGAAGATTTCGCCAACGAGGTAGTGCCGGAGCTGCAACGTCGAGGACTTTTCAGAACCGAGTACGAAGGCCGTACTTTGCGCCAGAACCTGGGGCTGGTTAGGCCTTCAAACAAATTTATCCAGCCTCGCCCCCCATTTCCAGACAACCAGGAAATAGCTCAATGACTTACATCGCTGCCGAAAACCGCTACGACTCCATCCCTTATCGTCGCGTGGGTCGCAGCGGCCTGGTGCTGCCAGCGCTGTCCCTGGGCCTGTGGCACAACTTTGGCGACAGCACGCCGATCCACACCCAGCGCGCGTTGTTGCGCACGGCATTCGACTTGGGCATCAACCACTTTGACCTGGCCAACAACTACGGCCCGCCGTACGGCAGCGCCGAGATCAATTTCGGTCGATTGCTGCGTGAAGACTTCAAGCAGTATCGCGACGAGTTGATCATTTCCAGCAAGGCCGGTTGGGACATGTGGCCCGGCCCATACGGTCAGGGCGGCGGCTCGCGCAAGTACGTGCTGGCCAGCCTCGATCAAAGCCTGCAACGCCTGGGCCTGGATTATGTGGACATCTTCTACTCCCACCGTTTCGACCCGGACACCCCGCTGGAAGAAACCGCCAGCGCCCTGGCCACGGCGGTGCAGCAGGGCAAGGCGTTGTACATCGGCATCTCCTCATATTCAGGAGTGAAAACCCGCGAAATCGCGGCGTTGCTCAAAGAGTGGAAAGTCCCATTGCTGATACACCAACCGGCGTACAACCTGCTCAATCGCTGGGTGGAAAAGGACTTGCTGGACATCACCGACGGACTTGGCGCCGGGGTGATTGCCTTCACGCCGCTGGCGCAGGGGTTGCTGACCGACAAGTACCTCAACGGCGTACCGGCGGATGCGCGGGTCAACCGTCCGGGCGGCGCTTCGTTGCAGGCGTCGCACTTGTCCGAAGCCAACATTGCCCAGGTGCGGGCCCTCAACGAAATCGCCAAGCGTCGCGGTCAGACCCTGGCGCAGCTGGCATTGGCCTGGACGCTTCGAGATCCACGGGTGACGTCAGCGCTAATCGGTGCAAGTCGACCGGAGCAGATCATAGAGAACGTAGGAGCGTTGAAGAATCTGCGCTTTAGTACGGAGGAACTGGCAGAGATTGACCGATTTGCCCGAGAGGGCGGGATCAATCTTTGGGAAAGGCCGTCGACTGCTGAATAAATAAAAGCCCAACTCAGGCGTTCTCCCAGATTTCAAACAGCGAGACAAAGATGACATTTCTAAAAGTTTTTTTTACGGGGTTAGCACTGTTCAGTCTGACAAACTCCGTAATGGCAGCAGACCCTGCAACCCTGAGAATCGGCTACCAGAAAGGCTCGATTGCCTTATTACTCGCTAAAGAGCACGGGCTTTTGGAGAAGCGTTTTCCTCAAACGGCAGTGCAGTGGATTGAATTTCCTGCCGGGCCGCAGATGCTGGAAGCGATCAACGTCAATGCGCTGGACATTGGCTCCACCGGGGACATCCCGCCGTTATTCGCGCAAGCGGCGGGAGCCGATCTGGTCTACATCGGAACCGAGCCGCCAAAACCACAAGCGGAAACCATATTGGTACGCGCTGACAGCCCGCTAAAAGACATTGCCGACCTAAAAGGCAAAAAGGTGGCATTTCAGCGCGGATCCAGTTCACACAACCTGATACTTAGGGCGTTGAATAAGGCCGGTTTGAGCTACCAGGACATCCAGCCTATGAACCTGCCTCCCGCTAATGCGCGTGCAGCCTTCGAACAGGGCAGCGTAGATGCCTGGGCAATTTGGGAGCCTTACTCCTCGCTTGCCTTGAGTCAGGGCAATGTGCGCGTGCTTGCCAACGGCGAAGGTTTGAACCTGTCAGGCCCTGTGTACACCGCACGACGCGCCTACGCGCAAGCCAATGGCTCTTTTGTCCACGCGCTGCTCGATGAGCTTACTGCCGCCGAAGAGCTGACCCGCAGCCAACGGGAAGAAAGCCTGAAGGTGGTAAAAAAATACATGGGACTGCCCGACAGTGTGATTGCCAGCTACCTCGATAATCGGCCGCCTTCTCCAATACTGCGCATTGATGAAAACATCATCAATGCGCAGCAAATGACGGCCGATCTGTTTTATCAAAACAAGCTTCTGCCCAAGAAAGTAGATGTGCGTGACGCGGTATGGAACGAGTCCAATTGAGCACGAATATGGCCAATCTCCAGAACTCCAACACTGCTTTCGAAGTGTTCCGACATCCGCTGCGTGGCGGCTAATTGCTCGATCTTGGTCAGGTCTTGCGCAAATGGGGAATGCGCCGAGAGATGATTAGCCAGAGCTTCACGACGCGGTCCGAATTTCGCCAACTCGAAAAAACCTCGCCGAACAGCTCCGTACATCGTCACTTGGCACCATCGATGCCGTGCCCAATACGCAATTAACCTTTGATCCGGCAATCCGGCAGAGTCTGGATTTCGTGCTGAACTCAATCGCATATTGATCAGGAGGGATCATCATGGCCACGATGAAAGCGGCAATTTTCGTCGAAAAAAACCGGATCGTGCTCGACGACAAACCCATTCCTGAAGTCGGGCCCCTCGATGCGTTGATTCGCATAACAACCACCACGATCTGTGGTACCGACGTGCATATACTGCGTGGCGAATACCCTGTAGCCAAAGGCCTGACAGTCGGTCATGAGCCAGTCGGCATCATCGAGCGGCTCGGTTCGCAGGTACTCGGTTTTGTCGAAGGCCAGCGGGTGATCGCGGGCGCGATTACCCCCAGTGGACAGAGTTATGCTTGCCTGTGCGGCTGTGGCTCACAGGATGGCCCGGATACCCGGCATGGCTTTCGGGCCACCGGTGGCTGGAAGTTCGGCAATATCATTGATGGTTGCCAGGCTGAATATGTATTGGTGCCAGATGCGTTGGCCAATCTATGTCCGATACCGGACGGTCTCAGCGACGAACAGGTGCTGATGTGCCCGGACATCATGTCCACCGGCTTTTCTGGAGCCGAGCGAGGAGGGGTGGAAATCGGCGATACCGTGGCGGTATTCGCCTTGGGGCCAATTGGGCTCTGCGCGGTGGCCGGTGCACGGCTTAAAGGCGCAACCACGATTATTGGAGTCGATGCAGTCACCGAACGTATGAACGTCGCTAAAAAACTGGGGGCGACGCATGTCGTCAACTTCAAGGACGGTGATGTGGTTGAACAAATCATGGCCCTGACGCAGGGGCGTGGTGTCGATGTGTCCATCGAAGCATTGGGGACTCAGGGGACTTTTGAGTCGGCATTGCGGGTTCTGCGTCCGGGCGGTCGACTTTCCAGCCTCGGGGTTTACTCCAGTGACCTGAAAATCCCGCTAGACGCTTTCGCCGCTGGTCTAGGGGATTACAGCATCATCACCACCCTATGTCCCGGCGGTAAGGAACGCATGCGACGCTTGATGGCGGTGGTGGAAAATGGCGGGGTGGACTTGTCGCCGCTCGTGACGCATCGCTACAAACTCGATGACATCGAAGAGGCGTATGACCTGTTTGCGCATCAACGCGACGGGGTGATGAAAGTTGCAATTACCCCGTGAGGATCTTTGGGCGCAGGCGGTTTGTACGAGCGTTAGGGATTTCATGCCCTGCACCAAATTGGCAATCGTCCGGCCGCGCCATCTTGCGTAATTGCATGGAGTTCGCCCCCGCATTTGCATTGCCACTGGCCAGTCAATTGCACAAGTGCTGCCCCATCGATTGCACTCGACTTGACCAGCGTGCGCACGTTCCGCCATGAAAGCTATAGCCTGGGGTGGGATGTTTTTGTCTTTGTCGCCATAAACAAACAACGATGGAATGGTTTCCCGGGCGCAATGGCTGGTCGGTGGGCACTGATGCAACGAAGGCTGCAGTCCCACACGAAGTGGGAACGATCAACCTCAATCAAACTGCTTTGATGCGTTGGCGATGCGCTGGTACTTACGCAGCTGCCGGTTAGCGCTGCGGATATCCAGAAACAGTATCTCTCCGCTACGCCAGAGCAGCATCCACGCGGTGACGGTAACGACGCCCACGGGGATGGTGCCTTCAATACCCAGAGCCGTGCCTGCCAGCGCCAAGGCTAGTGCCAAGCCCAAGAGTGTCAGCGCTACCAGCCGCTGGGAGCGAATATCCACTCTGAGTTGTTCGCTCTTTTCCGCAAAGGTATTGCTGATGGCTTGCTGCAGGCGTTCTCGCTCATCTTCCGGGCAGCGAATCTGCAGGCACAATTCGTGGTGGTACCAGGCGCTATCCGACAGGTAATCCACCAGTTCGGGGCTTAGCTTGGGGTTGTCCGGCGAGGCAAACGGATTGAGGTAATCGTGGGTGATCGTCAGGTCGATTTTTTTAGTCATAACGAACCTTTACCTGGTTGAGTTGTGGGCGGAGGCTTTAGTGTTCGAGGTAAAGCTAGTCGCAAGACAGCTACTCTGCTTGATCGGCAGTCGCACGCGCTGTTGTAGGAGCGGATTTATCCGCAATGCGTTGGCTGAATGTGCGCCGCGACCCGCCTTACAAATGCACAATGCGGCCTCACCAGTGACCAGCAGGAGAGTGCCCTGTGGGCGATTTACGTCGAATCGGATTTGGATGCCACGGCAGGATCGGGATGGAAGCGCCTTCGCATATATAAGGTGCTCGAAAGGTTGAATATTGATGAATTGGATTAATGGATCCATTGATCGTTATTTATCACATAAACCTTGACTAAAATCCGACTAATCCGATCAAATGGATCCATAACAACAAGCCTGCTCCGGAGATTCGCATGTATCCGAAAAACACCTGGTATGTCGCCTGCACCCCCGACGAGATCGCTAGCAAGCCCCTTGGGCGGCAAATATGCGGTGAGAAAATCGTTTTCTATCGAGGCCATGAAGGGCGCGTTGCCGCCGTCGAGAATTTTTGCCCACATCGAGGCGCCCCCCTTTCGCTTGGGTATGTCGAGAATGGCAACCTGGTCTGTGGGTATCACGGCCTGGTAATGGGCTGTGACGGCAAAACCGTCGAAATGCCAGGTCAGCGCGTCCGGGGCTTTCCGTGCAACAAGACCTACGCGGTTGAAGAGCGTTACGGTTTTATCTGGGTCTGGCCTGGGGAGCAGGGCAAGGCTGACCCAGACCTGATCCATCATCTGGAATGGGCTGTCAGCGATGAGTGGGCCTATGGCGGTGGGCTTTTCCATATCAACTGCGACTATCGACTGATGATCGATAACCTGATGGATCTCACCCACGAAACCTACGTGCACGCCTCCAGCATTGGCCAGAAAGAGATCGATGAAGCGCCGCCGGTCACAACCGTTCAGGGTGACGAAGTGGTCACCGCACGGCACATGGAAAACATCATGGCACCACCGTTCTGGCGCATGGCCCTGCGTGGCAACAACCTGGCCGACGACGTGCCGGTAGACCGTTGGCAGATCTGCCGCTTCAGTCCGCCTAGTCACGTCTTGATCGAAGTGGGCGTGGCTCATGCTGGCAAGGGCGGTTACAACGCTGAGCCGCAACACAAAGCCGCGAGCATAGTGGTCGACTTCATTACACCGGAAACCGAGACCTCGATCTGGTACTTCTGGGGTATGGCACGCAACTTCAATCCGCACGACAAAGCCCTGACCGACACCATCCGCGAGGGCCAGGGGAAGATTTTCAGCGAAGACCTCGACATGCTCGAACAGCAGCAGCAAAACCTGCTGGCCAATCCTGAGCGTAACTTGCTCAAGCTCAATATTGATGCCGGTGGCGTGCAGTCCAGGCGCGTGCTGGAACGCCTCATTGCCCGTGAGCGAGCACCGGCTGTCGAGCTGATTGCTGCGGTGAAATAGCGAAAGGGAGCGCCCTTGAGCAATACGCCAGTCCACTCCCATTGATCTGTTCGCGGCCACTGCGGTGGCCGGACTTGAAGGTTCGCCATGATTGAAGTCGTCGTGACATCCCGCAACAACGAAGCGTTGGATATTTGCAGCTACGAGTTGACCTGTGCACAGGGCGGGGCATTGCCCAGCTTCAGTGCCGGGGCTCATATCGACGTGCACCTGCCCAGCGGACTGATCCGCCAGTACTCACTGTGCAATCACCCGCAAGAGCGCCATCGCTATCTGATCGGTGTGCTCAAGGACGCTGACTCGCGCGGTGGTTCTCAGAGCATGCATGAGCAGATCAACAGTGGCGATCGGCTGTTCATCAGTGAACCGCGGAACCTCTTCCCGCTGGTGGGTGAGGCTCGGCGCAGCCTGTTGTTCGCTGGCGGCATAGGCATCACTCCGATTCTCTGCATGGCCGAGCAACTGGCCCACAGCGGTGACGATTTCGAGCTGCATTACTGTGCTCGCTCCAGTGAGCGTGCGGCATTTGCCGACCGACTCAAAGGGGCCTCCTTTTCCGATCGCGTGCACCTGCATTTCGATGAAGAGGCCGATTCGCGTCTGGATGCCGCCAAGATCCTGGCTAATCCGGGCCCGGACTTGCACCTGTATGTCTGTGGCCCTTCAGGGTTCATGCAGTTTGTGCTCGACAGCGCCAAGGCCCAAGGTTGGAGCGATGGGCAGTTGCACCGTGAATACTTCGCCGCAGCGCCGGTGGATACCCGTGGCGATGGGACGTTCCAAGTCAAGCTTGCCAGTAGCGGGCAGGTGTTCGACATTCCAGTCGACAAGACGGTGGTTCAGGTGCTGGAAAGCCACGGTGTCGAGATTGCAATTTCCTGTGAGCAGGGCGTCTGTGGAACCTGCTTGACCCGTGTGCTGGAGGGGGTGCCGGATCACCGTGACCTGTTCCTCACCGAAGAAGAGCAGGCGGCAAACGATCAGTTCACACCCTGCTGTTCAAGGGCTAAATCGGCGCTATTAGTGCTGAATCTTTGACCAAGCCGGTTATTCGCCGCGCGCGATCACTTTCATCCGTTCGCTATTGCTGATCGCGCCGAATACCTCGGCGTAACGCAGGGTCGCATTGGCGTGTTCACGCATAATGGCCTCAGCGCGTGCGCCCTGGCGACTGATCAGCGCGTCGAAGACCGAGTGGTGTTGCATGTGAGCGAAGTTGAAGCGCCGGTATTCGCGTGCCATGTCTTCACGATCGATAGCGAGCGCTGAGACTGAAGCGAAGGGCCGATGGTCGTTTCGTGACAGGGCTTCGGCAATGGCAGGGTTGGCGCTACTTTCGACGATCACCTGATGAAAGCGCATGTTGAGGTCATGGAAGGCCTCAAGGTCTTCTTCTGTCACATAGCCTTTGTCGAACAACGCATCGCCTTGTACCAGGCATTCCTGAAGCGCCGCCTGTGCTTGCTCGCTCAATCCGCGTTCGGCGCTCTGCCGCGCTGCCAGCCCCTCCAGTACCCCGCGCACTTCAACGGCTCCGGCGATATCGTCGGCGCTCACCGAACGCACCTGATAGCCCCGTCCGCCATGGCGCACCAGTAGACCTTCCTGTTCCAGAGTAAGGAAGGCCATGCGCACCGGCATGCGCGAGACGCCGAAGCGTTCCGCCGTCGGAATCTCCATCAGCCGCTCGCCAGCCGCCAGCTCTCCCGAAGCGATCATTTTGCGCAGTGCGACTAGCACCATTTGACCCGGTTTGCTCATGCAGGCGACTTCCAGAAAGTGGTTCGCCATAGTAACGCAAGGAAGGGGGGGGATGCAGGGGCGACTAGCGCCCCTGGCGGGAGGATCAGAGAGACAGTGGGTAGCTGACGATCACGCGGGTCTGATCGAAATCACTGTTGAAGCTGCGACGGTTGGTGGCGTTGTTGACCCGCACGCTAAGGTTTTTCATCGGGCCACTTTGCAAGGTGTAGCTGACCTCGGTGTCACGTTCCCATTCCTTGCCATTGCTACCCGCCTTGGTGGTGGCGTTCTCGCCGTGACCATAGCGGGTCATCAGCAGCAAGCCGGGGATGCCGGCGGCTACGAAGTTGTAATCATAGCGAGCCTGCCAGGAGCGCTCGTCGGCGTTACTGAAGTTGCCGTTGAACATGTCGTTGCCCAAGGTGCGCCCACTACTGCCATACACGGACATCCAGCTGGTATCGCCGCTGACCTTTTGCAGTCCCAGATACAACGTATGGCCACCCAGGTTGGCCGAGAACAGCCCGTAGCCAGTAGTACTTTGCACGTTACCAATACGGGCGCTGCCGTCATCGTTATCGATGAAGTAGCCCAGATTCGCGCCGAGAGTCCAGTCACCAAACTTCTGCTTATGTAGCAGGTTCAGATAGCTTTGTTGATAAATGTCTTCGAGTTGCGAGTGCCAAGCGCCAATCAGGGTTTGTTGCTCGTTGAAACGATATTCAGCACCCGCATAGTTGAAACTGTCTGACGTAACGGTGGGCGCAGCCCAGGCAGAGAGGTCTTGCATGTTTGAGGAATTACGCAGGCTCGTGGCGGTGTATTGCCCACCCTGCAGGCTCAAGCCGGGTAGCTCTCGGGACACCAGCATGGTGCCTTGGAAGGTCTGTGGCAGTAGGCGTCCGTCATCGTAGCGCAGCAGCGGAACATCGGGCATGAGCTCGCCCAGAAATAGCTCAGTGTCAGAAAAGCGCATTTTTGCGGCCACCCCTGCACGCCCATAGCTGTCGGCGGAGTGACCATCTGCATGCACCGGCAGCAAGTCGGAACCGCTGGTCTGACGGCTGCTGTCGAGCTTGATACCCAGCATCGCTATACCGTCAAGGCCAAAGCCTAGAACGCCAGGGGTGTAACCGGAATTGAACTTGAGGATAGCGCCCTGGGCCCATTCTTCTACCTTGCTCTTGCTGGCGCCGGGATCGTTGTAGTCACGATTGAAATAGTAATTTCGCAGCAACAGACTGGTCTTGGAATTCTCGAAAAAGCCGCTGCTCTCGGCATACGCTGAAGGTAATAAGGCAAGCGCTATTGCACCGCCGAGCAGGGCCCGGGGGAGAGGAAGGTAAGTCATTATTGTTGTATTCCTGGGGGTAGTAGTCAGTAGCGAGGCAAGGCCTCGCTACCTCTTTGCATTGCGTCAGGCGTGGCTGAGCTCGGCAGCAGGTTGCACTTGGGTGTTGAGCTTGAGTAGCAGCAACACGGCGGCGGCAATCACGAAAACCACGGCAAAAACCCCGTACAGGTGCAGTGGCTGCCAACCGCTGTCCAGCAACAGGCCGGCGACGGTCGGCGAAAGGATCGCGCCGATGCGTCCGATACCGATGCCCCAACCGACCCCTGTTGTCCGAACTGAAGCGTCGTAGACAATCGGCGAAAGCGCGTACAAGCCAGCCACGCAACCGTTGGCAAAGAGCCCGATCAACAGGCCCAGGCCGAGAGCCATTGATACGGATGAAGCGGAACCGACGAACAGTACCAGCAGGCCCGCGGTAATCAGCATGAACAGCGACAGCACCCGGGTCAGCCGCCAGCGCGAGGCCATGCCACCAATCAGCGCCGCGCCGAAGATACCGCCGACGCTCAACAGCACGCCGCCGCTGATGCCTTGCTGTGCCGATAGCCCTGCTGAAACCAGCAGTTTCGGCGTCCAGCTCATCACGAAGTAGAAGCCGAACATCACCAGGAAGAACAGCAGCCAGATCAGCAGGGTGGTGCGCCGTGAATCAGGCGAGAGCAACTGCGCCAGGCGCCCACGGCCTGAAATCGGCGCGGAGATGGCGACGGGCAGTTCGCGCAGTGCTGGCTGGCCGAGGCGGGCGGCCAGTCGATTGATGCGTGCCAAGGCATTCTCGGGGCGGCGGGCGATCAGAAAGTCCAACGACTCAGGCAAGTACATCAATACCAGTGGAATCACCGCCAGGGTCACGGCTCCACCGAATAGGAAAACCGAACGCCAGCCAAAGTGCGTCAGCAGCCACACCGACAACAGCCCGCCCAAGGTCGCACCCAAGGCATAACCGGTGGATTGCAGGCTCACCGCCAGGCCTCGCCAGCGTTTGTTGGCATATTCACTGGCAATCACGTTGCTGCTGGCCAGGATTCCGCCGATACCCAAGCCAGTCAACCCACGCAACAACGCCAGCTGCACCGGTGTCTGGCTCAGTGCCGACAACAGCATGCCGGCCCCGGAGAGCAGCAGGCAAAACAGGATCAATGGCCGACGACCATAGCGATCCGCCCACGGCGCAATAAACAAAGAACCTGCTGCCATGCCAAACAGCCCGGCACTCAACAGCAGCCCGATCTGCGCGCCATTCAAGCTCCATTCGGCAGACACCGAGGAAGCCGTGAAGGCCATTACCAGCACGTCGAAACCATCGATCATGTTCAGAACAATACAGATGCCCACGGCCAACCATTGGAACCGCGCCATGGGACGCTCATCTACCACGCTCTTCAGATCGACACTCATGGCTGCCCCTCGAGATGAGGCTGCGTAAAGTTAAAGCGAGGGAGGCACACGAAGGTGGGTGCAAGCCGAAGCTTGTGCCCGATTGAGAAGTGATTCATCACGACACCCTATTATTTTTATGAGCGGGACAGGCGCAGTACCTGACACCGTGCGGGGCCAGTCAATCAATTTATGGATCCACTGTGAAGAGTCATTACATGTATTTTTGTCTGATTTTTTTATAAAAGTAATAAAACCTTTAAAAACAATACGTTAACATTTTTTAAATTGTTCGATAATCGAACATGGATGAGGGGTGGTCAAATAAAGGATCCATTGCTATCGGCTGAGTCGGCTAGTAGGGGGCTATGTAGATACCGAAATCCTGATGGATACGGAAGCGCGTTATGATGAGTTGCTGAAGGTTGCTGACGATTATCGATGCCGAGGGATTATTGATAGATCAGAGCGCAACACATTGATTGAGATTGCAACGGCGGCCAACGCGCGATCGGTAGCAGACCTTTCAGCGTAAAACATTGGGCCTTAGCGATGTTTCTTGCTTGGCCAGTTTCAGTATGTCGTGACCGGCAGAAGTCGACCCAAAGCGGTCAATGAGTTACCCGCGATAGCAGCACCGAGTGGTTATCCAGTGGCAGGGTGAAGGCAGTTTCTCTCACCGCGCCTGTATCCCATAAATGCGGGCCCTCTGTGTCTATCGGTACCATCGCCCGAATGATACGGTCTGCATTTATTGCATTTCGATGAGGCAACAATGGATCTCACTGCAATCCCATTTGGTACCACCGATTGGTCAACGATAGAGCCGGTGGCACATGCCGGTCAGACAGGCACAGCCTATTGGCGTACCTGCCAGTTTGGTTCAGCGCGTGTGCGGATGGTCGAATACAGCCCTGGATATCTGGCCGATCACTGGTGTTGGAGGGGGCACATCCTGTTGTGCCTGGAGGGTCAGTTGCATACAGAACTGGAAGATGGTCGTCAGTTCACACTGACGCCAGGCATGAGCTATCAGGTGGGCAATAATGCTGAGGGACATCGGTCATTCACTACGATCGGGGCGAAGTTGTTCATTGTGGATTAGTCGTGGGGGCGACCTGTAAAACGCCCCCCCCCCAATCCGTTGGCAGCTGATGCGTCCGCAATCTGGGGTCTGAAATACTCCTGTGCGGATGACTGCTCCTGGCCGATAGCGGAGTCACCCCACGTCTCGCGGTCGATTCAATACTCAGGTCAGCTGTCGTACTCCCAGGCCCAGAATCAGACTACCGCACAGGCGATCAATCACTTTCCGAGCCTTCTGATACTCAGAGGAAATCGTTGGTTGCGACAAAGCCACCGCAACCAGTCCATACCAGGTCAGCGAAACGACCACCACAACCGCCAGCATTGAGACGAAGGTGCTGACCGAGGGGTGGGTGGGGGCTGCTGCTGAAAAGACGGCGGCGTAGAAGGCTATGGATTTAGGATTGCCGATGTTGGTGACGACACCCTGAAAGAAAGATTTCCGGACGCTGCCAGCCGGGCCCTCGCAAGGCCGTAAGGCGGGATGCTTGCCTGCTTTAATGATCAGGCGTATGCCAAACCACATCAGGTACGCCGCACCCATTATCTTCACAACCAGTACCGCCCATGGGAAGGCTGCAAACACAAGGCCTAGGCCTGTGATCGCACAACCAGACCAGAGCAGGTTCACGATCACTATACCGGCGACTAAGGCCAGCGCCTCGGCACGTGTCGCGGCTACTGCCTTGTGAACAACGGCGACGAAATTCGGCCCCGGAACCACTACGCCTGCCAGATAAACCCAGAAAACAGTGAGCACCGCGGAACTGTCGAACATTTCGATCCCTCTTAGCGCTGATCGGTATCAGCGTCTGGTTGAAGATTTCATCACGTTTTTCGCCGCGAGAGCATCAATGCTAGCGGCCGAAGGGGCCGACAGTCAGACACAGATTCCACAATAAACTCCGATACAGTGACCTTTTATGCTGAGTAAGTCCTGCCCGGCGATGAGGCGGTCAGGGATCGCTATGGCCAGGCGAGGAATACTTCGCGATAAGGGCGGATGTGTGCTGCCTCCAGGTAGTCCAAGATTTCCGCCGCATCCCCACGTGGTGAAGCAAGATTGCCCCACCTATAAATCTGTAAAAATCTCGCGTAGGCAATTGGTTCGAGAGGAACAGACTGGTTCAGTGACATCTCGGCAATTGGCTCAATTCGACGTTGGCGCCAACATACTCGACCTTCACTGACATGATCATGTCTCCTAGGTGTGAGCCAAGGGTTAAAAGTGGATTTCAGCGGTTTTGAGGCCTAGGTCTCGAAGCTCGGCAATCAAGTCATCCAGATGCCCGAAAGACTCGACCTCCTCGTTGTCATCAACCAAGAAGAAACTCCTGCCCGCGTCCTTCTTGAAGAACACAATCCACTCCTTGGGGTTGGTCGGGTTCGCGATCACATGGGAGTCGAAGGTCACGCCTTCGGCATGTTTGGTTTTCACAGTTTTACGATTCATATCGTCACCACGCTACGCGCGCTCTCAAAATTATCTATTTTCAGTGTATGCCCGCCAG
>NZ_JAUHUK010000013.1:0-193552 GCF_030417915.1 Pseudomonas sp. C32 | reverse complement strand
CCTCCGGGATTTCTATGCAATGGCTCGGGGCGTGGCTATTATGCGGGCCTCATTGTGAGGCGAGACTTGCATGCTGACGTTGTTAAAGCTTCTTAAAGATGGTCGATTTCACTCGGGTGAAGCCTTGGGGGCTGCCCTGGGGGTTAGTCGTAGTGCTGTGTGGAAACAGCTCCAGCATCTAGAGGCAGAATTAGGTCTTTCAATTCACAAGGTCCGAGGTCGTGGTTATCAGCTGTCCACGTCACTGGTGTTGCTTGATCCTTCGGAAATCTTGAGAGCATCTTCCTGTGAGTGGCCGGCCCTCGCTTACGATTCGATCGACTCTACAAATGCAGAGGCGCTACGTCTGATCGAGCGGGGCCAAGCGGCACCATTTCTGGTGCTGGCTGAGCGGCAGACTGCTGGGCGCGGGCGACGCGGTCGCAAGTGGGTGAGCCCATTTGCAGAGAATGTCTATTACAGTCTCGTATTGCGTATTGATGGTGGTATGCGTCAGCTAGAGGGATTAAGTCTGGTCGTTGGGCTTGCCGTTATGCAGACATTGCGCGAGCTGAGTATTCCAGGGGTTGGGTTGAAATGGCCTAACGATGTCCTGGTCGGTCAGAAAAAGATCGCCGGGATATTGCTGGAGTTGGTCGGAGATCCTGCTGATGTGTGTCACGTGGTCCTTGGTGTTGGAATTAATGTGAACATGCAGGCGACTGATGAGGTTGATCAGCAATGGACATCCATGCGGCTTGAATCGGGCAAGGTATTTGATCGCAATCATTTGGTCGCAGCGTTGGGTGCGACGCTTCAGAGATACCTGGCTCTTCATCAGGCGGGTGGCTTTTTGGCTATCCAGGCTGAGTGGGAGCAAAATCACTTATGGCAGGGGCGAGATGTGTCGTTGATTGCCGGCGTCAATAAAATAGACGGCCAGGTAGTAGGTATCGATAGTCAGGGAGCATTGCGTCTGAGGGTTGGTGGCGTGGAGAAAGTTTTCAGTGGTGGCGAGCTGAGCCTGAGGTTGCGTGATGATTCTTGAGCTCGACTGTGGGAATAGCTTCATCAAGTGGCGTGTGCTTGCGACAAGCGTCCGGCAGCTGATCGGTGAGGGTGTTGTCGATTCGGATCTCGCGCTGCTGGAAAGTCTGGAGGCGATCACGGGCCTTGCTCTCACTTTTTGCCGGATGGTGAGTGTCAGGACCGCTGAAGAAACTACGGCATTGACGTCGTTGCTATCGGATACCTACAGCGTATCTGTCGTTTGTGCTGCGCCAGTGCGTGAGATGGCCGGTGTCCGAAATGGATACGAGGAGTTCGACCGTCTGGGGCTTGATCGATGGTTGGCGATGCTTGGTGGTTTTCACTTGGCGGCTGGTGCCTGCTTGGTGCTCGATTTCGGTACGGCGGTAACTGCTGACTTCATAGCTGCAGACGGAGAGCATCTTGGTGGTTTCATCTGTCCGGGCATGCCATTGATGCGCAACCAACTGCGTACTCACACTCGTAAGATTCGATACGGGGATCTTGCAGCGGAGCGAGCGCTGGAGGTGCTTGTCCCTGGTCGAACCACTGTCGAAGCTGTCGAGCGTGGCTGTTCTTTGATGTTGCGTGGCTTTGTGCTGACTCAGCTCGAGTTGGCGCGCAGCTATTGGGGAGAAGGGTTCACAGTCTTCCTCACTGGTGGGGATGCGGGTCTGGTTGCTGAGGTGGTGCCTCAGGCCAGAGTCGTTCCGGACCTGGTCTTTGTCGGATTAGCTATGGCTTGCCCTTTGTCCTGAGGTTTTTATGCGTTGGTTGTTTCTGCTGCTACTTGTCCTCAATGGCTTTTATTACGTCTGGCACCAGCAGGAAGCACCTTTGCGTGCGAAAGATGTCACACCGTTGAATTTGTATCGCGGCGCTCAGCAGGATATCCGTTTGTTGAGCGAAGCATCTGAAGCTCCTCGAGACAAAGCGAGAGCGCCTGCGGAGGCTACCTGCCTCTATTTGGGGGGATATGTTCGTCAGGACGCCGCGCAAGCGCTGGAACGACGCTTGAGTGGCATGGAGGTAAAGTTTCAATCTCTGCCCAGGAATGGCGCAGAGCCCTCTGGTTACTGGGTGCGAATCGCGCCTGAGAGCAGGCGTTGGTTGGATGATCTGCAGCTGATAAACCTTTCTAAAGAATTCAATGAGTTAAAACATAAAATAATGCCGTGCGAAGGGGTTGCGCCCACCGAATAGTTTGCATAGAATGGCGCCCGCTCCACAGCGAACACCGGTAACGGGTAGCGATGTGAAGCGAGGTCAACGCAGCTAAGCTCAGGTTTTTAATGAGAAAAATGCTTGACAGAAGGCTGGCATGATGTAGAATGCCGGCTCGCTTAGGAGGGGTTCCCGAGCGGCCAAAGGGATCAGACTGTAAATCTGACGTCTACGACTTCGAAGGTTCGAATCCTTCCCCCTCCACCATTTTTAGCGAGAGCTGTAAGCCTCGCGGGTATAGTTTAGTGGTAGAACCTCAGCCTTCCAAGCTGATGATGCGGGTTCGATTCCCGCTACCCGCTCCAAGTTTACAGGTTTTGCACAGTGTTACGCTCTTGTAGCTCAGTTGGTAGAGCACACCCTTGGTAAGGGTGAGGTCAGCGGTTCAAATCCGCTCAAGAGCTCCATATAACAAGGCAGATATGAAAATATCTGCCTTTGTTTTAGGTGGTCGTGGTTGCGCCTTGAGGTGGTTTTTTAAGGTTGCCGGTATCGTGAGGTTCGGTGTTGCAATCAGGGTTTCCTGGTAAGTGTTGTAAAGTCTTTTTCGGGTCGGCATAATGGTCGGCCTGATTTTGTTTTAGGTCAGTAGCTCAATTGGCAGAGCGACGGTCTCCAAAACCGTAGGTTGGGGGTTCGATTCCCTCCTGACCTGCCAGATTCACTCGGTGTATCTGGCTTTCTTTTCACAGGATCTTCATAGATGACTCCTAAAGCTGAAGCTCAAGGCTCTCGTTTCGACCTCCTCAAGTGGCTAGTAGTAGTCGCTCTGGTGGTTGTTGGCGTTGTTGGCAATCAGTACTTTTCTGCTTCGCCGATCCTGTACCGCGTACTCGCATTGCTTGCTATTGCTGCCGTAGCTGCCTTTGTAGGCTTGCAGACGGTCAAGGGCAAGTCTTTCTTTGTACTGGTTAAGGAAGCACGCACCGAGATTCGTAAAGTCGTTTGGCCAACTCGCCAAGAAACCACGCAGACCACGTTAATCGTTGTGGCTGTTGTTCTGGTTATGGCGTTGCTGTTGTGGGGGCTTGATTCCCTGCTCGGCTGGCTTGTTTCCTTGATCGTCGGCTAAGGGTGTCCCGTGGCTAAGCGTTGGTATGTTGTGCATGCTTACTCCGGTTACGAGAAGCATGTAATGCGCTCGCTCATCGAGCGCGTAAAGCTGGCCGGTATGGAAGATGGCTTCGGCGAGATTCTGGTTCCCACTGAAGAAGTGGTTGAAATGCGTAATGGCCAGAAGCGCAAGAGTGAACGTAAGTTCTTCCCTGGCTATGTGCTTGTACAGATGGATATGAACGAGGGTACTTGGCACTTGGTCAAGGATACTCCTCGGGTGATGGGTTTTATCGGCGGTACCGCTGATAAGCCTGCAGCAATTACCGATAAAGAAGCAGAGGCGATCCTGCGTCGCGTCGCTGATGGTAGCGATAAGCCGAAGCCGAAGACGTTGTTCGAGCCGGGTGAGTCGGTACGTGTCAACGATGGTCCGTTTGCTGACTTTACCGGTGTCGTTGAAGAAGTTAACTACGAAAAGAGCCGGATCCAAGTGGCTGTGCTTATTTTCGGTCGCTCTACTCCGGTGGAGCTCGAGTTCAGCCAGGTCGAAAAGGTCTAGTTGAACAAAAATCCCAACCCCGCAGCCGTAGGCTGTGGGGTTTTGTCGTCACTGGGATAAACGCGCAAGTAACCGGGGAGCCTTTCGAGGCGTTTGAACCCGTAATTGGAGTGCCTCATGGCCAAGAAGATTACCGCTTACATCAAGCTGCAAGTGAAAGCCGCTCAGGCTAACCCAAGCCCACCTGTTGGTCCTGCACTGGGTCAGCACGGCGTGAACATCATGGAATTCTGCAAGGCTTTCAACGCCCGTACTCAGGGTCTTGAGCCAGGTCTGCCGACTCCAGTGATCATCACTGTCTACAGCGACCGTAGCTTCACTTTCGAAACCAAATCCACCCCTGCTTCGGTTCTGCTGAAGAAGGCGGCCGGTCTGACCAGCGGTTCCGCTCGTCCGAACACCGTTAAGGTTGGCACTGTGACTCGTGCTCAGCTGGAAGAAATCGCGAAAACCAAAAACGCGGATCTGACTGCAGCTGATATGGAAGCAGCCGTGCGTACTATCGCCGGTTCTGCTCGTAGCATGGGCCTTAACGTGGAGGGTGTGTAATGGCTAAGCTGACCAAGCGTCAAAAGGCTATCGCCGGCAAAATCGAAGCAGGCAAGGCCTACAACTTTGTAGACGCCGCTGCATTGCTGGCTGAGCTGTCGACTGTCAAGTTCAGCGAGTCGTTCGACGTTGCTGTAAACCTGGG
Organism: Pseudomonas sp. C32; assembly: GCF_030417915.1. Classification (NCBI taxonomy): domain Bacteria; kingdom Pseudomonadati; phylum Pseudomonadota; class Gammaproteobacteria; order Pseudomonadales; family Pseudomonadaceae; genus Pseudomonas; species Pseudomonas sp. C32. The sequence continues at coordinate 189,011 of NZ_JAUHUK010000013.1, read as the reverse complement.
TGTTGACCCGCGTAAATCCGACCAGGTCGTTCGTAGCGCTACTGTGCTGCCACACGGCACTGGCAAGACCGTTCGCGTTGCAGTGTTCACCCAAGGTCCAGCTGCTGAAGCTGCTCTGGCTGCCGGCGCTGACCGTGTAGGCATGGACGACCTGGCTGCCGAAATGAAAGGCGGCGACCTGAACTATGACGTAGTGATCGCATCCCCGGATGCAATGCGCGTTGTGGGTCAGTTGGGTCAGATCCTCGGTCCACGTGGTCTGATGCCTAACCCTAAAGTCGGCACCGTAACTCCAGACGTAGCTACCGCGGTTAAAAACGCCAAGGCTGGTCAGGTTCGTTATCGCACCGACAAAAACGGCATCATCCACACTTCCGTTGGCAAGATCGGCTTCGACGCCGTCAAGCTGAAGGAAAACGTTGAAGCCCTGATCGCTGATCTGAAGCGTATCAAGCCAGCTTCTTCGAAAGGCATTTACGTCAAGCGCGTTACCCTGAGCACCACTATGGGCCCAGGTCTGGTCATCGACCAAGGCTCGCTCGACGCGTAAGACACAGATTGGCGTAAGTAATTGCGCCAATTGAAAAATTGGGGTCCCTGCCTGGCGGGGGCTATCCAAGACCGTAGGCGACGAAAGTCTTAAACCTCAAGCCTACGCAGATGGTGCTCCCGGTTCCTTACCGAATCAGACACCAAAACGACATCCGGTTTCGACCAGATGAAACGGTAACAAGCAGGAGTTAAACCCGTGGCAATTAAACTCGAAGACAAGAAGGCCATCGTCGCTGAAGTCAACGAGGCTGCCAAAGTCGCTCTGTCCGCTGTCGTGGCTGATGCCCGTGGCGTAACAGTAGGCGCGATGACCGGACTCCGTAAAGAGGCTCGTGAAGCTGGCGTTTACGTACGTGTTGTACGTAACACCCTGCTCAAGCGCGCTGTTGCTGACACTGAATTCAGTGTTCTCAACGACGTGTTCACTGGCCCTACCCTGATTGCGTTCTCCAAAGAACATCCAGGCGCTGCTGCCCGGATTTTCAAAGAGTTCGCAAAGGGTCAGGACAAGTTCGAGATCAAGGCAGCTGCGTTCGAGGGCAAGTTCCTCGCAGCTAACCAAATCGACGTACTGGCAACTCTGCCGACCCGTGACGAAGCAATTTCTCAGCTGATGAGCGTGATTCAAGGCGCTACCAGCAAATTGGCTCGTACTCTGGCGGCAATTCGCGACCAGAAAGAAGCTGCTGCAGCCTAAGGCTCGTCAACTTCTCGCGTTTTTTGTTTTTTTCGATGGTCGCGTAGGCCGTCCCCAATATCAGGAATTAGATTCATGTCTATCTCTCAGAACGATATCCTTGAAGCAGTTGGCAACATGTCCGTAATGGAAGTTGTTGAGCTGATCAAAGCTTTCGAAGAAAAATTCGGTGTTACCGCTGCTGCTGCTTCGGCTGGTCCAGCTGCTGCTGCCGCTGTTGTTGAAGAGCAAACTGAATTCAACGTCATGCTGCTGGAAGCTGGCGAGAAGAAAGTTAACGTGATCAAGGCAGTACGTGAACTGACCGGTCTGGGCCTGAAAGAAGCCAAGGCTGTAGTTGACGGCGCTCCTGCCATGGTTCTGGAAGCAGTGACCAAAGATGCTGGCGACAAAGCCAAAGCAGCTCTGGAAGAAGCAGGCGCTAAAGTCGAGCTGAAGTAAGCATCGACTTTGCGTCTCCAGCCCGAGCGTTAAGCGACAGGCTGATGGCTGGTGGCTCTTGCCACCGGCCTTTTTCCGTTATTGGCAGCCGACTGGGTCGGTGCCGATAACGTGCTGTAACCACCCGATGCGGTGGCGCAAACCATGGGGTTTGCACGATTTTCTGGCTGCTCCCGTCGGGAGGGGCCAAACAAGCAGGTGACCAAGCTGGGGAACGCTGATGGCTTACTCATATACTGAGAAAAAACGTATCCGCAAGGACTTTAGCAAGTTGCCGGACGTCATGGATGTGCCGTACCTCCTGGCCATCCAGCTGGATTCGTATCGTGAATTCTTGCAAGCGGGAGCGACTAAAGATCAGTTCCGCGACGTGGGCCTGCATGCGGCCTTCAAATCCGTTTTCCCGATCATCAGCTACTCCGGCAATGCTGCGCTGGAGTACGTCGGATATCGTCTGGGCGAACCGGCTTTTGATGTCAAAGAATGCGTATTGCGCGGTGTAACTTACGCCGTACCTTTGCGGGTAAAAGTGCGCCTGATCATTTTCGACAAAGAGTCGTCGAACAAAGCGATCAAGGACATCAAAGAGCAAGAAGTCTACATGGGTGAAATCCCCCTGATGACTGAGAACGGTACCTTCGTAATCAACGGTACCGAGCGTGTAATCGTTTCCCAGCTGCACCGTTCCCCGGGCGTGTTCTTCGACCACGACCGTGGCAAGACGCACAGCTCCGGTAAACTGCTGTACTCCGCGCGTATCATTCCTTACCGCGGTTCGTGGCTGGACTTCGAGTTCGACCCGAAAGACTGCGTATTCGTGCGTATCGACCGTCGTCGCAAGCTGCCTGCATCGGTACTGCTGCGCGCGCTCGGATATACCACTGAAGAAGTGCTCGACGCGTTCTATACCACCAACGTTTTCCACCTGAGCGGCGAAACCCTCAGCCTGGAACTGATTGCTTCGCGTCTGCGCGGTGAAATCGCTGTTCTTGATATTCAGGACGAGAAGGGCAAGGTCATCGTTGAGGCTGGTCGCCGTATTACTGCGCGCCACATCAACCAGATCGAAAAAGCCGGTCTCAAGACCCTGGAAGTGCCTCTGGACTACGTCCTGGGCCGCACTACCGCCAAGGCCATCGTGCATCCGGCAACTGGCGAAATTCTGGCAGAGTGCAACACCGAGCTGAACACCGAGATCCTGGCAAAAATCGCCAAGGCCCAGGTTGTTCGCGTCGAGACTCTGTACACCAACGATATCGACTGCGGTCCGTTCGTCTCCGACACACTGAAGATCGACTCCACCAGCAACCAATTGGAAGCGCTGGTCGAGATCTATCGCATGATGCGTCCAGGCGAGCCGCCAACCAAAGACGCTGCCGAGACTCTGTTCAACAACCTGTTCTTCAGCCCTGAGCGTTATGACCTGTCTGCGGTCGGCCGGATGAAGTTCAACCGTCGTATCGGTCGTACCGAGATCGAAGGTTCGGGCGTGCTGTGCAAGGAAGACATCGTCGCGGTACTGAAGACCCTGGTCGACATCCGTAACGGTAAAGGCATCGTCGATGACATCGACCACCTGGGTAACCGTCGTGTTCGCTGCGTAGGCGAAATGGCCGAAAACCAGTTCCGCGTTGGCCTGGTACGTGTTGAGCGTGCGGTCAAAGAGCGTCTGTCGATGGCTGAAAGCGAAGGCCTGATGCCGCAAGACCTGATCAACGCCAAGCCAGTGGCTGCGGCGGTGAAAGAGTTCTTCGGTTCCAGCCAGCTGTCTCAGTTCATGGACCAGAACAACCCGCTATCCGAGATCACTCACAAGCGTCGTGTCTCTGCACTCGGCCCTGGTGGTCTGACTCGTGAGCGTGCCGGCTTTGAAGTTCGAGACGTTCACCCAACGCACTACGGTCGTGTTTGCCCGATCGAAACGCCGGAAGGTCCGAACATCGGTCTGATCAACTCCCTGGCCGCTTATGCGCGCACCAACCAGTACGGCTTCCTGGAAAGCCCGTACCGCGTGGTGAAAGACGCTCTGGTCACTGACGAGATCGTGTTCCTGTCCGCCATCGAAGAAGCTGATCACGTGATCGCTCAGGCTTCGGCCACGATGAACGACAAGAAAATGCTGATCGACGAGCTGGTAGCTGTTCGTCACTTGAACGAGTTCACCGTCAAGGCGCCGGAAGACGTCACCTTGATGGACGTGTCGCCGAAGCAGGTAGTTTCGGTTGCAGCGTCGCTGATCCCGTTCCTCGAGCACGATGACGCCAACCGTGCGTTGATGGGTTCGAACATGCAGCGTCAAGCTGTACCAACCCTGCGTGCTGACAAGCCGCTGGTGGGTACCGGCATGGAGCGTAACGTTGCCCGCGACTCCGGCGTTTGCGTCGTGGCTCGTCGTGGTGGTGTGATCGATTCCGTAGACGCCAGCCGTATCGTGGTTCGTGTTGCTGATGATGAAGTCGAGACTGGCGAAGCCGGTGTTGATATCTACAACCTCACCAAGTACACCCGCTCCAACCAGAACACCTGTATCAACCAGCGTCCGCTGGTTCGCAAGGGTGATCGGGTTCAGCGCAGCGACATCATGGCTGATGGTCCGTCCACCGATATGGGTGAGCTGGCTTTGGGCCAGAACATGCGCATCGCGTTCATGGCCTGGAACGGTTACAACTTCGAAGACTCCATCTGCCTGTCCGAGCGTGTGGTTCAGGAAGACCGCTTCACCACGATCCACATCCAGGAACTGACCTGTGTGGCTCGTGACACCAAGCTTGGGCCTGAAGAAATCACTGCAGACATCCCGAACGTCGGTGAAGCTGCACTGAACAAGCTGGACGAAGCCGGTATCGTTTACGTAGGTGCTGAAGTTGGCGCAGGCGACATCCTGGTTGGTAAGGTCACTCCGAAAGGCGAGACCCAGCTGACTCCGGAAGAGAAGCTGTTGCGTGCAATCTTCGGTGAAAAAGCCAGCGACGTTAAAGACACTTCCCTGCGTGTACCTACCGGTACCAAAGGTACTGTCATCGACGTACAGGTCTTCACCCGCGACGGCGTTGAGCGTGATGCTCGTGCACTGTCGATCGAGAAGTCCCAGCTGGACGAGATCCGCAAGGACCTGAACGAAGAGTTCCGTATCGTTGAAGGTGCTACTTTCGAACGTCTGCGTTCCGCTCTGGTCGGCCACAAAGCCGAAGGCGGCGCCGGTCTGAAGAAAGGTCAGGACATCACCGACGAAGTTCTCGACGGTCTTGAGCACGGCCAGTGGTTCAAGCTGCGCATGGCTGAAGATGCTCTGAACGAGCAGCTCGAGAAGGCTCAGGCCTACATCGTTGATCGTCGCCGACTGCTGGACGACAAGTTCGAAGACAAGAAGCGCAAACTGCAGCAGGGCGATGACCTGGCTCCAGGCGTGCTGAAAATCGTCAAGGTTTACCTGGCAATCCGTCGTCGCATCCAGCCGGGCGACAAGATGGCCGGTCGTCACGGTAACAAAGGTGTGGTCTCCGTGATCATGCCGGTTGAAGACATGCCGCACGATGCCAATGGCACCCCGGTCGACGTCGTCCTCAACCCGTTGGGCGTACCTTCGCGTATGAACGTTGGTCAGATCCTTGAAACCCACCTCGGCCTCGCGGCCAAAGGTCTGGGCGAGAAGATCAATCGCATGATTGAAGAGCAGCGTAAAGTTGCCGAGCTGCGTAAATTCCTGCACGAGATCTATAACGAGATCGGCGGTCGTCAGGAAAGCCTCGATGACTTCTCGGACCAGGAAATCCTGGATCTGGCTCAAAACCTGCGTGGCGGCGTTCCGATGGCCACTCCAGTGTTCGACGGCGCCAAGGAAAGCGAAATCAAGGCCATGCTGAAACTGGCGGACCTGCCAGAAAGCGGCCAGATGCAGCTGACCGACGGCCGTACCGGCAACAAGTTCGAGCGCCCGGTTACCGTTGGCTACATGTACATGCTGAAGCTGAACCACTTGGTAGACGACAAGATGCACGCTCGTTCTACCGGTTCGTACAGCCTGGTTACCCAGCAGCCGCTGGGTGGTAAGGCGCAGTTCGGTGGTCAGCGTTTCGGGGAGATGGAGGTCTGGGCACTGGAAGCATACGGTGCCGCTTACACTCTGCAAGAAATGCTCACAGTGAAGTCGGACGATGTGAACGGCCGTACCAAGATGTACAAAAACATCGTGGATGGCGATCACCGTATGGAGCCGGGCATGCCCGAGTCCTTCAACGTGTTGATCAAGGAAATTCGTTCCCTCGGCATCGATATCGATCTGGAAACCGAATAACACGTGACGCGAATCGAGAGCGGGGCAGGATTGCCCGCTCTCTGCTCCGCCAGGAGGAAAGGCCTTGAAAGACCTACTGAATTTGCTGAAAAACCAGGGTCAAGTCGAAGAGTTCGACGCCATCCGTATCGGATTGGCATCGCCTGAGATGATCCGTTCGTGGTCGTTCGGTGAAGTTAAAAAGCCGGAAACCATCAACTACCGTACGTTCAAACCTGAGCGTGACGGCCTGTTCTGCGCCAAGATCTTTGGCCCGGTAAAGGATTACGAGTGCCTGTGCGGTAAGTACAAGCGCTTGAAGCACCGTGGTGTGATCTGCGAGAAGTGCGGCGTTGAAGTCGCGCTGGCAAAAGTTCGTCGTGAGCGCATGGCGCACATCGAACTGGCCTCGCCAGTTGCCCACATCTGGTTCCTGAAGTCGCTGCCGTCGCGTATCGGCTTGCTGATGGACATGACCCTGCGTGATATCGAGCGCGTTCTCTACTTCGAGAGCTACGTCGTTATCGATCCAGGCATGACCACCCTTGAAAAAGGTCAGCTGCTCAACGACGAGCAGTACTTCGAAGCGCTGGAAGAGTTCGGCGACGATTTCGATGCCCGCATGGGTGCCGAAGCTGTCCGTGAACTGCTGCACGCGATCGACCTGGAGCACGAGATTGGCCGTCTGCGTGAAGAAATTCCGCAAACCAACTCCGAAACCAAGATCAAGAAGCTGTCCAAGCGTCTGAAGTTGATGGAAGCCTTCCAGGGTTCCGGCAACCTGCCAGAGTGGATGGTACTGACCGTTCTGCCGGTTCTGCCGCCAGATCTGCGTCCGCTGGTCCCGCTGGATGGTGGTCGCTTCGCGACTTCCGACCTCAACGATCTGTATCGTCGAGTGATCAACCGTAACAACCGCTTGAAGCGCCTGCTTGATCTGTCCGCTCCGGACATCATCGTGCGCAACGAAAAGCGTATGTTGCAGGAAGCCGTCGACGCACTGCTCGACAACGGTCGTCGTGGCCGTGCTATCACCGGTTCCAACAAGCGTCCTCTGAAATCCCTGGCTGACATGATCAAGGGTAAGCAGGGTCGTTTCCGTCAGAACTTGCTCGGTAAGCGTGTTGACTACTCCGGTCGTTCGGTAATTACCGTAGGTCCGACCCTGCGTCTGCACCAGTGCGGTCTTCCGAAGAAGATGGCTCTGGAGCTGTTCAAGCCGTTCATTTTCGGCAAGCTTGAAATGCGTGGTCTCGCTACCACCATCAAGGCTGCCAAGAAGATGGTCGAGCGCGAGCTGCCAGAGGTTTGGGACGTTCTTGCTGAAGTGATTCGCGAACACCCGGTTCTTCTCAACCGTGCACCGACCCTTCACCGTCTGGGTATCCAGGCGTTTGAACCGGTACTGATCGAAGGTAAGGCTATCCAGCTGCACCCTCTGGTCTGTGCTGCGTACAACGCCGACTTCGACGGTGACCAAATGGCCGTGCACGTACCGCTGACGCTGGAAGCCCAGCTCGAAGCGCGTGCGTTGATGATGTCGACCAACAACATTCTGTCGCCAGCCAACGGTGAGCCAATCATCGTTCCGTCGCAGGACGTTGTATTGGGTCTGTACTACATGACTCGTGAAGCGATCAACGCCAAGGGCGAAGGTCGTGTGTTCGCGGATCTGCAGGAAGTTGACCGTGTGTTCCGTGCCGGCGAAGCCGCACTGCACGCCAAGGTCAAAGTCCGGATCAACGAAACCGTCAACGACCGTGATGGCGGCAGCGTGAGCAATACCCGTATTGTCGACACCACTGTCGGCCGCGCTCTGTTGTTCCAGGTTGTGCCAAAAGGTCTGTCGTACGACGTCGTCAACCTGCCGATGAAGAAAAAGGCAATCTCCAAGCTGATCAACCAGTGCTACCGCGTGGTTGGTTTGAAAGAGACTGTGATCTTCGCTGACCAGTTGATGTACACCGGTTTTGCTTATTCGACCATTTCCGGCGTTTCCATCGGTGTTAACGACTTCGTTATCCCGGATGAAAAAGCCCGCATCATCAATGCTGCTACTGATGAAGTGAAAGAGATCGAAAGCCAGTACGCCTCCGGCCTGGTAACCCAGGGCGAGAAGTACAACAAAGTGATCGACCTTTGGTCCAAGGCGAACGACGAAGTTTCCAAGGCGATGATGGCCAACCTCTCGAAAGAGAAAGTCATCGACCGTCATGGCGTCGAAGTCGACCAGGAATCTTTCAACTCGATGTACATGATGGCCGACTCGGGTGCGCGGGGTTCCGCAGCACAGATTCGTCAGCTGGCCGGTATGCGTGGCCTGATGGCCAAGCCGGACGGTTCCATCATTGAAACGCCGATTACTGCGAACTTCCGTGAAGGCTTGAGCGTACTTCAGTACTTCATCTCCACTCACGGTGCTCGTAAGGGTCTGGCGGATACCGCGTTGAAAACGGCGAACTCGGGTTACCTGACTCGTCGTCTGGTAGACGTGGCGCAGGATCTGGTTGTAACCGAGATCGATTGCGGCACCGAACACGGTCTGCTGATGACTCCGCACATTGAAGGCGGTGACGTTGTAGAGCCGCTGGGTGAGCGCGTATTGGGTCGAGTTATCGCCCGTGACGTATTCAAGCCAGGTACCGAGGACGTCATCGTTCCTGCCGGCACCCTGGTAGACGAGAAGTGGGTCGAGTTCATCGAGCTGAACAGCATCGACGAAGTGATCGTGCGTTCGCCGATCAGCTGCGAAACCCGCTTCGGTATTTGCGCCAAGTGCTACGGCCGTGACCTGGCTCGTGGTCACCAGGTGAACATCGGTGAAGCGGTCGGCGTTATCGCCGCCCAGTCCATCGGTGAGCCGGGTACCCAGCTGACCATGCGTACGTTCCACATCGGTGGTGCGGCAAGCCGGACCTCCGCAGCCGACAGCGTTCAGGTGAAGAATGGCGGTACCGTCCGTCTGCATAACCTGAAGCACGTTGAGCGAGTGGATGGTTGCCTGGTTGCAGTGTCCCGTTCCGGTGAATTGGCGATCGCTGACGACTTCGGTCGTGAGCGCGAGCGTTACAAGCTGCCATACGGTGCTGTGATTTCGGTTAAAGAAGGTGACAAGGTCGAAGCTGGCGCTATCGTGGCCAAGTGGGATCCGCACACTCACCCAATCGTTACCGAAATGAAAGGTACCGTGACCTACGTGGGCATGGAAGAAGGCATCACGATCAAGCGTCAGACTGACGAATTGACCGGTATGACCAACATTGAAGTACTCGACGCCAAAGATCGTCCAGCTGCCGGCAAGGACATCCGTCCTGCCGTTAAGATGGTCGACGACAACGGCAAGGATCTGTTGCTGCCAGGGACTGACGTTATTGCTCAGTACTTCCTGCCAGCCAACGCCCTGGTCGGTGTGGCGGATGGTGCGAAGATCGCGATCGGTGATGTTATCGCTCGTATCCCGCAAGAAACTTCGAAGACCCGTGACATCACCGGTGGTCTGCCGCGTGTTGCCGACTTGTTCGAAGCTCGTCGTCCGAAAGAAGCGTCGATTCTGGCTGAAGTCAGCGGCACCATCGCGTTCGGTAAAGAGACCAAAGGCAAGCGCCGTCTGGTTATTACCCCGAACGACGGTAGCGATCCGTATGAAGAGCTGATTCCAAAGTGGCGTCACCTGAACGTGTTCGAAGGCGAACAGGTAAACCGCGGCGAAGTTATCTCCGATGGTCCAAGCGATCCACACGACATCCTGCGTCTGCTGGGTGTGAGTGCGCTGGCCAAGTACATTGTTAACGAGATCCAGGACGTTTATCGTCTGCAAGGCGTGAAGATCAACGACAAGCACATCGAGACCATCCTGCGTCAGATGCTGCGTAAAGTTGAAATCGCTGAATCCGGCGATTCCAGTTTCATCAAGGGCGACCAGATGGAATTGACTCACGTATTGGTAGAGAACGAACGTTTGAGCGGCGAAGACAAATTTGTCTCCAAGTTCACTCGCGTTCTGCTGGGTATCACCAAGGCGTCGTTGTCCACCGAATCGTTCATCTCGGCGGCTTCCTTCCAGGAAACCACTCGCGTACTGACCGAGGCGGCGGTAACCGGCAAGCGCGATTACCTGCGCGGCCTGAAAGAAAACGTGGTCGTGGGTCGTCTGATCCCGGCTGGTACCGGCCTGGCCTATCACAGCGAGCGTAAGCGCCGCCGTGATGCTGACAAGCCGTTGCGCGTAAGCGCCAGTGAAGTGGAAGCTGCACTGACCGAAGCGCTGAACTCGAGCGGTAACTGAGTTCTGCGGTAAATGAGCGTAAGGCCCTGGTCGCTCCGTTCATCGAATCGAGACAATTTGTCGAGGTTGGATGAGGGGAGAGGTCGGGGCCTTGCCTTGACTGGGGGCAAGATCCTCTTTAGACTCTTGTACCCCTAAATTTGGCGGGAATTCGTTCCTGCCATTTTGCTTTTCTTGCAAGACAATAGCGTCGCAAGACAACAGTGGAGCTAGTAGATGGCAACTATCAACCAGCTGGTACGTCAGCCGCGTAAGCGTATCGTCGAGAAATCCGACGTGCCTGCGCTGCAGAACTGCCCGCAACGCCGTGGCGTGTGCACCCGTGTGTACACCACCACGCCGAAAAAACCTAACTCGGCACTGCGTAAAGTATGCCGTGTGCGTCTGACCAACGGTTTCGAGGTTTCCTCGTACATCGGCGGTGAAGGCCACAACCTGCAAGAGCACAGCGTGGTACTGATCCGCGGCGGTCGTGTAAAAGACTTGCCAGGTGTTCGTTACCACACCGTACGCGGCTCCTTGGATACTTCCGGCGTTAAAGGTCGTAACCAGGGTCGTTCGAAGTACGGTACCAAGAAGCCTAAGTAGTAGCGGCTTTTTGTAAAAACTGATTTTCTATTTTTCTGAGTCGATAAGAGTAAGGTCGGAGGCGTCCCTTGATGGGCACCGATTCCGAGCGAACCTGAAGACCGTTTGAGGGCTTATCCATGCCAAGAAGACGCGTAGCAGCCAAGCGCGAAGTGCTTGACGATCCAAAATACGGAAGCCAAATTCTGGCCAAGTTCATGAACCACGTGATGGAAAGCGGCAAGAAAGCCGTTGCCGAGCGTATCGTTTATGGCGCGCTGGAAAAGGTTAAAGAACGCAAGAACAGCGACCCCCTGGAAATCTTCGAGAAAGCTCTCGACGCCATCGCTCCGCTGGTCGAAGTGAAGTCGCGCCGTGTAGGCGGTGCTACTTACCAGGTTCCGGTTGAAGTTCGTCCGTCCCGTCGTAACGCTCTGGCAATGCGCTGGTTGGTAGACTTCGCCCGTAAGCGCGGCGAGAAGTCTATGGCTCTGCGTTTGGCTGGCGAATTGCTGGACGCTGCCGAAGGTAAAGGTGCTGCAGTTAAGAAGCGTGAAGACGTGCACCGTATGGCTGAAGCTAACAAAGCTTTCTCGCACTACCGCTTCTAATTTTTGCGTCACTAATTTTGCGAGGGCTTTATGGCTCGTACTACACCGATTAATCGCTACCGTAACATTGGTATCGTTGCTCACGTGGATGCTGGTAAAACCACCACCACCGAGCGCGTCCTTTTTTACACTGGCAAAAGCCACAAGATGGGCGAGGTGCATGACGGCGCCGCGACCACGGACTGGATGGTTCAGGAGCAGGAGCGTGGTATTACCATTACTTCTGCTGCTATTACCGCTTTCTGGCAGGGTTCTGCGAAGCAGCACAAAGACAACTACCGTTTCAACGTCATTGACACCCCGGGCCACGTAGACTTCACCATTGAAGTTGAGCGTTCCCTGCGTGTACTCGACGGCGCGGTCGTTGTGTTCTGTGGTACTTCCGGTGTTGAGCCTCAGTCCGAAACCGTATGGCGTCAAGCCAACAAGTACGGTGTTCCGCGTATCGTTTACGTGAACAAAATGGACCGTGCTGGTGCGAACTTCCTGCGCGTGATCGCTCAGATCAAGCAGCGTCTGGGTCACACCCCGGTGCCAATCCAGTTGGCTATCGGTTCCGAAGACAACTTCCAGGGTCAGATCGATCTGATGACCATGGAAGCGGTTTACTGGAACGATGCTGACAAAGGCATGACTCCACGTCGTGAGGCTATCCCTGCTGAGCTGCAGGAATTGGCTGAAGAGTGGCGCAGCAACATGGTTGAGGCTGCGGCTGAAGCCAGCGAAGAGCTGATGAACAAGTACCTGGAGGGTGAAGAACTCACCATCGAGGAAATCAAGACCGCTCTGCGTCAGCGTACTATCGCTGGTGAGATCGTTCTTGCTGTTTGCGGTTCTTCCTTCAAGAACAAGGGCGTTCCCCTGGTTCTCGACGCCGTTATCGACTACCTGCCTGCTCCAAGCGACATTCCTGCCATCAAGGGTACTGACCCGGATGACGAGGAAAAGCAAATGGAGCGTCATGCAGACGACAACGAGCCGTTCTCGGCTCTGGCGTTCAAGATCGCTACCGACCCATTCGTGGGTACTTTGACCTTCGTCCGCGTTTACTCGGGCGTGTTGGCCTCCGGCGACGGCGTGATCAACTCGGTCAAGGGCAAGAAAGAGCGCGTGGGTCGTATGGTGCAGATGCACGCAAACGCCCGTGAAGAGATCAAGGAAGTGCGCGCTGGCGACATCGCGGCCCTGATCGGCATGAAGGACGTCACCACTGGTGAAACCTTGTGCAACGCTGATAAGCCAATCATCCTGGTTCGCATGGACTTCCCGGAGCCGGTTATTTCGGTTGCCGTAGAGCCTAAGACCAAGGATGACCAGGAAAAAATGGGTATCGCTCTGGGCAAGCTTGCTCAGGAAGACCCGTCTTTCCGCGTCAAAACTGATGAAGAGACTGGTCAAACGATCATCTCTGGCATGGGCGAGCTGCACCTGGACATCCTGGTTGACCGGATGCGCCGTGAGTTCAACGTCGAAGCCAACATCGGTAAGCCTCAGGTTTCCTATCGTGAGCGCATCACGAAGAGCTGCGAAATCGAAGGCAAGTTCGTTCGTCAGTCCGGCGGTCGTGGCCAGTTCGGTCATTGCTGGATTCGTTTTGCTCCTGCTGACGAAGGTCAGGAAGGTCTGCAATTCCTGAACGAAGTGGTAGGTGGTGTGGTTCCTAAGGAATACATCCCGGCAATCCAGAAGGGTATCGAAGAGCAGATGAAGAACGGCGTTGTTGCCGGCTATCCGCTGATCGGCCTGAAGGCTACCGTGTTCGATGGTTCTTACCACGACGTCGACTCGAACGAGATGGCGTTTAAGGTGGCAGCTTCCATGGCGACCAAGCAACTGGCCCAGAAGGGCGGTGGTGAGTTGCTTGAGCCGATCATGGCGGTTGAGGTTGTTACGCCTGAAGACTATATGGGTGACGTGATGGGCGACCTCAATCGTCGTCGCGGCATGATTTTGGGTATGGAAGATACGGTCTCCGGCAAAGTAATTCGTGCTGAAGTTCCGTTGGGCGAGATGTTCGGTTATGCGACCGACGTTCGTTCCATGTCCCAGGGTCGCGCAAGCTACTCTATGGAATTCAAAAAATACAATACAGCTCCGTCGCACATCGTCGAAACTGTAACCAAAAAACAAGGCTGATTCAGCCCCTTTAGGCTAGGAGTTAATTGTCGTGGCTAAAGAAAAATTTGATCGTTCCCTTCCGCACGTCAACGTTGGCACCATCGGTCACGTTGACCATGGTAAAACCACTCTGACCGCAGCTCTGACTCGCGTTTGCTCCGAGGTTTTCGGTTCCGCAATCGTTGATTTCGATAAAATCGACAGCGCGCCAGAAGAAAAAGCTCGTGGTATCACCATCAACACCGCGCACGTCGAGTACAACTCGAAGATCCGTCACTACGCTCACGTTGACTGCCCAGGTCACGCTGACTACGTGAAGAACATGATCACCGGTGCTGCCCAGATGGACGGCGCGATCCTGGTTTGCTCGGCCGCTGATGGTCCGATGCCACAAACCCGTGAGCACATCCTGCTGTCCCGTCAGGTAGGCGTTCCGTACATCGTGGTTTTCCTGAACAAGGCTGACCTGGTAGACGACGCTGAGCTGCTGGAACTGGTCGAGATGGAAGTTCGCGACCTGCTGTCCACCTACGACTTCCCGGGCGATGACACTCCAATCATCATCGGTTCGGCTCGTATGGCGCTGGAAGGCAAAGACGACAACGAAATGGGCACCACTGCCGTTCGTAAACTGGTTGAAACTCTGGACAGCTACATCCCAGAACCAGAGCGTGCTATCGACAAGCCATTCCTGATGCCAATCGAAGACGTATTCTCGATCTCGGGTCGTGGTACTGTTGTGACTGGTCGTATCGAGCGCGGTATCGTTCGCGTTCAAGATGCACTGGAAATCGTTGGTCTGCGTGACACCACCACCACCACCTGCACCGGTGTTGAAATGTTCCGCAAGCTGCTCGACGAAGGTCGTGCTGGCGAGAACTGCGGCGTTCTGCTGCGTGGTACCAAGCGTGACGACGTTGAGCGTGGCCAGGTTCTGGTTAAGCCAGGTTCGGTTAAGCCGCACACCAAGTTCACCGCAGAAGTTTACGTTCTGAGCAAGGAAGAAGGCGGTCGTCACACTCCGTTCTTCAAAGGCTACCGTCCACAGTTCTACTTCCGTACTACTGACGTGACTGGTAACTGCCAGCTGCCAGAAGGCGTTGAAATGGTAATGCCAGGTGATAACATCCAGATGGAAGTTACCCTGATCAAGACCATCGCAATGGAAGACGGCCTGCGTTTCGCTATCCGTGAAGGCGGTCGTACCGTCGGCGCTGGCGTCGTAGCCAAAATCATCGAGTAAGCGTCTCTTTTGAGATAGCTTCGATGCTTTGAAAAAGCCTCCGCTCAGCGGGGGCTTTTTTATTGGGTTGACACCTATCTGGGGCGTCTATAGAATTGCGCCTCCTTTTAACGGGCGTATTGCGCTCGGTGGGAATAGCAGCCGGAGTCTGAAATCCAATGCAAAATCAGCAAATCCGTATCAGGTTGAAGGCTTTCGACCATCGCCTGATCGACCAATCAACCCAGGAAATCGTGGAAACCGCGAAACGTACTGGTGCTCAAGTGCGTGGTCCAATTCCACTGCCTACCCGTAAAGAGCGGTTCACCGTTCTGGTCTCCCCGCACGTCAACAAAGACGCGCGTGATCAGTACGAGATCCGCACTCATAAGCGCGTTCTGGACATCGTCCAGCCAACGGATAAAACCGTTGATGCTCTTATGAAGCTTGATCTTGCGGCCGGTGTGGAAGTGCAGATCAGCCTCGGCTAAGACTCGGTCTTAGTCGTGTAACGCTCTGAAATGGGCGGCCATAGCGGGTGAAAGCCCCGTACACTCATGAGGTTTACAACATGACTATTGGTGTAGTCGGTCGTAAATGCGGTATGACCCGTATTTTCACCGAAGAAGGTGTCTCCATTCCGGTCACGGTCATTGAGATCGAGCCGAATCGCGTCACCCAGTTCAAAACTGAAGAGACCGATGGCTATCGTGCAGTGCAAGTCACTGTCGGCGAGCGTCGTGCTTCGCGTGTAACAGCAGCTCAGGCTGGCCACTTCGCTAAAGCGAACGTTGCCGCTGGTCGTACCGTAATGGAATTCCGCCTTGAAGAAGGCGAGTACCAGGCCGGCGATCTGATCAACGCTGAAATCTTCGCCGCTGGTCAACTGGTTGATGTAACCGGTCAGTCCAAGGGTAAAGGCTTCCAGGGTACGATCAAGCGTTGGAATTTCCGCGGGCAAGATAATACCCACGGTAACTCCGTATCCCACCGCGTTCCAGGCTCTATCGGCCAGTGCCAGACTCCTGGTCGTGTATTCAAGGGCAAAAAAATGTCCGGTCATATGGGCGCTGAGCGCGTGACCGTGCAGTCCCTCGAAGTAGTGCGCGTGGACGCTGAACGCAATCTGTTGTTGGTCAAGGGCGCTGTTCCTGGCGCTACTGGCGGCAACTTGGTTGTACGTCCAGCAGCCAAGGCTCGCGGTTAAGGGGAAGCTGACATGCAATTAAATGTAAATGACGCTCAAGCGATCGAAGTTTCCGAACTGACATTTGGCGGCGAATTCAACGAGACGCTGGTTCACCAAGCAGTCGTGGCCTACATGGCCGGCGGCCGTCAAGGTAGCAAGCAGCAAAAGACCCGTTCCGACGTTCGTGGTGGCGGTAAGCGCCCTTGGCGTCAGAAAGGTACTGGCCGTGCTCGTGCCGGTACTATCCGTAGCCCAATCTGGCGTGGCGGCGGTACCACTTTCGCAGCTCGTCCTCAGGATCACTCCCAGAAGCTGAACAAGAAGATGTATCGCGCAGCAATGCGTTCCATCCTTGCTGAGCTGGTGCGTACTGATCGTCTGGTTGTGGTTCAGGATTTCGCCGTTGAAACGCCGAAAACCAAAGACCTGCTGGGCAAGCTGAACAACATGAGCCTGACCGACGTTTTGATCGTGTCGGACGCTGTTGATCAGAACCTGTACCTGGCTGCTCGTAACCTGCCACACGTTGATGTACGTGACGTGCAAGGTTCCGATCCAGTTAGTCTGATCGCATACGACAAGGTGTTGATCACCGTGTCGGCCGTGAAGAAATTCGAGGAGCTGCTGGGATGAACCAGGAACGCGTATTTAAAGTTCTGCTTGGCCCGCACGTTTCCGAGAAGGCTACGGTTCTGGCAGACAAGAAAGGCCAGTTCGTTTTCAAGGTTGCTACTGACGCAACCAAGCTGGAAATCAAGAAGGCCGTCGAAAGCCTGTTCAGCGTGAAAGTAGAGCGTGTTACTACCCTGAACGTTCTGGGTAAGAGCAAGCGCACTGCTCGCGGTCTGGGCAAGCGTAATGACTGGAAGAAGGCAGTTATCTCCCTTCAACCAGGCCAAGATCTCGATTTCAGCAGCAGTGCTGAGTAAGGAAGGGGTGCATCATGGCAATCGTTAAATGCAAACCGACTTCCCCTGGCCGCCGTTTTGTGGTCAAGGTGGTCAACCAGGAGCTGCATAAAGGCGCTCCTCACGCACCGCTGCTCGAGAAGAAATCGAAGACTGGTGGTCGTAACAACAATGGCCGTATTACCACTCGTCACATCGGTGGTGGTCATAAGCAGCATTATCGTCTGGTCGACTTCCGTCGCAACGACAAAGATGGCATCGCTGCCACTGTCGAGCGTATCGAATACGATCCAAACCGTACTGCTCACATCGCTCTGCTGCTGTACGCAGATGGCGAGCGTCGCTACATCATCGCCCCTAAAGGCGTGAGCGCTGGCGACCAGCTGATCGCAGGTGCTTTGGCACCGATCAAGCCGGGCAACGCTCTGCAACTGCGCAACATTCCAGTTGGTAGCACCGTACACGGCATCGAATTGAAGCCAGGTAAAGGCGCACAGATCGCTCGTTCCGCTGGTGCTTCGGCTCAGCTGATCGCTCGTGAAGGTGTGTACGTTACCCTGCGTCTGCGTTCCGGTGAGATGCGTAAAGTTCTGGCTGAATGCCGTGCGACCCTGGGCGAAGTCTCGAACTCCGAGCACAGCCTGCGTTCGCTGGGTAAAGCTGGTGCCAAACGCTGGCGTGGCGTTCGCCCAACCGTTCGTGGTGTTGCCATGAACCCGGTTGACCACCCACATGGTGGTGGTGAAGGTCGTACCTCTGGTGGTCGTCATCCGGTATCGCCATGGGGCTTCCCGACTAAGGGCGCGAAGACTCGTGGTAATAAGCGTACCGACAAAATGATCGTCCGTCGTCGCAAGTAAATAGAGGGATACGACAGTGCCACGTTCTCTGAAAAAAGGTCCTTTTATCGATCTTCACCTACTGAAGAAGATCGAAGTGGCGGCGGAAAAGAACGATCGCAAGCCGGTGAAAACCTGGTCGCGTCGTTCGATGATCCTGCCACAAATGGTCGGTTTGACCATCGCAGTACACAACGGTCGCCAGCACGTCCCAGTTCTCGTGAACGAAGACATGGTCGGCCACAAACTGGGCGAGTTCGCCGGTACCCGCACTTATCGCGGGCACGTGGCAGACAAGAAAGCCAAGCGTTAAGGGGTTAGGAAATGGAAGTAGCCGCTAAGTTGTCGGGCGCTCGAATCTCCGCCCAGAAAGCCCGCTTGGTCGCCGACCAGATCCGCGGGAAGAAGGTGGGCGAAGCGCTCAACCTGTTGGCTTTCAGCAGTAAGAAAGCCGCCGAGATCATGAAGAAAGTGCTGGAGTCGGCCGTAGCCAACGCCGAGCATAACGAAGGCGCAGACGTTGATGACCTCAAGGTCAGCACCGTTTTCGTCAACGAAGGGCGTTCGCTGAAGCGCATCATGCCACGTGCCAAAGGCCGTGCTGATCGCATCGTCAAGCGGTCTTGCCATATCACTGTCAAGGTTGCTGACAAGTAACGGAGTCGAAGAGATGGGTCAGAAAGTACATCCCATTGGCATTCGCCTGGGAATCGTCAAGGAGCACACCTCCGTCTGGTACGCAGACGGTCGGACTTATGCGGACTATTTGCTCGCAGATCTGAAGGTGCGTGAGTATCTCCAAGACAAACTAAAAAGCGCGTCCGTAAGCCGTATCGATATCCATCGTC
This sequence comes from Pseudomonas sp. C32, assembly GCF_030417915.1. Lineage (NCBI taxonomy): Bacteria > Pseudomonadati > Pseudomonadota > Gammaproteobacteria > Pseudomonadales > Pseudomonadaceae > Pseudomonas > Pseudomonas sp. C32. The sequence continues at coordinate 170,461 of NZ_JAUHUK010000013.1, read as the reverse complement.
CGGCCCAAACTGCACGTATCACCATCCACACCGCTCGTCCAGGTATCGTTATCGGGAAGAAAGGTGAAGATGTTGAGAAACTGCGTCAGGACCTGACCAAGCAAATGGGTGTGCCTGTGCACATCAATATCGAAGAGATCCGCAAGCCGGAGCTCGACGGTATGCTGGTTGCGCAGAGCGTAGCTCAGCAGCTGGAGCGTCGTGTAATGTTCCGTCGCGCTATGAAGCGCGCTGTACAGAACGCCATGCGCATTGGTGCCAAAGGCATCAAAATCCAAGTGAGCGGTCGTCTCGGCGGTGCTGAAATCGCACGTACTGAATGGTATCGCGAAGGTCGTGTGCCACTGCACACCCTGCGTGCCGACATCGACTATGCCAACTACGAAGCTCACACCACTTACGGTGTGATCGGTGTAAAGGTTTGGATCTTCAAAGGCGAAGTAATTGGTGGTCGCCAAGAAGAACTGAAACCACAAGCACCAGCGCCTCGTAAAAAAGCTGCTAAGTAAGGGGTACGCCAAATGTTGCAACCAAAGCGTACGAAGTTCCGCAAGCAAATGACTGGTCACAACCGTGGCCTGGCATTGCGCGGTAGCAAAGTCAGCTTCGGCGAGTTCGCGCTGAAGTCTGTTGCTCGTGGTCGTCTCACCGCTCGTCAGATCGAGTCAGCGCGTCGTGCACTGACCCGTCACGTAAAACGTGGCGGCAAGATCTGGATCCGTGTATTCCCGGACAAGCCTATTTCCAAGAAGCCACTCGAAGTTCGGATGGGTAAAGGTAAGGGTAACGTCGAATACTGGGTTGCCCAGATTCAGCCAGGCAAAGTCCTGTATGAAATCGAGGGTGTTTCTGAAGAGCTGGCGCGTGAGGCTTTCGCCCTGGCTGCTGCAAAGCTGCCGCTCGCCACCTCCTTTGTTAAACGGACGGTGATGTGATGAAAGCGAATGAACTTCGTGAAAAATCCGCACAGCAGCTGAACGAGCAACTGCTCGGCTTGCTGCGCGACCAGTTCAATCTGCGTATGCAGAAAGCAACTGGCCAGTTGGGGCAGTCTCATCTGCTCTCGCAAGTTAAGCGTGACATCGCTCGCGTGAAGACTGTGCTCAACCAGCAGGCAGGTAAGTAATCATGGCTGAAGCCGAAAAAACTGTCCGTACGCTGACTGGCCGTGTTGTCAGCGACAAGATGGACAAAACCATCACCGTTCTGATCGAGCGTCGCGTTAAGCACCCGATCTACGGTAAATACGTTAAGCGTTCGACTAAGCTGCACGCGCACGACGAAACCAATCAGTGCCACATCGGCGACAAAGTCACTATTCGTGAAACTCGTCCTTTGGCCAAGACCAAGTCTTGGGCGCTGGTTGATGTTCTCGAACGCGCTGTGGAAGTCTAAGGACTAGGGGTCGGAGAAATTATATGATTCAGACTCAATCCATGCTCGATGTGGCCGATAACAGCGGCGCTCGCCGTGTTATGTGCATCAAGGTGCTGGGTGGCTCCCATCGTCGTTACGCTGGTATCGGTGACATCATCAAAGTTACCGTCAAGGAAGCAATTCCTCGCGGTAAAGTGAAAAAAGGCCAAGTGATGACTGCTGTTGTAGTCCGCACTCGTCACGGCGTACGCCGTGCTGATGGCTCCATTATCCGCTTTGATGGCAACGCTGCTGTTCTTCTGAACAACAAGCAAGAGCCGATCGGCACCCGTATCTTTGGGCCAGTGACCCGTGAACTTCGTACTGAGAAGTTCATGAAGATCGTCTCGCTCGCCCCAGAAGTGCTGTAAGGAGATCCGACATGCAAAAGATTCGTCGTGACGACGAGATCATCGTGATCGCCGGCAAAGACAAAGGTAAGCGCGGTAAGGTGCTTAAGGTTCTCGCTAACAACCGTCTGGTTATTGGTGGTCTGAACCTGGTCAAGCGTCATACCAAGCCTAACCCGATGTCGGGCGTGCAGGGCGGTATCGTCGAAAAAGAAGCTCCACTGGATGCTTCTAACGTCGCCATTTTCAACAGCGAAACCAACAAGGCTGACCGCGTTGGTTTCAAAGTAGAAGACGGCAAGAAAATTCGTGTCTTCAAGTCGACCCAAAAAGCGGTTGATGCTTGAACACTGCTAGGTAGATGAGACCATGGCACGACTAAAAGAGATTTACCGGAAGGAAATTGCTCCGAAACTTAAGGAAGAACTTAAGCTTTCGAACGTGATGGAAGTTCCGCGCGTTACCAAAATCACCCTAAACATGGGTCTGGGCGAAGCGATCGGCGACAAAAAAGTCATCGAGCACGCTGTTGCTGACCTGGAAAAGATCACCGGCCAGAAAGTCGTTGTGACCTACGCTCGGAAATCCATCGCTGGCTTTAAAGTCCGTGAAGGTTGGCCGATCGGCGTCAAAGTGACCCTGCGCCGTGAGCGTATGTACGAGTTCCTGGATCGTCTGCTGTCGATCTCCCTGCCTCGGGTTCGCGACTTCCGCGGCCTGAATGCCAAGTCCTTCGATGGTCGTGGTAACTACAGCATGGGCGTGAAAGAGCAGATCATCTTCCCGGAAATCGACTACGACAAGATCGATGCTCTCCGCGGTCTGGACATCACCCTGACCACCACTGCCAAGAACGATGATGAAGGCCGCGCTCTGCTGCGTGCGTTCAAATTCCCGTTCCGCAACTGATTGGAGTAGGACCATGGCCAAGATGAGCATGAAAAACCGCGAGCTGAAGCGTCAGCTCACGGTTGCCAAGTACGCCAAAAAGCGTGCAGCACTGAAAGCTATCATCGTTGATCTGAACGCAAGTCCAGAAGCGCGTTGGGAAGCTACAGTAGCTCTGCAGAAGCAGCCACGTGACGCAAGCGCTTCGCGCATGCGTAACCGCTGCCGCCTGACCGGTCGTCCACACGGCGTTTACCGCAAGTTCGGCCTCGGCCGTAACAAACTGCGTGAAGCTGCCATGCGTGGTGACGTACCGGGTCTGGTTAAAGCCAGCTGGTAAGTACTGTCAAAGTCTCGGTGTCCAGGATCGAAAGATCCTGACCACCGGTGGCCTTGAATCTGAAACAAGCCCCTTTTGGGGCTTGTTTCATTTCCGGAGTGTGTCTAGAATACCCGGCTCGCCTGAGCCCGTGTTTTTCATGCTCGGAGATTCTCGGCGACACGTAATAGCCGCAAGGCTAATTTTTTTGTATTAGGAGCGTCTAGCCCATGAGTATGCAGGACCCGTTAGCGGACATGCTAACTCGTATCCGTAATGCCCAGATGGCTGAAAAGTCCGTCGTAAGCATGCCATCTTCCACGTTGAAGGTAGCTGTTGCCAAAGTCCTGAAGGACGAAGGTTACATTGCGGGTTATCAGATCAGCAGCGAAATCAAACCACTGCTGTCCATCGAGCTGAAGTACTTCGAAGGCCGTCCGGTTATCGAAGAAGTGAAGCGCGTTAGCCGTCCAGGCCTGCGTCAGTACAAGTCCGTCGATGATCTGCCAAAAGTTCGTGGCGGTCTCGGTGTGTCTATCGTCTCCACCAACAAGGGTGTGATGACTGATCGTGCTGCGCGCGCTGCCGGTGTCGGCGGCGAAGTTCTTTGCACTGTGTTCTAAGGGGGGATAAGCATGTCTCGCGTCGCTAAGAACCCCGTTAAGCTGCCAGCCGGTGTCGAAGTAAAATTCGCAGGCCAACAGCTTTCGGTGAAGGGTGCCAAGGGCACTCTTGAACTGAACATCCATTCGTCCGTTGAGATCGTTGAAGAAGCCGGTGAGTTGCGTTTCGCTGCTCGCAATGGCGATCAACAAACTCGCGCAATGGCTGGTACCACTCGTGCGTTGGTAAACAACATGGTCCAAGGCGTAAGCCAAGGCTTCGAGCGCAAGCTCCAGCTGGTCGGTGTTGGTTACAAAGCGCAAGCAAAAGGCACAGTGCTGAACCTGGCTCTTGGCTTCTCGCATCCAGTGGATTACGAACTGCCGGAAGGCATCACCGCTGAGACTCCTAGCCAGACCGATATCCTGATCAAGGGCATCGACAAGCAGCTGGTAGGTCAAGTGGCCGCCGAGATCCGCGACTTCCGTCCACCAGAGCCGTACAAAGGCAAAGGTGTGCGCTACGCGGACGAAGTCGTCCGTCGTAAAGAAGCCAAGAAGAAGTAGGGCATAGCAAATGACCGACAAAAAAGTTACTCGACTGCGTCGCGCTCGCAAAGCACGCCTGAAAATGCACGAACTCGAAGTCGTGCGTCTCTGCGTGTTCCGCTCTTCGCAGCACATCTACGCCCAGGTCATTTCGGCCGACGGCAGCAAAGTCCTGGCAAGCGCCTCGACTTTGGATAAAGAACTGCGTGATGGTGCCACCGGCAACATCGACGCGGCCACTAAGGTTGGCCAGCTGGTCGCTACGCGTGCTAAGGCCGCTGGCGTCTCGCAAGTGGCTTTCGACCGCTCTGGCTTCAAGTACCACGGCCGCGTTAAAGCGCTGGCTGATGCTGCTCGTGAAGCTGGGCTGGAGTTCTAAGTTATGTCAAATAACGACCAAAAGCGCGACGAAGGCTACATTGAGAAGCTGGTTCAAGTTAACCGCGTAGCCAAAACCGTTAAAGGCGGCCGTATCTTCACTTTCACCGCGTTGACCGTGGTTGGTGATGGTAAAGGCCGTGTTGGCTTCGGCCGTGGCAAGTCGCGTGAAGTGCCTGCTGCGATCCAGAAGGCAATGGAAGCTGCTCGCCGCAACATGATCCAAGTTGATCTGAACGGCACCACTCTGCAGTACGCAATGAAGTCCGCTCACGGCGCTTCGAAGGTGTACATGCAGCCTGCTTCTGAAGGTACCGGTATCATCGCTGGCGGCGCTATGCGTGCTGTCCTCGAAGTTGCTGGCGTTCAGAACGTTCTGGCCAAGTGCTACGGCTCGACTAACCCGGTAAACGTGGTTCACGCCACTTTCAAAGGTTTGAAGGCTATGCAGTCTCCTGAATCCATTGCCGCCAAGCGTGGCAAAAGCGTCAAGGAGATCTTCTGATCATGGCTACCGTTAAAGTTACGCTGATCAAAAGCATGACCGGCCGCATCCCTAACCACAAACTGTGCGTTAAGGGTCTTGGTCTGCGTCGCATCGGTCACACTGTAGAAGTCCTGGATACTCCCGAGAATCGCGGGATGATCAACAAGGCTTACTACATGCTGCGTGTCGAGGGTTAATCGATGAAACTCAATGATCTGAGTCCAGCGCCGGGTTCCCGTCGCGAAAAGCATCGTCCGGGCCGTGGTATCGGTAGCGGTTTGGGTAAGACCGGTGGCCGTGGCCACAAAGGTCAGACCTCCCGCTCCGGTGGCACCATTGCTCCAGGCTTTGAAGGCGGTCAACAGCCGCTGCATCGTCGCCTGCCGAAGTTCGGTTTCGTTTCCCTGAAAGCCATGGATCGCGCAGAAGTGCGTTTGTCCGAGCTGGCTAAAGTGGAAGGCGACATCGTCACCGTGCAGTCCCTGAAAGATGCCAACGTGATCAACGTCAACGTACAGCGTGTGAAAATCATGCTGTCCGGTGAAGTGACTCGCGCTGTCACTATCGGCAAGGGAATCGGCGCCACCAAAGGTGCGCGTGCGGCTATCGAAGCAGCTGGCGGCAAGTTCGAGGAATAAATGGCTAAGCAAGGTGCTCTCTCTGCGCTCGGCAAAGGCGGTATGTCTGAACTCTGGGCTCGTCTGCGTTTTCTGTTCCTGGCGATTATCGTCTACCGAATAGGCGCACACATCCCGGTTCCAGGTATCAACCCGGACCGACTCGCGGACCTGTTTCGACAGAATGAGGGGACCATTCTTAGCTTGTTCAACATGTTTTCCGGCGGCGCGCTGGAGCGGATGAGCATCTTTGCACTGGGGATCATGCCGTACATTTCGGCATCGATCATCATGCAATTGATGACCGCCGTCAGCCCGCAGCTGGAGCAGTTGAAGAAGGAAGGTGAAGCTGGCCGTCGCAAGATCAGCCAGTACACCCGCTACGGCACTGTCGTTCTCGCTCTCGTTCAGGCTATTGGCATGTCCATTGGTCTGGCGGGGCAGGGCGTTGCGTTCACTGGTGACTTTGGCTTCCATTTCGTCGCGGTAACCACATTTGTGGCTGGTGCGATGTTCATGATGTGGCTGGGTGAGCAGATTACTGAGCGTGGTGTTGGCAACGGTATCTCGATGTTGATTTTTTCGGGTATCGTCGCCGGTCTTCCGAGAGCGATCGGGCAGTCTTTCGAGTCTGCACGTCAGGGCGATATCAACATCTTCGCCTTGGTTGCCATCGGTTTGCTGGCAGTAGCGATTATCGGTTTCGTGGTGTTCATTGAGCGTGGTCAGCGTCGTATTGCTGTTCACTACGCCAAGCGTCAGCAGGGCCGCAAGGTCTTCGCTGCGCAGACTAGCCACTTGCCGCTGAAGGTGAACATGGCCGGTGTTATTCCGGCTATTTTCGCGAGCAGCATTTTGCTGTTCCCGGCTTCGTTGGGTGCCTGGTTCGGTCAGTCTGAAGGTATGGGCTGGTTGCAGGACATCTCGCAGTCGATCGCTCCTGGTCAGCCGTTGAATATTCTGCTGTTTAGTGCAGGGATTATTTTCTTCTGCTTCTTCTATACGGCGTTGATGTTCAATCCGAAAGACGTAGCGGAAAACCTGAAGAAGTCCGGTGCCTTTATTCCGGGCATCCGTCCAGGTGAGCAGTCTGCGCGCTACATTGACGGCGTTCTGACTCGCTTGACCATGTTCGGTGCTCTTTACATGACGGCCGTGTGCCTGTTGCCCCAGTTCCTGGTGGTCGCAGCCAACGTTCCGTTCTACCTTGGCGGGACCTCGTTGCTGATCGTCGTCGTGGTTGTGATGGACTTCATGTCCCAAGTACAATCGCACCTCGTTTCGCACCAGTACGAATCCCTGATGAAGAAAGCCAACCTGAAGGGTTACGGCAGCGGCATGTTGCGCTGAGTACCCATAAGGTTCGAGGAGTTGGTGATGAAAGTTCGTGCATCGGTGAAAAAGCTGTGCCGTAACTGCAAGATTATTCGCCGCGAAGGTGTTGTTCGAGTAATTTGCAGCGCGGAACCGCGTCACAAACAGCGCCAAGGCTGAGTGTGATTGTGCTTCAAGCCCGGTAGCTAGTGCGCTACCGGGTTGATTATTTGTTATTACAGCGATATTATCTCGCGCCCTATTTCTTGGCTTCCGGGGCGTAGGTAGCTGTCAATTGGAGTCCCACTGAATGGCCCGTATTGCAGGCGTTAACATTCCAGATAACAAGCATACTGTTATCTCGCTGACCTACATCTATGGTGTTGGTCGCACTACTGCACAGAAAATTTGTGCAGAGACTGGGGTAAACCCAGCAGCAAAGATCAAAGATCTGAGCGACGAGCAAATTGAACAGCTGCGTGGCGAAGTGGCGAAGTTCACCACTGAAGGTGACCTGCGTCGCGAAATCAACATGAAAATCAAGCGCTTGATGGACCTCGGTTGCTATCGCGGTCTGCGTCATCGTCGCGGTCTTCCAGTACGCGGTCAGCGTACCAAGACCAACGCGCGTACCCGTAAAGGTCCGCGTAAGCCGATCCGCAAGTAATCGCCCCAGCGAATCGACAGGAATTTAATCATGGCAAAACCTGCTGCTCGTCCTCGTAAAAAAGTTAAAAAGACAGTGGTTGATGGCATCGCCCACATCCATGCATCTTTTAACAACACCATCGTGACCATTACCGACCGTCAAGGTAACGCTCTTTCCTGGGCTACCTCCGGTGGTTCGGGTTTCCGCGGTTCCCGCAAGTCCACCCCGTTTGCTGCTCAAGTAGCTGCTGAACGTGCTGGTCAAGCTGCGCTGGAATACGGCCTGAAAAACCTCGACGTCAATGTCAAAGGTCCAGGTCCAGGTCGTGAATCCGCAGTCCGCGCTTTGAACGGCTGTGGCTACAAGATCGCCAGCATCACCGACGTGACGCCAATCCCGCACAACGGGTGCCGTCCGCCGAAGAAGCGCCGCGTGTAATCCAGGAGATTGTAAAGAATGGCTCGTTACATTGGTCCAAAATGCAAACTCGCTCGTCGCGAAGGCACCGATCTCTTCCTGAAGAGCGGCGTGCGCGCGATCGAATCGAAGTGCAACATTGAAGCAGCACCTGGTATCCACGGCCAACGCCGCGGTCGCCAGTCCGACTACGGCACCCAACTGCGTGAAAAGCAGAAGGTCCGTCGTATCTACGGCGTTCTCGAGCGTCAATTCAGCGGCTACTACAAAGAAGCTGCTGGCAAGAAAGGTGCAACCGGTGAAAACCTGCTGCAACTGCTCGAATGCCGTCTGGACAACGTTGTATACCGTATGGGCTTTGGTTCGACTCGTGCCGAATCCCGTCAGCTGGTATCGCACAAGTCGATCAGCGTAAACGGTCAGACCGTTAACGTACCGTCCTACCAGGTTCGTGCTGGTGACGTGGTTGCTGTTCGCGAGAAAGCAAAAAATCAACTTCGCATTGTCCAAGCTCTCGATCTGTGTGCCCAACGTGGCCGCGTAGAATGGGTAGAAGTAGACACTGAGAAGAAGTCGGGCGTTTTCAAGAACGTTCCAGCTCGCAGTGATCTGTCCGCCGACATCAACGAAAGCCTGATTGTCGAGCTCTACTCCAAGTAAGGGCTAGAAAATAGGTGCATCCATGCAGATTTCGGTAAATGAGTTCCTGACACCCCGTCACATTGACGTGCAGGTTGTCAGTCCAACCCGCGCCAAGATCACTCTCGAGCCTCTCGAGCGTGGCTTTGGCCATACCCTGGGCAACGCGCTGCGCCGCATCCTGTTGTCCTCAATGCCCGGCTGTGCAGTAGTCGAGGCCGAGATTGACGGTGTGCTCCACGAGTACAGCGCCATCGAAGGTGTACAGGAAGACGTAATTGAAATCCTGTTGAACCTTAAAGGTCTGGCTATCAAGCTGCACGGTCGTGACGAAGTTACGCTGACCTTGTCGAAGAAGGGTTCGGGGGTGGTTACCGCTGCCGATATTCAGCTGGATCATGATGTCGAGATCGTTAATCCCGATCACGTAATCGCTAACCTGGCGTCTAACGGCGCCCTGAACATGAAGCTAGTAGTAGCTCGTGGTCGTGGTTATGAACCGGCAGACTCGCGTCAGAGCGATGAAGACGAAAGCCGCAGCATCGGTCGCTTGCAGCTTGACTCTTCGTTCAGCCCGGTTCGCCGTATCGCATACGTGGTGGAAAACGCCCGTGTCGAGCAGCGTACTAACCTGGACAAGCTGGTTATTGATCTGGAAACCAACGGTACCCTGGATCCTGAAGAGGCTATCCGTCGCGCTGCAACCATTCTGCAACAGCAGTTGGCTGCGTTCGTCGACCTCAAAGGTGACAGTGAACCAGTGGTTGTCGAGCAGGAAGACGAGATCGATCCGATCCTGCTTCGCCCGGTTGACGATCTGGAACTGACTGTACGTTCGGCTAACTGCCTTAAGGCGGAAAACATCTACTACATCGGCGACCTGATTCAGCGTACCGAAGTAGAGCTGTTGAAGACTCCGAACCTGGGCAAGAAATCCTTGACTGAAATCAAGGACGTTCTGGCCTCCCGCGGTCTGTCCCTCGGCATGCGCCTCGACAACTGGCCGCCTGCAAGTCTTAAGAAGGACGACAAGGCGACTGCCTGATCGTCGTAATCACCGAACGTAGTGTTTGGTAAGGAATGAACCATGCGTCATCGTAAAAGTGGTCGTCACCTGAGCCGCACCAGCTCGCACCGCAAGGCCATGTTTCAAAACATGGCGGTGTCGCTGTTCGAGCACGAGCTGATCAAAACTACTCTGCCAAAAGCTAAAGAACTGCGTCGCGTTGCTGAGCCGCTGATCACTTTGGCCAAGGTAGATAGCGTTGCTAACCGCCGTCTGGCTTTCGACCGTACTCGTTCGAAAGCTATCGTTGGTAAGCTCTTCAACGACCTGGGCAAGCGTTACGCTACCCGTGAGGGTGGCTACCTGCGCATCCTCAAGTGCGGTTTCCGCGCTGGCGACAACGCGCCTATGGCGTACGTCGAGTTGGTTGATCGTGCTACTGCCGGCGAAGCTGTATCCGCCGAGTAAGACGTCAGTCTGAAACAAAGGACCGGGCCTAGTGCCCGGTTTTTTGTGTCTGAAACAAATGTGTTGTTTGTTCAGGTCTCTTCTTCCTCCAAGCCGTCATGATGTAGTGGGGAGGATAAGTAGAAATTATCTATCGATGTCTGCGAGTTAATGAATTTGTAGGTGTCACATTGATGATCAATACTCCTCCTCAGCCGATTAGCCGGCAGTTCAAGACCGACAGAGGAAGGAAGATCGCATGAGTCAGAACACAACGCTTACAACCGCCAGCGGCGCTCCCGTTGCCGATAACCAGAATTCCCGTTCCGCCGGCCCCCGTGGCCCGTTGCTGCTCGACGACTTTCACCTGATCGAGAAGCTTGCCCACTTCAACCGTGAAAATATTCCGGAGCGTCGCGTGCACGCGAAAGGCTCGGGTGCATACGGTACGTTCACGGTCACTCGCGATATCAGTCAATACACCAGCGCGAAACTGTTTGAGTCGGTTGGCAAGCAAACCCCAACCTTCCTGCGGTTCTCCACTGTCGGTGGTGAACGCGGTTCGGCGGACACCGAGCGTGACCCCCGTGGTTTCGCGCTGAAGTTTTATACCGAGGAAGGCAACTGGGACATTGTTGGCAACAACACGCCGGTATTTTTCATCCGCGATCCGCTGAAGTTCCCTGACTTTATCCACACCCAAAAACGTCTGCCGCAAAGCAATCTGAAAAGCGCTCAGATGATGTGGGACTTCTGGTCGCATTCACCTGAGGCGCTGCACCAGGTCACGATCCTGTTTTCAGATCGGGGTATTCCTGACGGCTACCGTCACATGCACGGCTTCGGTAGCCACACCTATAGCCTGATTAGCGCGAGTGGCGAGCGTCATTGGGTGAAATGGCATTACAAAACCCAGCAAGGGATCAAGAACCTGGCTCCAGCGGATGCTGCGCGCCTGGCCGGCACTGACCCGGATTACGCCCAGCGCGATCTGTTCAATGCCATTGAACGCGGTGATTTTCCGAAATGGACTGTGTGCATTCAGATCATGACCGAAGCCCAGGCTGCCGCTCATCACGAGAATCCGTTCGACGTCACCAAGACGTGGTCGCAGAAAGAGTTTCCGCTGATCGAGGTGGGTGTTCTGGAGCTCAATCGCAACCCGCAAAATTACTTCGCTGAAGTTGAGCAGGCCGCATTTGGCCCCAGCAACATGGTGCCAGGCGTTGGTCTTTCACCGGATCGAATGCTGCAAGGTCGGGTCTTCGCCTACGCGGATGCTCATCGCTACCGTGTGGGGACCAATCACCAGCAGTTGCCGGTGAATGCGCCTCGTAGCCCGGTCAATACGTATCAACGTGATGGTTCGATGGCGTTTGGCGGCAATGGCGGCGCAGCGCCGAACTACGAGCCGAACAGCTATGTACAGTCGCCCAAACAGGCTCCTCATTTCGCTGAGCCTGCCTTGGCCCTGAGCGGCGCGGCCGATCGTTATGATCATCGCGAAGACACCGACTACTACAGCCATGCCGGCGCGTTGTTCCGCTTGATGACTGAAGAGCAAAAATCACTGCTGGTCAGCAACATCGCCGGTGCGATGGGCGGTGTTTCGAGTGATGTGGTGGATCGTCAACTTCAGCATTTCTACAAGGCTGATCCGGCGTATGGAGAAGCAATCGCAAAGCTGCTCAACGTACAGCTTAACGAAGTCTAAATGAGAAGCAGAACCGCCCTTATTTGGGCGGTTTTTGCGTTATTTAGGCTGGTTTTCTCTGAATATCTTCGCTTTTATTGCGTATTGCGAGTGACGTTATGGGCAGGGTGGTTCAAACTATAACTTTCAAGCAGGGAGATGTAGGGCGATGCAAGGCCACCCAGACGTAATCGATTACCTCAACACGTTGCTGACCGGCGAGCTGGCCGCGCGTGATCAATATTTCGTCCACTCGCGGATGTATGAGGACTGGGGTTTCACCAAGCTCTACGAACGAATCAACCACGAGATGGAAGAAGAAGCAGGGCACGCCGATGCGCTGATGCGCCGGATCCTGATGCTCGAAGGTACGCCGCGCATGCGTCCGGACGACCTCGATGTCGGCACCACGGTGACAGAGATGCTCGAAGCGGATTTACGCCTTGAATATAAAGTGAGAGCTGCGCTGTGCAAGGGCATCAAACTCTGTGAGCAGCACAATGACTATGTCAGCCGTGAGATGTTGCGAGTTCAATTACACGACACCGAAGAAGATCACACCTACTGGCTCGAGAAGCAGTTGGGTCTGATCAAGTTGATCGGTCTCGAGAATTACCTGCAATCTCACACCTGATTTGCAGCTCATACAAAAAAGCCCCTGTCACTGATGAAGTGACAGGGGCTTTTTCATGGGGGCCAGGTTAAGCCCGATCACGCTCCAGCAGCGGCTTGAGGTAGAAACCGGTGTGAGATTGCTTCATCTCGGCCACTTCCTCCGGGGTGCCGACCGCAATGATCTGGCCACCCTTGGAGCCGCCTTCCGGCCCCAGGTCCACCAGCCAGTCGGCAGTTTTGATCACGTCCAGGTTGTGTTCGATGACCACGACGGTATTGCCGTGATCGCGCAGTCGATGCAGCACGTCGAGCAATTGCTGGATATCCGCGAAGTGTAAGCCGGTCGTCGGCTCGTCGAGGATGTACAAGGTCTTGCCGGTATCGCGTTTGGACAGCTCGCGGGACAGTTTCACCCGTTGGGCTTCACCGCCTGACAGTGTGGTCGCCGATTGGCCCAGCTTGATGTACGACAGACCGACATCCATCAGCGTTTGCAGCTTGCGCGCCAGAGCGGGTACCGCGTCGAAGAATACCCGTGCTTCCTCGATGGTCATTTCGAGGGTTTCGTGAATGCTCTTGCCCTTGTACTTGATCTCCAGCGTCTCGCGGTTGTAGCGCTTGCTCTTGCAGACGTCGCACGGGACATAGATGTCCGGCAGGAAGTGCATTTCAACCTTGATCAGGCCATCGCCCTGGCAGGCCTCGCAACGTCCGCCCTTCACGTTGAAGGAGAAACGCCCCGGCCCGTATCCGCGGGAGCGGGATTCCGGCACGCCGGCGAACAGTTCGCGGATCGGCGTGAACAATCCGGTATAAGTCGCCGGGTTGGAGCGCGGTGTACGGCCGATAGGGCTTTGGTCGATGTCGACGACCTTGTCCAGGTGTTCCAGGCCCTTGATGCTGTCGTGCGCGGCAGCCTCGAGCGTCGTTGCACCATTAAGTGCCGTGGCGCTCAATGGGAACAGCGTGTTGTTGATCAGCGTCGACTTGCCCGAGCCGGACACGCCGGTGACGCAGGTCAGCAGACCAATCGGAATCTCCAGGTCGACATTGCGCAAATTGTTGCCGCGAGCACCCTTGAGGGACAGCGTCAGCTTTTTGTTGCGCGGCGTGCGGTTGGCCGGGACTTTGATCTTCACCCGGCCCGACAGATATTTGCCCGTCAGGGAGTCGGGGTGCGCCATGACTTCGGCCGGCGTACCTTCAGCGACGATATGCCCGCCGTGCACGCCAGCACCCGGCCCGATATCCACTACATAGTCCGCCAGGCGGATCGCGTCTTCGTCGTGCTCGACCACAATCACCGTGTTGCCGATGTCGCGCAGGTGCTTGAGGGTGCCGAGCAACCGGTCGTTATCGCGCTGGTGCAAGCCAATCGAAGGTTCGTCGAGGATGTACAGCACGCCGACCAGGCCGGCGCCAATCTGGCTGGCCAGGCGGATTCGCTGTGCCTCGCCGCCCGACAAAGTGTCGGCGCTGCGATCCAGTGACAGGTAATCCAGACCGACGTTGACCAGAAACTGCAGACGCTCGCGGATTTCCTTGAGGATCTTGTCGGCGATTTCGCCACGGCGGCCGGTCAATTTCAGCCCGCCGAAGTATTCGCAGGCATCGCCGATGGGCAGGTTGGTCACCGCCGGCAGGGTTTTCTCGCCAACCCACACATGCCGCGCTTCACGGCGCAGACGGGTGCCTCGGCAATCCGGGCAGGATTGGGTGCTAAGGAATTTGGCCAGCTCTTCGCGCACCGAAGCCGACTCGGTTTCGCGGTAGCGTCGCTCCAGGTTCGGCACGATGCCTTCGAACGGGTGCGACCGTTTGACGATGTCGCCACGGTCGTTCAGGTATTTGAAGTCGACGTTCTGTGAGCCGCTGCCGTGCAGGATGAATTTCTGCTGATCGGCTGGCAGTTCGTTGAACGGAACCTCCAGGCTGAACTTGTAGTGAGCAGCGAGCGACCCGAGCATCTGGAAGTAATAGACGTTGCGCCGATCCCAGCCGCGTATCGCACCTTCGGCCAGGGTCAATTCACCGTTGACCAGACGCTTGATGTCGAAGAACTGCTTCACCCCCAAACCATCGCAGGTCGGGCAGGCGCCGGCCGGGTTGTTGAAGGAGAACAGCTTGGGTTCCAGTTCGCTGATCGCGTGGCCGCAGATCGGGCAGGCGAAACGTGCGGAGAAGATCATCTCTTCGCCCGGCTCGTCGTCCATCGGCGCCACGAGGGCGATGCCGTCCGCCAGCTTCAGCGCGGTTTCGAAGGATTCGGCCAGGCGTTGTTGCAAGTCGGCGCGAACCTTGAAGCGGTCAACCACGACATCAATGGTGTGTTTTTTCTGTTTGTCGAGCTTGGGTGCTTCGTCCAGCTCATAGAGCTTGCCGTTGATTCGGGCGCGGACGAAGCCTTGTGCGCGCAGCTCTTCGAAGACCGACAGGTGCTCGCCTTTGCGCTCGCGGATGACCGGGGCCAGCAGCATCAGCCTGCGGCCCTCCGGTTCGGCGAGGACCAAATCAACCATCTGGCTGACGGTCTGCGCTTCCAGAGGGATGTCGTGATCCGGGCAGCGCGGAATACCCACGCGTGCATACAGCAGGCGCAGGTAGTCGTAGATTTCGGTGATGGTGCCGACGGTTGAGCGCGGGTTGTGCGAGGTCGACTTCTGTTCGATGGAGATCGCCGGCGACAGGCCTTCGATGGTGTCGACGTCGGGCTTTTCCATCATCGACAGGAACTGCCGGGCATACGCCGACAGCGATTCGACGTAGCGGCGCTGGCCTTCGGCGTACAGGGTGTCGAAGGCCAATGACGACTTGCCGGAGCCGGACAAGCCGGTGATGACGATCAGCTTGTCCCGTGGCAGGGTCAGGTCGATGTTCTTCAGGTTGTGGGTTCGAGCCCCACGAATCAGGATCTTGTCCAAAGTGGCCTCGCTCGGCGGGCGTCGAAAACGTAGGAGTATACGGCCAAATACTGGATGGATGCACACTATCAAACGAGTGGGTGACTGTCTTACATGAAGAGTGTGTCAGCAATGCGCGGCAAAGCGTCGCGATATATCCCGTCAATCGATGGGACTGGTAGAATCGCCGCCGGTTCACATGAGGTTTTTCCATGCACGATCCCCACAGCGAGCGTATGAGTGGCAGCGAGACCCGCGCAGCAAGCGGTCTGGCGCTGGTGTTCGCCTTCCGTATGCTTGGCATGTTCATGGTGTTGCCGGTGCTGGCGACCTATGGGATGGATCTGGCGGGTGCGACCCCGGCCCTGATTGGGCTGGCGATTGGCGCATACGGCCTGACCCAGGCTGTTTTCCAGATCCCGTTCGGTATCATTTCTGACCGTATCGGTCGCCGTCCGGTGATTTACCTGGGGCTGATTGTCTTCGCCCTCGGCAGCGTGCTGGCGGCCAATGCCGATTCGATCTGGGGTGTGATCGCCGGACGGATCCTGCAAGGCGCCGGGGCGATTTCTGCGGCGGTCATGGCGTTGCTGTCCGACCTGACCCGTGAGCAGCACCGGACCAAGGCCATGGCCATGATCGGGATGACGATTGGTCTGTCGTTCGCTGTCGCGATGGTTGTAGGGCCATTGTTGACCCGTGCTTTCGGCCTGTCCGGGTTGTTTTTCGCCACGGGCGGCATGGCGTTGTTCGGCATCTTGATCGTGATGTTCATGGTGCCGCGGTCCACCGGGCCGTTGCAGCATCGTGAATCCGGTGTGGCGCGCCAAGCGCTGATGCCGACGCTCAAGCATCCGGACCTGCTGCGCCTGGACCTGGGCATTTTTGTGTTGCACGCCATGTTGATGTCGAGCTTCGTTGCCTTGCCGCTGGTCCTGGTGGAAAAAGCCGGCCTGCCCAAGGAGCAGCACTGGTGGGTGTACCTGACTGCGCTGCTGATTTCTTTCTTCGCCATGATCCCGTTCATTATCTACGGCGAGAAGAAACGCAAAATGAAACGAGTTTTACTCGGCGCCGTCGTGACGCTGTTGCTCACTGAGCTATTCTTCTGGCAGTTCGGCGACAGCTTGCGAGCTCTGGTGATCGGTACGGTGGTGTTTTTCACCGCTTTCAATCTGCTGGAAGCTTCGTTGCCGTCGCTGATCAGCAAGGTTTCACCGGCAGGCGGCAAGGGCACTGCGATGGGGGTTTACTCCACCAGCCAGTTCCTCGGGTCAGCACTGGGCGGCATTCTCGGCGGCTGGATGTACCAGCATGGCGGTCTGTCGGTTGTGTTCCTCGGATGCGCCGGTCTGGCTGCCCTCTGGCTGGTCTTTGCTGTTACCATGCGTGAACCTCCCTACGTCACGAGCCTGCGCTTGCCGTTGTCGCCTGAGGCGATCCGCGAAGCGGGTCTGGTCGAGCGCCTGAAGGCGGTCGTAGGGGTAACAGATGCAGTGATCGTCGCGGAAGAAGCGGCTATTTACATCAAATTGGACACCGAACTATTGGATCGCACCACCCTTGAGCGCCTGGTGAACAACCCGGCCGGGGCAGCGTGCGTAGCCTAGGAGAACGTTATGGCCCGTGGGGTTAACAAAGTCATATTGGTCGGCACTTGCGGCCAGGATCCCGAAGTTCGCTACTTGCCTAACGGTAACGCCGTGACCAACCTGAGTCTGGCGACCAGCGAACAGTGGACCGACAAGCAAACCGGTCAGAAAGTCGAAAAGACCGAATGGCACCGTGTTTCGATGTTCGGCAAGGTTGCGGAAATCGCCGGCGAATACCTGCGTAAAGGTTCGCAGGTCTACATCGAAGGCAAGCTGCAGACCCGCGAGTGGGAAAAAGACGGTATCAAGCGTTACACCACTGAAATCGTGGTCGACATGCAAGGCACCATGCAACTGCTGGGCGGCCGTCCACAGGGTGACCAGCAGCCTCAGGGCGGCGGTAACAACTACCAGCAATCCGCTCCGCGCCAGCAGGCTCCACGTCCGCAGCAGTCGGCACCGCAACAGCGTTCGGCTCCGGCCCCACAACAGGCTGCGCCGCAACCGGCTCCGGATTTCGACAGCTTTGATGACGATATCCCGTTCTAGCAGCTGCAAGCCTCAAGCGACCAGCTGACAAAACAAAACCCGCGCTTCGGTCTGAAGTGCGGGTTTTTTTATGGCTGGTGAAACTTGGTTACAAACTCAGGCGGCGATGAATTCGTTGGTTGACACAACGCTGGCATAGGCAAACGCAAGGGCTGCCATGAACGCCGCATGAACCTGCGCAGCCGGAACCGCTACGCCATTGAACTCCAGGTCGCGGGTCGCGCAGGCATCGTGGATGACTGTGACCGTATAGCCAAAATCCGCGGCAGCGCGGGTGATGCCGTCGACACACATGTGGCTCATGCTGCCCACGACCACCAGTTCCTTGATGCCTTGTTCGTCGAGAATTGACTGTAGTTCGGTTTCGCGGAACGAGTTGACGAAGTGCTTGAGCACCACCGGCTCGTCGGCGCGGTTCAGGACTTTGGGGTGCAATTTGGCGCCTTCAGAGTTGGGGGTGAAGAACGGAGCGTCCTCGGAGGTGAACTCGTGGCGGATGTGCACCACCGAATCACCAGCGTCGCGGAAGGCCTTGATCAGGCGCACGGCGTTGTCTGCGGCGGCGTCGGCACCGACCAGCGGCCACTTGCCTTGGGGGAAGTAGTCGTTCTGGATATCGACTACGATGAGCGCTTGCTTGGCCATGACTGTTACCTCGAAGTGTGTGTTGGGTGTGGAATGAAGTATCCGGTGTGGCTGGCATTCCGAGGATTGGCCGCACCGACAATAAGAGGGGGAAAACTGACAATGGACGCACAAAGGGCAATCGCCGAACTGGGGGTGTTGATTTACCCCGGCGCGCAGATGGCGGCGGTGCATGGGTTGACGGACTTGTTCGGCGTGGCCAACCGGATCGCCGCCGAGCACCAGGCTGCGCAGCTGCCGTTATTGCGCGTCAGCCATTGGCAAGTTGTGGGCGACCAAGCACCGGAGCGCAGCTATGACAGCCATCCCGGCCCGGATTGCACCAGGGTGGCCGTGCTGATTCCGCCGTCGATTACCGGTTTCTCCGAAGGCCAGGCGCCGCAGGGTTTGATCCGCTGGTTGCGCGAGCAACATGCCAACGGCGCGACGCTGGGCGGGGTGTGCGTAGGGTCGATTCTGCTCGCTGAAAGCGGTTTGCTCGACGGCCGCAGCGCCACCACTCACTGGACCTCCGCGAAAGCCTTCGCCGAACGTTACCCGGCCATCAAGCTCAAGGCCGATACGCCCATTGTCGATGACGGTGACTTGATTACCACCGCCGGGTTGATGGCCTGGTCCGAGTTGGGTTTGCGCCTGGTCGACCGCTTGCTCGGGCCGAGTATCGCTACCAGCACGGCGCGGTTTCTGGTGGTGGAGCACAGCGACAGCGCCAGCGAATGCGGCAGCAATTTTGCGCCGATCCTCAGCCATGGCGATGCGTCGATTCTGAAAGTGCAGCACTGGTTGCAAAGCACCGGCGCGACTGATGTTTCGTTGTCGGCGATGGCAGAGCGGGCAGGGCTGGAAGAACGCACTTTCCTGCGGCGTTTCCGCTCAGCCACCGGGCTAAAACCCACCGAATACTGCCAGCATTTGCGGGTCGGCAAAGCCCGGGAAATGCTTGAGTTCACCAACGGCACCATCGATCACATCGCCTGGACCGTGGGCTATCAAGACCCGGGCGCGTTTCGCTCGACCTTCAAGAAAATCACCGGGCTGGCGCCGAGTGATTACCGGACGCGATTTGGGGTCACGCCGAGTGTTGCTGCACGCTAGGTGTTTCACCACAACCCTCTGTAGGAGCGAGCCTGCTCGCGATGACGTCGGAACCGTCAACATTGATGTCGCCTGACCCACCGCTATCGCGAGCAAACTCGCTCCTACAGGGCCGCGACTCGTGCAAAATACCTGAGCCTCAACAGGCGTCGTGCAGAATAAAACAGGCCTCTTGCCATCACGTTTTGCGCAAGTCATTGATTTGAAACCCATCGCGCCAACCCCTGCCTTGGCGTGATCTCTGCACCCCCTTCACTACATTCATCACACGCTGATTGAAGGGGGATGCATGACCCCGGTCAACCGCAATAAATTAGTGGTCGCTCATTCGGTTCACGCCGATGCGCCGCTGCATGAAGTCGAAACCAACCGGGCCCTGGCCCGATGGCTGGCGCAGATTCTCGGGCTCACGTACGCGGGCAGTCATGACGCCGATTTGCACGGTGGACAGGATTTGTATCTGTTGCCAACCCAAACCCTGGTGGGCGCTGCGGCGGCACGGGCGTTAGGGGTCAAGGGGCCGGAAGACTTGTGGGGCGGTTATGTCGACCATGATTTTATTTGCACCAAGGCCATCAGCCACGGTTTGCTGAACCACGACGCTCATGCGCCGCAAGGTTGGGCACCGTTGTTTTCCGAGCGGGTGCGCGGCGTGGTGCTCGACGGCCTCAGCGTGTTTTCCTTCGAAGATGCGCGGCCGGCGGCGGAGCATCTGCTGTACACCGGGCCGATTCGCCTCAAACCGATTTATGCCTGCGCCGGGCGCGGTCAGGAAGTGATCCAAAGCCTCGACCAATTCGATGACGTCCTTGCCAGGCCGGATGCCAAAAGCCTGTTCAAGAAAGGTATCGTGCTGGAGCAAGACCTGGAGCAGGTCATCACCCACAGCGTCGGCCAGAGTGTAGTCGGCGGCAAGGTGCTGAGTTACTGCGGTGAGCAATACTTGACCGAAGACGCGCATGGCGAGTCGGTGTATGGCGGCTCCGATTTGTTGGTGGTGCAGGGCAACTATGACGATTTGCTGAAACTCGACCTGGCGCAAGACGTGCGTTTGGCCATTCAGCAGGCCCAAGTGTTCGACCGCGCTGCGGACGAAGCCTATCCCGGGTTTTATGCGTCGCGGCGCAACTACGACATCGCTCAAGGGCTGGGCAGCGATGGCCGGCAACGCAGTGGCGTGCTCGAACAGTCCTGGCGCCTGGGCGGGGCCAGCAGCGCCGAACTTGCAGCGTTGCAGAGCTTTGTGAACGATCCGCAGATTCGTGCGATTTGCGTGTCCGCCGTCGAGACTTATATCGATCAACCGCTGCCAGCAAGCGCGATTGAGGTGTACCGCGGACCGGCGCAGGACAGTGATTTTCTACTCAAGTACGTAACGGTCAAATCCTATGACGGCTAGAAGCGAAAGCATTCAAATCGACATCGACGACGAACAGATGAGCGGGACGTTTCTGAGCCCCAAATCGAAAGTCCCCGGCGTGCTCTTCGTGCACGGTTGGGGCGGCAGTCAGGAGCGGGATCTGGAACGGGCCAAAGGCATCGCCGGACTGGGTTGCGTGTGCCTGACTTTTGATTTGCGCGGTCATACCGGCGGCACCGGCATTCCCCTGTCCCGGGTAACCCGCGAGGACAACTTGCGGGACTTGCTGGCGGCTTACGATCGGCTGCTCGCGCACCCGGCGCTGGATACCTCGGCGATTGCCGTGGTGGGCACCAGCTATGGCGGTTACCTGGCTTCGATCCTCACGTCGCTCAGACCGGTGCGCTGGCTGGCGCTGCGGGTGCCGGCGCTGTATCGCGACGATAAATGGCACACGCCCAAACGCGATCTGGACAAGCTCGATTTGCGCGATTACCGCAGCACCCTGGTGCGCGCCGAGGGCAATCGCGCCTTGCATGCCTGTTCGGCATTTACCGGGGATGTGTTGCTGGTGGAGTCCGAGACCGATGAATACGTGCCGCACTCAACGATCATGAGTTATCGCGCTGCGTGCCAGCAGACCCACTCGCTCACGCACCGCATCATCGATGGCGCCGATCATGCCTTGAGCGATCCGGTTTCACAGCAGGCCTACACGTCGATCCTGGTGGACTGGATCACGGAGATGGTGGTGGGTGAGCGGTTAAGCATTATTCAATCGCAGTGATTTTGGGTGCTGGACAGGGCGCCATCGCGAGCAAGCTTGTTCCTGCAGGGCTCGTCATTGAACACAAATGTTGTGATCACTGGAGATCCTTGTGGGCTTGCCCGCGATGGCGTCAGATCAAACACCACCACTCACTTGGGTTTCTTGCTGATCCGCAACGACTTGGCCTTGGCCTCGACGATCAGATACATCACCAAAGTGATCAACAGCGGCAGCAGAAAATAGATTGCCCGGTACGCCAGCAATCCCGCCACCAGACTGCCCCGTGACGCCTCGTGTTGCAGCAGCGCCACGAACACCGCTTCCAGCACGCCGAGCCCGGCGGGGATGTGCGTGATGACCCCGGCAATGGCGCTGATCAACAACACCCCAAGCACCAGCGGATAATCCAGTTTGCTCGGCAACAAGGTGAAAATGACCGCTGCCATCAGCGACCAGTTCAGCGCGCCGAGGCCCAGTTGCAGGATCGCCATGCGCAGTGACGGCAAGTTGATTTCCACCCCGCGTATCGACCATTCCCGACGGCTGGAAAAGCGACACGCCGCCAGATAGCCCGCACTCACCAGCAACAGCAAAACGCCCACCGCTTGCAGAGCGCCGCTGCTCAATTTCCAGCCCGGCGGCATGCTCACCCATCCACTGCTGAACACCACGCCGGCAATCAGCATGTAGCCGATCCAGTTGGTCGCCAGGCTCAGGCCGAGGATTTTCGCGATGTTGCTTTTGCTCACCCCGAGTCGTGAATACAGCCGATAACGCATGGCAATACCACCGACCCAGGCACTTAAGTTGAGGTTGAAGGCATAGCTGATGATTCCTACGGGGAGGATCTGTTTCCACGTCAGGTCCTGACGGATGTAGGTGCGCCCGATCAGATCGAAACAGGCATACACCAGGAAACTCACTACAGTCAGCGAGGACGCAATGATCAGCGTGCGTACCTTGAAGTCGGCCAGTGTTTCGAGCACTTCGGTCCATTCGATGCGCTGGGCAAACATCGTCAACAACACGATCAGCGCCAGAAAAAACAGCAGGGTCAGCGGTTTTTTCCAACGGCTCCAGCGCGACTTGGCCGGGTGATCGGTATGGGACGTCGACCCGGTCTCAGCGTGGCTCATGGAGATCGCTCCCGGTCGTCGGGGTGATGCGCTTCAGGCGCGGTTTATGGGCCGGCAACCAACCCGCCCACGCCGGGAAATGCCGCAAAAAGTGAAACACCAGAAAACCGACGGTCATGTGCCAGACCCACCCACTCGGGATTTTTTCGGATGACATCATCTTGCAGTGGTGGTCGCTGAGGTCTTCAAGTCGGTCGTACAGGTCGCGGTTGAACTGACGGTCACGGATCAGCACATTGGCTTCGAGATTCATCGACAGACTCAACGGGTCGAGGTTGCTGGAGCCGACGGTGCTCCAGTCTTCGTCCACCAACGCCACTTTGCCGTGCAGCGGACGGTCGCAGTATTCGTAGATCTTCACCCCGGACTTGAGCAAGTAGTCGTAGGTCATGCGTGCCGCGAGCCTGGCCACCATCATGTCCGGCTGGCCTTGCAGGATCAGCCGCACATCGACGCCACGGCGCGCCGCGTTGCGGATCTCGCGCAGTAACCGATAACCCGGAAAGAAGTAGGCGTTTGCGATCACCACCCGGCGTTGTGCGGTGCGCAATACCTGCCGGTACACCTCTTCAATGTCAGTCGGGTGTTCGCCGTTGTCGCGGTACACCAACCGCACCTGACCATCGTGATCGCTGAAGGCCAGTTCCGAGCGCCGTTGCCGCCGTCGTTGCCACCAGTATTTGGCCCGCACCGGGCGACCGCATTGCAGCAAGGCAAAGTGATGAATGTCGGCCACCACCGGGCCCTGGACTTCAACGGAGTAATCCTGCTTGGCTTCAGGGCCGAAGTCAGCCAGATGGTCGGCGGAAAAATTGATCCCGCCGATGAAGGCGACAGTGCCGTCCACCACCACGATTTTGCGGTGCAGACGGCGGAACCAGTTGGTGCGGATGCCCAGGCGTTTTGGCGCCGGATCGAACATCTGCAAATGCACGCCCGCGCCGCTCAGGGCGCTGAGAAATCCGCTGCTCAATTCGCCACAGCCAAAGCCGTCGAGGCTGACGGTGATGCGCACGCCCCGTTGCGCCGCTTCGATGAGAATCTGCTGCAGTTCATTGCCGACCTTGTCCTCGAACAGAATGAAGGTCTCCAGCAGGATCTCACTTTGTGCCTGGCGCAGGGCTTCGAACACCCGGGGAAAATACGCCTCACCGTTTTCCAGCAGTTCGACCCGATTGCTGCCTTGCCAGCTGTACTCGACATCGACCGCTGTCGGCTCGCGAATCGGCGGGGCGGGGATGTGTTCCACCGTGGATTTTTCCATCGACTGGCTGCTCATAGCTCGATCTCTACCGATAGCGGGACGTGGTCGGAAAGGTGGGACCAGGGGCGGTTCGACAGCACTTGCGGATGGCTGGCCTTGAGGTGACGCACGTAGATGCGGTCCAGGCGCAGGGCCGGTAAACGTGCCGGGAAGCTGCGCGCCGATTGGCCGTGGTGTTCGGCGAAGACCTCGCGCAAACCGCTGGGCTTGAGCAGTGCATCGGCGCGCAGGCGCCAATCGTTGAAGTCACCGGCGATGATGACCGGCGCGTCGTCGGGCAGCGCTTCCAGGCGTTGGACGAGCAATTTGAGTTGCGCGTTGCGGTGGGTTTCGCGCAACCCCAGATGCACACAAATGGCGTGCACCTCGCGACCGTCGCCGGGCAGGCGCAACACGCAATGCAGAAGCCCGCGGTTTTCGTGGCCGCTGATGGATACGTCGAGATTATCGTGGCGAATGATCTGGAATTTCGACAGCAGCGCATTGCCGTGATCGCCCGCCGGATAGACCGCGTTACGACCATAGGCGAACTGCGGCCAGAGGGTGTCGGCGAGGAACTCGTACTGCGGCATCGTTGGCCAATTGGAGTAGCGTTTTGGATGCTGCTCGTGGGTGCCGTGGACTTCCTGCAAAAACACCACATCGGCGGACACGCTGCGCACCGCTTCGCGCAGTTCCGGCAGGATGAAGCGCCGGTTGAGCGCGGTGAAGCCTTTGTGGGTGTTCACCGTCAGCACCGTGAAGCGATGCACGTGGGTGTCGAAGGGGGTCTGTTCGTCTGTCACGCCGACTGGCTCCGGAGTAGTCATGACAACACACCCTGCGCAGCAGGCTCAGCGGGCGTGGTGGCGAGGTTTTTGTCGAGGTGGAACCGCTCCAGCAAGCGGCGGGCATCGAAGGGCGCGCGGACTTTAATGACATTGTCGAAACAGCAGAACACTTTCCGGGGCAGGCGTGGCTTTGGCTGCTGGCGGGGGGCGATCAGTTGCGGATCACTTGGTTGCCGGCCGTGGCGCAGGCTCTTCGGGTAGAAATCCCCGCGGCAGGGCGTGTACCGCCAACCTGAAATACCGATATGAATCGCCGACATGTCGCCTCCGGTCCGATGAGCCCTGTCTTTGGAGGACTGCGCGGTGGCGACGAAAGTTTCGGTGGGGCTACGGACGGTTAACCGCCGCCGTGTGCAGCGTAGGAGCTGGCGCAGCATGCGTGCTAATGTCACCCCGAATATTTTCGACGATACATTTGTGGGCCAAGTGCGAACTTGCCCGGCAATTCTCGATCAGTTCCTTACAGTCACAGCCAACGGAGGGGGTGCTTTTGATCGGGCTCAAGACCGCGATATTAATGGGGTCATTGCTGTTTCTGGGCAGCGAGACGCTGGAAGCGGCAGCGATACCGGGGCTGCCGGCCGCCGCCACTACGCCATCGGCACACCCGGAGCCACTGGTGCAGGGCGGGTTGCTGGGCGCCATCAGCTCAAGCATTGACGAAGTCCAGAGCAAACTCGATCTCAACGAGCACCTGGTCGACACCTGGCGCCTGCGCGCCGATCGTGCGGTGGATGAAGTCGATGAGCTGGTCAATCGTCCATCATCCCGTTCGACCTGGGGCGTTGCCGGGGATTTCCTCCTGCTGACCTGCGTCTGGGTGGGTGTGTTTGCGCTGCTTTGGCTGTTTGGGCGACTGTTGGCCCGACGCCTGGGCGGGCACCGCTGGATGCTCAGCCGCGAGCGTGGCCAGGCGTTGCTTGGCTACATGCTGCCTTACACGATTCCGGCGGTGGTCAGTCTGACGCTGACGATTTATGCCAGCCAGTTTCTACAGGTGTCGGCCGGCCGGGCGCTGGCGCTGTGTTTTGCCTACGCGGCCAGCGCCGGTATTTTTGCTGCGTCGCTGGTGCTGTCTCTGGTGGTGATGTTCAACATCGGCCACAAGCGCTCGGCGGTGCGGATCATCCGTCAGCACAGTCCCCGGCCGCTGTTTTCAATCGGTTTTCTGGTGGCCTTGAGCGATGCTCTGACAAGCCCGCAGATCGCCCATCAACTGGGCAACAACCTCACCAGCAGCATTGCCGTATTCACCGGGCTCGCGGCTTCGATTTCGTTCGGTTTGCTGGTGATCCGCATGCGTCGGCCGGTGGCCCATGTGATCCGGATTCTGCCGCTGGCCCAGCGCGTCAATCAGCCGGCGTTGCGCGAAACCCTGCGGATATTTTCCGGGCTCTGGTACTGGCCGATTCTGTTGATGGTGCTGGTCTCGATCATCAACCTGATCGGTATTGGCGACGACAATCAGACGGTACTGCGCAGTGCGTTGTTCACCACCGTGTTGCTGATTGCCACGGTGTTTCTCAGTACCACGCTGCATCACCTGTTCAAGTCGCGCAGCGAATCGGATGCGCGGCGCGGCAGTGCCTACAAAGAACGATTCCTGAACCTGTCCCACGCGTTGTTGCGCATTGCCATGGCCGTCGTGTTCATCGATGTCCTGGGGCGTATCTGGGGCGTGTCGTTGTTCGAGTTCGCGGTGAGCAACGCAGTCGGGCGAGCGATCAGTGATTCACTGAGCCACATCGGCCTGATCTTCCTGGTGACCTGGATGGTCTGGGTGGTGCTCGACACGGCCATTCAGGAGGCCCTGAAACCACCGGCCAATAAACGCTCGGCGCGCCAACCGAGTACACGGGTGAAAACCATCCTGCCGTTGCTGCGCAATGCGGTCAAAATCATCCTGGTGGTGATCTGCGCGATCACCACCATGGCCAACCTGGGGATCAACGTTGCGCCGTTCCTGGCCGGTGCCGGGGTGGTGGGGCTGGCGATTGGTTTCGGTTCCCAGCAACTGGTGCAGGACGTGATCACCGGGCTGTTCATCATCATCGAAGACACCCTGTCCATTGGTGATTGGGTGGTGCTCGATTCCGGTCATGCCGGGACAGTCGAGGGCCTGACCATCCGCACCTTGCGCCTGCGTGACGGCAAGGGTTTTGTGCACTCGGTGCCGTTCGGCCAGATCAAGGCCGTGACCAACCAATCGAGGCAATTCGCCTACGCGTTTTTCTCGGTGCAATTCACCTATGACACGGATGTCGACAAGGCCATCGAGTTGATCCGCGAGGCCGGGCATTCGATCAGCAACGACCCGTTCCTGCGCTACAACCTGCAAGGGCCGCTGGATGTGTTCGGTGTCGACAAGATGGACCTCAACGGCGTGGTGCTGACCTCGCAATTCCGCACGGTGTCGGGCGGGCAGTATGCGGTGAGCCGGGCGTTCAACCAGCGTTTGAAAAAGCTTGTGGATAACAGCCCGTGGGTGCACTTCGCGCAGACTTATCCACAGCAGGCGCTGGTGCCGAGGCATCCGGTCGAACCACCGCCTGAAGGCGAGCCTGAACCGGAGCACTCGACGTTGTTGATGCCGGATGGGGCGCGGTCGCAGTAAGTCGCCCGGGAGATTTTTGTTGGTTTTTAGGGGCCCATCGCCAGCAAGCCGGCTCCTACAGGGATTTGCGCAGGTACATCAACCTGTAGGCGCTGGCTTGCCAGCGATGGGGCCTGCGCAGACGCCATCAATGCCGGATCAGTTTATTCCGAACCTCGTCACTGACTCGCTGATCCAGCTCCGCCCAAAACAAAGGCTTGCCGGCAATCTCGGCAGCCACCGGCAAACCATCGCGATACACCAGCCGATTGCTCGCCAGCGCCGGGACTTTCGCGCCGGGCAGCAGGGTGCCGGCGAGGTTCAGCGGATCGACCCCGCACACGGCGATCAGGCTGCCGTCCTTGGGGCGACGCCGCACTTCGCGCAATAACGGAATCGCCTCGGGCAGCGCGAATTGCTCCCCCGCCAGGCCACTGACAAACCGTCCGCCACGAATCTCGCCCCGGGCCTCGAGGCGATGAAACGTGCGCAGTAATTCGCGCCAGCTCGGCAGCCAATCCGCCTCACGCTCCAGCAATCGCCAGAACACCACGCCGTAGCGGCGCAGCAAGGTCATGGCGATGTGTTCCAGCGTATCGGCCGGGGTCGACGACGGACGCGGGTTATCAACAACCGGCGCGGCGTTTCCACGGCGTAACAACGCCCAGCGTCCAGCGTCGTCCATGCCGCCGATGAACGCCCCGCGCCCGTGGCGACTGCGGTGGTGCTGGCGCTTGCTGGCCGGGGTGATCAGCGCACGCAGCCCGGCGAAACTGTCGGCGTTCACCAGCCCGGCGCCCACCAGTTCCTGCAAGGCGATTTCCAGCTCCGAGCGCAGCAGGTGAGCTTCGTGAATCAGCTCATCGAAAAACAGTGCGCCGTGCTGGCTGAGGGCGGTGTGGACCTTTTGCGTTTTCGGTGACAGTTCGCTGACCGGCGTCTGCTCGGTCAGCCCGCTCCAGAGTCCGACCTGACTGCGCGGCAGCAGCACAATCGGTGTACTGCGCAACGCGGTGCCGGTGCCGGTGCCCTTGTTGCGTGCGGTCAGGCGTGTCCACACCAGTCTGCCGCTGCGGCACAACTCATCCAGCCAGCTCGCCGAGTAATCCTTGATCCGTGCCGGCAGGAGGTCGCTGTCCCAGGCGGACGCGGCGGCGGGGTAGCCTTCGAACTGACTGGCGATGGCGGGCAATACGGCCGCGCCTTGACCCTGAGTGGCACTGGAGACGTGCTGCCAGTCGAACAGAAACCGCATGAAATCCTGTAACGCCACCGGCTCGATTTCCCTACGCAGGCGCTTGACCGTGTAGCGATGAATGCGCGCGAGCAGATGACGCTCACACCATTCTTCCCCGTGGTTGCCCGGGGTGAATCGTCCACGCAGCACGTAGCCTTCGCGCTCCAGTTGCGCCAGCGCCTGGATCACTTGAAGGTCAGATAAACCGAGGGGGGCGGCAATGTCGTGCAGCGGTAACGGGCCGAAGGCGCTGAGCCGCGCACGGACCACTTCGACCACGGCTTCGTCCTGTTCCCAGACCTCATCGAAACCCGGCAACGCCTGCAAGGCTGGCGATAATTGCGCCTGTGGATAAATCGCCCGCAGGCAAGTCAGTCGCTCCAACGCCAGCCACAACGATTGCCCGTCGTTGATCTGTAAGCGGGTGGCGCGACCGCTCATGGCCAGCGCGTTGAGCCAGTCGCGCCACTGCGGATTGGCTTCGGCTTCTGCGTCGGTGATGCACGCCAGGCTCATCAGTGCCTCATGCATTTCATCGCCACCCGTGGGCGCAGGCCAGGCTTCTTCGCGCACGGCGTTGATCGCCTCGGTATCGAGTGCGCCGAGGTCGTCGGTCGATTGCGGGTCGCTCCAGCGCCGATTGAGCACGGCTTGGGTGCGGCGCTCTTCCAGCGGCGCATCGTCGAGAAAAGTGTAGGGCCTGGCGCTGAGAATCTCGGCCGCCAGCGGCGAGGGCGCCGGCAGCTCGCGGCTGATCAGGCGCACCTCGCCGCGCTCCATGCGCCGCAGCAAGGCGAGCCAGCCTTCGCTGTCCATGGCATCGTGCAGACAGTCGTCGAGGGTTTGTTCCACCAGTGGATGGTCGGGGATTTCCCGTTCACCGGCGAGATTTTCCACGCAGGCAATCTGATCGGGGAACACGCTGGCGATCAGGTCTTCGCTTTTCATCCGCTGGATTTGCGGCGGCACTTTGCGCCCGCTGCTGTAGCGCGGCAACGCCAGGGCCACCCCGGCATTCCAGCGCCAGCGCACGCCAAACAGCGGCGCGTCGAGCACGGCCTGAATCAGGAGGTGTTCGGCACTGTTGCTGTGCAGATAGCGCCAGACATCGTCCAGTTCGAAACTGTGGCTGGTGGAGAGTGACAACACGATGGCGTCTTCGCTGGCGGCGGCCTGCAATTCGAAGTTGAAGGTGCGGCAGAAACGCTTGCGCAGGGCCAGGCCCCAGGCGCGGTTGATGCGGCTGCCGTAAGGCGAGTGAATGATGAGTTGCGTGCCACCGGACTCGTCGAAAAAGCGCTCCATCAGCAACGTGTCTTGCGACGGCAGGGCACCCAGCGTCTGGAGCGCCGGGGCGAGGTATTCCACCAGTTGCTCAGCGCTGGCGAAGTTCAGGCCGAGGGTCTCGGTCAGCCAGTCGAGCGCCGGTTGCAGGTTGCCCGGCGTGTTACCGAGCAACGCGTCGAGGTGCGCTTGCAGGCGCGCCACCGCCGAAGACAATTCAGCGCTGCGCCCCGGCGCCTCACCCAGCCAGAACGGAATGGTCGGCGGCTGCCCCTGAGCGTCCTCGACCCGGACCTTGCCGGTTTCGACGCGCAGGATCCGGTAGGACGTGTTGCCCAACTGGAAGATATCGCCAGCGATGCTTTCCACCGCAAAGTCTTCGTTGATGGTGCCGATGTTCAGCCCTTGGGGTTCCAGCAGCACGCTGTAGTCGGCGTTGTCCGGAATGGTTCCGCCACTGGTCACGGCCGTGAGTTTCGCGCCTCGACGACCGCGCAGGGTGCGGGTCACGGCGTCGCGATGCAGGTAGGCGCTGCGAATACCCTGCCGCCCGTTGTAGCCCTCAGCGAGCATCTGCAGCAGCGCCTGATAATGTTTGTCGTCGAGTTCGGCATACGGCGAAGCGCGGCGAAACATGTCCAGCAACGCTTGCTCCTGCCACTCCTGGCAGCTGACTTCGGCGATGATCTGTTGCGCCAGCACGTCCAGCGGCGCTTGGGGAATCAACAAGGTATCGAGCTCGCCCCGCCGCACGCAGTCGAGCAGCGCGGCGCATTCAATCAGGTCGTCGCGGGTGGTGGCGAACAAACGTCCCTTGGGCGTTCCGCCGACCTGGTGGCCGGAGCGGCCGACCCGTTGCAGGAATCCGGCAATCGAGCGCGGTGATGCAATCTGGCACACCAGGTCGACGTCACCGATGTCGATGCCCAACTCCAGCGATGCGGTGGCGATCAGCACTTGCAAGTCGCCACGCTTGAGCCGCTGTTCGGCATCCAGCCGAAACTCCTTGGCCAGGCTGCCGTGGTGGGCGGCCACGGCGTGTTTGCCGAGGCGCTCGCTGAGGTGACGACTGAGGCGCTCGGCCAGCCGTCGGGTGTTGACGAAAATCAGCGTGGTGCGGTGTTTCCGGGCGAGGGCGGCGAGACGGTCATAGACGAGTTCCCAGACATCGTTGGCCATCACGGCCGATAGCGGTACCGGAGGCACTTCGATGTCCAGATCCCGTGGGCGGGCGTGGCCGATGTCGACAATCTCGCAAGGGCGATCGCGACCCACCAGAAAACGCGAGACCGCTTCGATGGGTTTTTGCGTGGCCGACAGACCGATGCGCACCAGTGGTGCGGCGCACAGCGCCTGCAAGCGCTCAAGGCTCAGGGCCAGATGACTGCCGCGTTTGCTGGCGGCGATGGCGTGGATTTCGTCGACGATTACCGTGCGGGTTGTCGCGAGCATCTGCCGCCCGGAATCGGAGCCGAGCAACACGTAAAGGGACTCGGGGGTGGTGACGAGTATGTGCGGCGCGATCTTGCGCATCGCCGTGCGGTCTTTTTGCGGCGTATCGCCGGTGCGTACGGCGGTGGTGATCTGCAATTCGGGCAGGCCCATCACGCGCAATTGCTCGGCAATCCCGGCCAAGGGGTTTTGCAGGTTGATCTGGATGTCGTTGGACAAGGCCTTGAGCGGTGAGACGTAGACCACCAGGGTTTCATCGGGCAGGCCGTCGGGGCTTTCAAGGCCTTGGTGGACCAGGTCGTCGATGACCGCGAGGAACGCGGTGAGGGTCTTGCCGGAACCGGTGGGCGCGGCAATCAATGTCGAGCGGCGCTGGCGGATCAACGGCCACGCCCGGGCCTGCGCGGCGGTGACCGCAGGGAAGGTGTGGTTGAACCAGGCGCTGACGGCGGGGTGAAAGCCTGTCAGGGCACTGTCTGCGGGGATGGGCAGGTTCATGGGGCAATTTATGCGGGGGAGGGCGCGAAGATGCAAGTACAAAACCATTGTAGGAGCCGGCTTGCTGGCGATGGGGGCCAGTTGCAGCGCCACAAATCTCGGACATCTACACTTTACGGATGACGGTTGCGCACTAAACCCGCAAAATGCAACGATTCCTGCAACTTTCAACGACATCGCCCGCAAGCGCTGTCGAAAAACCATCGTTCCAATCAGACTGGGCCTGCTGACTCTATGCGAATGCGCCTTATGTTACTGGGCGGCGGAAATGCCCTTGGGCAGGCGCTGATTCGCCTCGGTGCGGAGGAAGATATCGGTTTCCTCGCCCCCCGCCCGCCACAAGATGGCTGGGATGCCGCGAGCCTGACGCAACTGCTCGACGACACGCGCCCCGACGCGCTGATCAACCTCGCCTACTACTTCGACTGGTTCCAGGCCGAAGTGGTCAGCGAACAGCGCCTGGCCCAGCAAGAACGGGCCATTGAGCGCCTGGCCGAGCTGTGCCAACACCACAATATCGTGCTGCTGCAACCTTCGAGCTATCGGGTGTTCGACGGCTCCCGCGCCACCGCCTACAGCGAAAAAGACGAGCCGCTACCCTTGGGCCTGCGCGGTCAGGCGTTGTGGCGGATCGAGCAGAGCGTGCGCGCCACCTGCCCGCAACATGTGTTGTTGCGCTTCGGCTGGCTGCTCGATGACAGCCCCGATGGCACCCTTGGCCGTTTCCTGGCACGT
The DNA here is from genome assembly GCF_030417915.1 of Pseudomonas sp. C32. NCBI lineage: Bacteria > Pseudomonadati > Pseudomonadota > Gammaproteobacteria > Pseudomonadales > Pseudomonadaceae > Pseudomonas > Pseudomonas sp. C32. The sequence goes on along the minus strand of NZ_JAUHUK010000013.1, from coordinate 138,136 downwards.
GCTGAAAACCCCGAAGAGCTGTTGATGGCCGACGACCGCCGGGGCAATCCGACGCCGGTGGACGATGCTGCCCGCGTGATCATTTCGGTACTCAAGCAACTCGATTGCGCCGCGCCGCTGTGGGGTACGTACCACTACGCCGGGCATGAGGCGACCACGCCGCTGGCGTTGGGGCAGGCGATTCTCACCGAAGCCCGCAACCTGCATGAGTTGGCCATCGAAGCGCCGACCGCCCAGGCCCACGCCACGCGCCCGGATGCTGCCGAAGAGCCGCAACACGCGGTGCTGGCCTGCAAGAAAATTCTCCACACTTTCGGGATCAAACCCCGCGCCTGGCGTGCGGCACTCCCCGGTTTACTGGACAGGTTTTATCGCCATGGCTGACGGCCCCGTTTTAATCACCGGCGGTGCCGGTTTCATTGGTTCGCACCTGACCGACGCCTTGCTTGCCAAGGGCCATTCGGTACGCATTCTCGATGACTTATCGACGGGTAAGCGCAGCAACCTGCCGCTGGACAATCCCAAGGTCGAGCTGATCGTCGGCGACGTGGCCGATGCGGCGCTGGTTGCCCGGGCGATGGTCGGTTGCAGTGCCGTGGCGCACCTGGCGGCAGTGGCCTCGGTGCAGGCCTCGGTGGACGATCCGGTGAAGACGCACCAGAGCAACTTCATCGGTACGCTGAACGTCTGCGAAGCCATGCGTCAGGCCGGGGTCAAACGCGTGTTGTTTGCCTCCAGCGCTGCGGTGTATGGCAATAATGGCGAAGGTGAGTCCATCGACGAAGACACGCCAAAGGCACCCTTGACGCCTTATGCATCGGACAAACTCGCCAGCGAGCATTACCTGGATTTCTACCGACGCCAGCATGCACTGGAGCCAGTGATCTTCCGCTTTTTCAATATCTTCGGCCCGCGCCAGGATCCGTCCTCGCCGTACTCCGGGGTGATCAGCATTTTCAGCGAGCGCGCCCAGAAAGGGCTGCCGATCACGGTGTTCGGTGACGGCGAGCAGACGCGTGATTTTGTCTATGTCGAGGATCTGGTCGATTTGCTGGTGCAAGCCATCGAAAAACCTCAGGTCGAAAATGGCGCCGTCAACGTCGGGTGGAATCAGGCGACGACGCTCAAGCAGTTGCTCGAGGCCCTTGAAACGGTGATCGGCGCGTTGCCTGTGGTGAGCTACGGACCGGCGCGTTCCGGTGACATTCGTCATTCCCGGGCGAACAACCGGCGGCTGTTGGAGCGCTTTACCACGACAGAACAGACCCCTATGAGTGTGGGGCTGGCGCGGTTGTTGGGGCGATAAACGTTTCACGCGGACATGAAAAAGGCGCCTTTTTACAGGCGCCTTTTTCACGGCCGGAATGTGCGTTACAGCGTGTGCAATTCCTGTGGCGAGGGAGCGTGCTCCCGGTCGAGCGCAATGCGCTCGCCATCAGATCTAAGTCTGCTCGCCACTAAGCCAGGCTCACCACCACGTGAACGTTTTTTAGAACTTGTAACCCAGACCCACCATGTAGATGAACGGGTCCACATCCACGTCCACACGTGCCCGGGTGCCTGGGGCAATCGAATCGTTTTCGACGGTGGCGCGGGTATCGATGTCGATGTAGCGCACCTGGGCGTTGATCATGACATTGTCGGTCAGCATGTAGTCAGCACCGACCTGCCACGCCATACCCCAGGAGCTCTCTGCCTTGAAGTCGCTGAAACCAGCGGCTTCGGCTTCGCTGCTCACGTGTTCGTCGTAGATGTAGGTGTAGTTGATGCCGCCGCCCACGTACGGTTGGAATGCCGACTTCGGATCCAGCGGGTAGTACACCAGGCTCAGGGTTGGTGGCAGGTGCTTGATCGTGCCGAGTTTGCCGTTGGCCGCGCTCAGAGCGGTGCCCTTGAGTTTCACGTCATGCTCGAACGGGGTGGCTGCCAGCAGCTCGATACCCCAGTGGTTAGTGAGCATGTAGGCGAAGTTCAAGCCCAGCTGCGTGTCGCTGCTCAGGGTCGCCTTGCCACCCAGATCGGCACCTGCCAGCGGGCCTTGATCGACCTTGACGCTGGAGCTGTCGGCTTCCGGGTTAACGGTGATTGCGCCGGCGCGAATGAGAATGTCACCGGCCTGGTGGGCGTGGGCGAGCGGGGCTGCGAGCGCGAGGGCAACCAACGAGGCGCTGAGCAAGGACTTGTTCATGGGGGCTCCAGAGGATGTTGAAAATTTTCTATGTCCAATGGTAGCTGGCTAATGGTTTTGCGTTGTTGATTTAGCTCAATAAATTGCGCAAGGATGGATTTTTTTGATGATTTTACTGTCCCCATCGCGAGCAAGCTCGCGCCTACAGGGGGTTAATCGATCGATGACGGTCTGGCGGGCAACAAAAAACCAGCGGATTCACTCCGGCAACTCATACAAATAAATCTTGTCCGCTGCCATCTGGTACCCGGCATCCGCCAACTCGCTGCTGGACGCCTGGACCTGCAATGCACCTTCGATCCAGTACGGTTGATACAGTTCGTCGACCTTCACCCCGACTTCGCTTTTGACGTGCACGATCTGGTTCGACGGCGGTGGCGGCACATGGATGCAAGCGCCGAAATACGGCACCAGCAGAAACTCGGTGGTGCGTCCTTCCTCGTTCACTTCCAGTGGCACGATGTAGCCCGGCAAGCGGATGTTCTGACCGTCGAGCGCCTTGACCACCGGTGCGTTGGGCAGGTCTTGCCTGGCGGCCGGCGCCGATTCGGCCGACAACGTATCGCTCATCTTCGACAGATCGTGCAGCGGTGTCATGTTCGGCACTTCAGCCGGCGCGTCAGGCGGAATCATTTCCGACCAGGTCAGGTCTTTGGGCTGTGCCGCCCACAGGGGCAGGGCGACCAGCATCAACAGCGCAAGTACAGCGCGGGGCATTTTCAACATCCTCATAAACGGATCGACAGACCATCGGCCAACGATTGGCGATAGGCACGCCAGGCCGGCACGCTGCCCATCAGCAACGCGGCGATCAGGATGCCACCGAGCAGCGTCCATTCATATTCACTTGGCCAACTCAGTGGCAAATACAGACCGTAATTGGCTTGCACGTACCCTTGGGCTGCGGCGATGCACACATACAGCAGCGCCACACCGGCGATCACGCCCGATAGCGCCAACGCAAAGGCTTCCAGCACCAGCAACGTCGCGATGTGCCACGGCCTCGCACCCACGGAGCGCAGAATCGCCATCTCCCGGCGACGTTCGTTGAGGCTGGTGAGAATGGCCGTGAGCATGCCGATCAACCCGGTCAGCACCACAAACAGCGAGATCACGAACAAGGCTTTTTCCGCCGTGCCCATCAAGCTCCACAACTCTTGCAGCGCCACGCCCGGCAGGATCGCCAGCAGCGGTTCACCACGGAATTCGTTGATGTCGCGTTGCAGGGCAAACGTCGAAATCTTGTTGTTGAGGCCGAGCATGAACGCGGTGATCGCCTGCGGCGTCAGGTCCATGTTGCGCGCTTGATCGGCCGTGACGCGACCGTCACCGCGGGCCGGCACGCCGTTGTGCCAGTCGATGTGAATCGCTTCCATACCGCCGAGGCTGATGTGCAGCGTGCGGTCGACCGGGGTGCCGGTGCGCTTGAGAATACCGACCACGGTGAACGGTTTGTCATCGTGCTTGACCAGGCTGATCGCTGCCACACCATGGGCCAGCACCAGTTTGTCGCCCAGTTTGTAGTGCAGCGCCTCGGCCACTTCGGCGCCGAGCACCACTTCGAAAGGATCGGTTTCGAAGGCGCGGCCATCGCTCAATTGCAGGTGTTGCTGGCGCCCGTACTGGTAATGCTCGAAGTACGCTTCGGTGGTGCCCATCACCCGATAACCGCGATGGGAATCGCCGAGGGACATCGGGATCGCCCATTTCACTTTCGGGTTGTTGGCGAAATGCTCGAAGCTGTCCCAACGGATATTGTTGGTGGCGTTGCCGATGCGGAACACCGAATACAACAGCAGGTTCACCGAGCCCGAACGGGCGCCGACGATCAGGTCAGTGCCGCTGATGGTGCTGGCGAAACTGGCCTTGGCCTCGGTGCGCACGCGCTCGACGGCCAGCAGCAGGCACACCGACAAGGCAATGGCGAACGCAGTGAGGATCGCAGTGAAGCGGCGGTTAGCCAGGCTGGCCATGGCTAGACGGAACAAATACATCTCAGACCTCGGACGGGGTGGCGGCGCGATTGAGCTCGGCCAGCGACAGGTTGCGGTCGAACAGCGGTGCCAGGCTCTGGTCATGGCTGACGAACAACAGGCTCGAGCCGGCCTCGCGGCACTCGGCGAACAGCAGGCGAATGAAGTTCTCGCGGGCGTCGTAATCCAGCGCCGAGGTCGGCTCGTCGGCAATCACCAGCTCGGGCTGACCGATCAAGGCGCGTGCGGCGGCGACCCGTTGTTGCTGGCCGATGGACAGTGAGTCGGCGCGTCGACCGAGGATGCTTTCATCCTTCAAACCCAGGTGAGCGAGCAGGGTGGCTGCCGCTTTATCAACGCTGCCGTGACGCTGTTTCGCCCGTGCGGCGCGCAGTTTCGAGAAATGGCAGGGCAGTTCGACGTTCTCGCGCACTGACAAAAACGGCAGCAGGTTGAACTGCTGGAAGATGTAGCCAGTGTGATCGACGCGAAAGTGATCCCGAGCACCGGCTGATAGCGCGGTCAGTTCCTGGCCGAGCAGACGAATACTGCCGCGATCAGGCTTCTGCACACCGCCGAGCAGGCCGAGCAGGGTGGTCTTGCCGCTGCCGCTGGGGCCTTTGAGAAACAGCGTTTCCCCGCGCTCCAGGCGAAAGGCCGGAATGTCCAGCAGCGGCGGGTGACCGGGCCAACTGAAGCCCAGGTCCGACAGTTCGATAAGTGGTTGGGTCATTTAGTCGATTTCATGGGTGTTGATTGACCTGCGTAGGAGCTGCCGCAGGCTGCGATCTATTGATCTTTGAAGGTCAAAAGATCGCAGCCTCGTTTCACTCCGCAGCTCCTGCGGGGCGATCTTCGGTGAGTTTAGAATTTGAGGGCGGCCGCTTTGGCCGTCACATCAACCCCTTGCTGCCCGCTCGGGCCGATCAGTTGTACCTGAATTTTTTGGGTGGCCGGGAAACGGGTGAAAATGTTCGCCAGATCCAGGGTCTTCAACGCGTCTGGCGTGGCGCAGGTGAATTGGTAATGGGCGTGGATTTCGCTGTGGTCGTGGTGATGTTCGCCTTCATCGTGATCCTCGTCCGCATCAGGTTTGTCGCCGAACAACGGGCTTTCCAGTTCCTGTTTTTCCACCTCGCACCCTGCAGCTTTCGGCAGATTGAACAGCGCCTGTGGTTTCTCCAGCTGCGCACGGACGGCGGCGACTTTGGCTTTGTTGGCGTCGCTGGCGGCAGCGTGTTCGAAGCCCACCAGGTTCATCGCCGGGCTTTCCAGTTCCAGTTGCAGGGTTTGCCCGTCCAGCGCCGCGTTCAAGCGTCCGACGCCATGTTCGTGGGCACCGAGACTGCCGTGCTCGTGGTCATGTTCCTCGGCGGCGTGGGCGACAGCCAGCGGCAGCAAGGCAAACGGCAGGGCGAGAAGCAGACGGCGCATGGCAAATCTCCGGACGGTAAAATGAAGAAACTGTTATGTAATCTTATAACGTAAGCGCGGAGAGTTTGACTGCCTGCTTGGCGTTGCACAAGTCCCGTGGGAGCATGCAAGTGAAGAAAAGTGCTGGAGCGGACTTATGTTGCGAATACGCGGAAGCATCGGCGACTGGCCGGTGGATTTGACCCTGGAAATGGATGACAGCGACTGGGCACGGCTGGGTGCGCAGTTGCAGGTCGAGAAAACTGCCGTCAGCACGCCTGCGGCGAAACCGCTGAATCAGGACGAGGCGCTGTGGCAGGTTGCCAAGGACTTGTTGCGCAAGGCCGGGCAATTGAGTGGGCCGGAGTTGCTTGATCAGCTCGAAGGGCTGGCCGGCAGCGCGGCGGCGGGCAAGCGACTGTTGGTGCGTTTGCGCCACAGTCCGGAAGTCAAAGTGGTGAGCGGCGGGGATACGCCGCTCTACAGCTGGATCGAATAGACCGCAAAAGATCGCAGCCTGCGATCTTTTGATTTTTAATACAGCGCAGCAAACAACTTGCGACGGTACGTGCTCACCAGCGGGTGATCATTGCCCAGCAGTTCGAACACTTGCAGCAAGGTCTTGTGCGGCAAGCCTTCGCTGTAGCTGCGGTTGCGGGTGAACAACTTCAGCAGAGCATCCAGCGCAGCGTCGTATTGCTGACGGGCCAGTTGCTGGATCGCCAGTTGATAAACCGCTTCGTCGTCCTGTGGATTTTTCGCCAGGCGTGCTTTCAGATCGGCGGCATCCGGCAGGTCCCTGGCCAGACCCAGAAACTTGATTTGCGCCTTGGCACCGGCCAACGCCGCTTTATGTTCGTCGCTTTTGACCGCATCCAGCACGGTTTGCGCTTCGCCCAGTTCACCGCGTTCGGTGAGGCAGCGGGCATAGAGAATCAGCGCCTTGGCGTTGGTGTTGTCCTCGCCCAGCAGCACGGTGAGGATGGCTTCGGCGTCGGCGAAGCGGCTGTCGTCAAACAGCGCCTGAGCCTGTTCGAACGGATCGGCGGCGGCCGGTGGCGGCATCTGCACATGGGGCTCCAGCAGAGCGCGTACAGCAGACTCCGGTTGTGCGCCGGCAAAACCGTCTACCGGCTGACCATCCTTGAACAACACCACGGTCGGCAGGCTGCGAATGCCAAAGCGGGCGACGATGTCTTGCTCGAGGTCGCAGTTGACCTTGGCCAGCAGCAACTCACCTTGATAGCTCTCGGCAATGGTCTGCAGCATCGGCATCAGCACTTTGCACGGCGCGCACCATTCGGCCCAGAAATCCACCAGCACCGGTTTGTGGAAGGAGTTCTCGATCACCGACTGATCGAAATCGGCCGTCGTGGCGTCGAAGATGTACGGCGTTTGCTGACTCATGAGGGATCTCGTAAAAGCGTGAATGTGCTCACTATAAGGGCTGCGATCTTTTTCGGCTTCAAGTCCGACGCGCGTGGTACAGGCTCACATGCCGAAACTCTTCCGGCTCGGCCAGATCCGGCAGGGTCATGGCCTCGAGCATTTCAATGCGACGGTACAACGGATGACGGAAATCCCGGACTCGGGAATCCGCCACCAGCGCTTCCCGGCCACGACTGAGGAATTCGTCGAGCAGCGGCAGGTTCGCCCGGTCGTACAGCACGTCCGCCACCAGGATCAGATCGAAGCGATCGGCCTCGGCGAAAAAGTCGGTCGAATAATTCAGCTGTACGTCATTGAGCTCGGCATTCGCCCGGCAGGCGGCAATCGCCAGCGGATCAAGGTCGCACGCCACCACTTCGAGCGCCCCGGCCTTGACCGCCGCAATCCCCGCCACGCCAGAGCCGGCGCCAAAATCCAGCACCCGTTTGCCCTCGACCCAATGCGGGTTGTCGGCGAGATAACGGGCTATGGCCAACCCGCTGGCCCAGCAAAAACTCCAGTACGGCGGCTCATACAGGATGCGCCGGGTTTCTTCCGGGCTGAAGGCGCGGTCCATGTTATCGCCGTCGATCAGCCACAGCTTCAGGTCGGTCCCCGGCAACCCGCACGCCACCAGTTGCGCATCGCCCAGCAGTTCACCCAAGGCCTGTTGCAGGTCGAGCGGTGCACTCATGGGGCTTTGACGAACTGCATTTGGCCCAGGGCCTGGGTGGTCGGCTGCGTGATCGTTCGCGACGGCAGATGCAGGATCAACTGCCCGGACTGGCTGGCGCGGCCACGCAGTTCAACGCGGGCACCGGCCGGAAATGAATCCGGGTTGAAGCGCAGGCGAAACGGCAGGGCCTGATTGGTACCGATCAGGCTGGAGCTGGCGATCAATTGTTGCGGTCGGTCTTTATCGTCGATCACCAGCAGCGCCAGTTCGACTTCGGCGCCGTCCGGTACACCTTGCAAGGTGCCGCTCAATTCGCGCTGATACGCGGGCAGCGGACCGAGTTCGGCGGCTTCCCGGGCTTTTTTCTGCGCTTGTTGAGGCGCGGGGCCGGGTGTTGGCGGCTGGGGTTGGGGTGCATCGCTGCTGCAGGCCGCCAGCAGGCTGAAAACACTGAGCAAAATGAGCGGACGTAACGACATTGGTGGCTCCATAAAGCTGAATTCCATGGATCAAGTGATCATCCCGTCTGTATACCGCAAACCCTATGGCTTGTCTTGCCACCGGGATGCGCTACCATGGCCCTCCCTTTTTTTGTTGCCTGCCACCATGCACTGTCCCTTCTGCGGTGCCAACGACACCAAGGTCATCGACTCGCGTCTGGTCGCCGAGGGCGAACAGGTGCGCCGCCGGCGTGAATGCCTGGCCTGCGGCGAGCGCTTCACGACGTTCGAGACGGCTGAACTGGTGTTGCCGCGCCTGATCAAAACCGACGGCAGTCGCCAGCCGTTCGACGAAGAAAAACTCCGTGCCGGCATGCAGCGGGCGCTGGAAAAGCGCCCGGTGAGTGTAGAGCGCCTTGAATCGTCGCTGGTGCACATCAAACATAAACTGCGTGCCACCGGCGAACGCGAGGTCAAATCCCTCGTGGTCGGTGAACTGGTGATGGCCGAGCTGCAAAAGCTCGACGAAGTCGCCTATATCCGCTTCGCTTCGGTGTATCGCCGCTTCCAGGACCTCAACGAGTTCCGCGAAGAGATCGATCGCCTGGCCCGTGAGCCGGTGAAAGAATGACCACGCCTACCGAACAAGCCATCCTCGACGCGCATTTCATGGCCCGCGCCCTGGAACTGGCGCGCAAAGGTCACTACACGACGCACCCCAATCCACGGGTTGGCTGCGTGATCGTGCGTGACGGGCAGATTGTCGGCGAAGGCTGGCATGAGCGCGCCGGCGAGCCCCACGCCGAAGTCCACGCCTTGCGCGCGGCCGGTGTACAGGCGCGTGGCGCCACCGCTTACGTGACGCTGGAACCCTGCAGCCACCACGGCCGCACGCCGCCCTGCGCCGATGCGCTGGTGAATGCCGGCGTGGCGCGGGTGGTCGCGGCCATGCAGGACCCGAACCCGGAAGTCGCCGGTCGTGGTCTGCAACGCCTGGAGCAGGTCGGTATCGCCACCGAAAGCGGCGTGCTGGAAGGCGAGGCGCGCAAGCTCAATCAAGGGTTCCTGAAACGCATGGAACACGGCTTGCCGTTCGTGCGGGTCAAACTGGCGATGAGTCTGGACGGTCGCACCGCGATGGAAAGCGGCGAAAGCCAATGGATCACCGGCCCCGCAGCGCGTTCGGCAGTTCAGCGTCTGCGTGCTCAGGCCAGCGTGGTGCTGACCGGTGCCGACACGGTACTGGCGGATAACGCCCGTTTGACCGTACGTGCCGATGAACTCGGCCTGGATGCCGAACAAACGGCACTGGCCATGAGCCGACCGCCGTTGCGTGTGTTGGTCGATGGGCGACTGCGCGTGCCGCTGGATGCGCCGTTCTTCAAGGCTGGCCCGGCGCTGGTCGCGACCTGTGTGGCGGTGGAGGAGCAATATGCCAATGGCCCGGAATGCCTGATCGTGCCCGGCTACGATGGTCAGGTCGATCTGCGCCAGCTGTTGGTCGAGCTTGCCAACCGTGACGTCAACGAAGTACTGGTCGAGGCCGGTCCACGGCTGGCGGGTGCCTTTGCCCAGCTCGGTCTGGTGGACGAGTTCCACATCTTCATTGCCGGCAAGTTCATGGGCTCTTCGGCGCGACCACTGCTGGACTGGCCGCTCGCGCAGATGAAGGATGCACCCGAGCTTGAAATCATCGAAATTCGCGCCGTGGGCGATGACTGGCGAGTCATTGCCATTCCTGCGCCAGCCGCGAGCGTATAATTCCCGGCCAACGCTAAAGCGCTGGCTTTGTTCTCGAGGAGAACCCCATGTTCACCGGCATCATCGAATCCATCGGCAGTATCCGTGCACTGACCCCAAAGGGCGGTGATGTGCGGGTTCACGTCGAAACCGGCAAGCTCGACCTGAGCGACGTCAAACTGGGCGACAGCATCGCGGTCAACGGCGTGTGCCTGACGGCCGTTGAATTGCCGGGCAACGGCTTTGCGGCGGACGTCAGTCGCGAAACCCTCGACTGCACCGCCATGAACGACCTGAAAAGCGGCAGCCCGGTCAATCTGGAAAAAGCCCTGACCCCGACCACTCGCCTCGGCGGGCATTTGGTCAGCGGTCACGTCGATGGCGTGGGCGAAGTGGTTGCCCGTACCGAAAATGCCCGCGCCGTGGAATTTCGCATCCGCGCGCCGAAAGAACTGGCCAAGTACATCGCCCATAAAGGCTCGATCACCGTCGACGGCACCAGCCTGACCGTGAACGCGGTCGATGGCGCCGAGTTCCTGCTGACCATCATTCCGCACACCCTGAGCGAAACGATCATGGCGTCGTATCAGCCGGGTCGCCGGGTGAACCTGGAAGTGGACTTGCTGGCCCGTTATCTGGAGCGCCTGCTGCTGGGCGACAAGGCCGCTGAGCCGACTGCCGGCAGCACCATTACCGAAAGCTTTCTGGCCGCCAACGGCTACCTCAAATCCTGACTCAAGGGGGTGCCTTGTGGCGCTCAATAGCATCGAAGAACTGGTTGAAGACATCCGCCAAGGCAAGATGGTCATCCTCATGGATGACGAAGACCGCGAGAACGAAGGCGACCTGATCATGGCCGCCGAGTGCTGCAAGCCCGAGCACATCAACTTCATGGCCAAGCACGCCCGTGGCCTGATCTGCATGCCGATGAGCCGGGAGCGCTGCGAACTGCTCAAGCTGCCATTGATGGCGCCACGCAACGGTTCCGGTTTCGGCACCAAGTTCACCGTGTCCATCGAAGCTGCCACCGGCGTGACCACCGGCATCTCCGCTGCCGACCGCGCGCGCACCGTGCAAGCGGCGGCCGCCCGTGATGCCAAGGCTGAAGACATCGTCAGCCCGGGCCACATTTTTCCGCTGATGGCCCAGGCCGGCGGCACGCTGGCCCGCGCCGGCCACACCGAAGCGGCCTGCGACCTGGCGCGCATGGCCGGTTTCGAGCCGAGCGGCGTGATCTGCGAAGTGATGAACGACGACGGCACCATGTCCCGTCGCGCAGAACTGGAAGCCTTTGCGACCGAACACAACATCAAGATCGGCACCATCGCCGACCTGATTCACTACCGGATGATCCACGAACGTACCGTTCAGCGGATTGCCGAGCAGCCACTGGACAGCGAACTGGGCCAATTCAACCTGGTGACCTATCGTGATTCCGTGGAAGGCGACGTGCACATGGCACTGACCCTGGGCAATGTCTGCGCCGAAGAACCGACCCTGGTTCGCGTGCACAACATGGACCCGCTGCGCGACCTGTTGATGGTCAAGCAACCGGGCCGCTGGAGCCTGCGCGCCGCCATGGCCAAGGTTGCCGAGGCTGGCAGCGGCGTGGTGCTGTTGCTCGGTCACCCGCTCGATGGCGACGTATTGCTCGCGCATATCCGCGAAACTGCCGACCAGCAAGCGGTGAAAAAACCGACAACCTACAGCACTGTCGGTGCCGGTTCGCAGATCCTGCGCGACCTCGGTGTGCGCAAAATGCGCCTGATGTCGGCACCGATGAAATTTAATGCGATATCCGGTTTCGATCTGGAAGTTGTAGAATACGTGCCCTCCGAATAGGGCACCGGGTTTTGGCATCGTTGTTCACTTAAGGCTTGTTTGATTTACTGTGGCGAGGGAGCTTGCTCCCGCTTGGGTGCGCAGCGCCCACAAGAGGGGCCGCTACGCAGCCAGCGGGAGCAAGCTCCCTCGCCACGACGATCGCAAGTGAACGCCGATGTAGAATTCCGACGCTGTATTCGCGGTTCAAATATCACTGAGGGATGCGTACGAGACGCGTCCCGGCTCTTTAAGAGATCTATCGAATGACCCTGAAGACCATCGAAGGTACCTTCATCGCCCCTAAAGGCCGCTACGCTTTGGTAGTGGGCCGTTTCAACAGCTTCGTCGTTGAAAGCCTGGTAAGCGGTGCTGTTGATGCCCTGGTTCGCCACGGCGTGAGCGAAAGCGACATCACCATCATCCGCGCACCTGGCGCCTTCGAAATCCCGCTGGTTGCGCAGAAAGTCGCCCAGAAAGGCGAGTTCGCAGCAATCATCGCCCTGGGCGCGGTCATTCGTGGCGGCACTCCGCACTTCGAATACGTGGCTGGCGAGTGCACCAAGGGCCTGGCCCAGGTGTCCATGGAGTTCGGCGTTCCGGTCGCTTTCGGCGTCCTGACCGTTGATTCCATCGAGCAAGCCATCGAACGTTCCGGCACCAAGGCCGGTAACAAAGGTGCTGAAGCTGCCCTGTCCGCTCTGGAAATGGTCAGCCTGCTGGCGCAGTTGGAGGCCAAGTGATTAGCGACGAAAGCGATCGTTTCAACCCGCGCGATCCAAAGCCTGCGGATGCCGGCAAGCCATCGAAAAGCGTCAAGCGTCGCGAAGCCCGTCAGCTCGCGACTCAGGCGCTGTACCAATGGCACATGGCCAAGCAGTCGCTGAACGAGATCGAAGCGCAGTTCCGGGTCGATAACGATTTCAGCGATGTCGACGGCGCTTACTTCCGCGAGATCCTGCACGGGGTTCCGCAGTTCAAGACCGAAATCGACACCGCGCTCACGCCATGCCTGGACTTGACCATCGAAGAGCTGGACCCGGTTGAACTGGCCGTTCTGCGCCTGTCCACCTGGGAACTGCTCAAGCGCGCCGACGTGCCGTACCGCGTTGTGATCAACGAAGGTATCGAACTGGCCAAGGTCTTCGGTTCCACCGACGGCCACAAGTTCGTCAACGGTGTGCTCGACAAGCTGGCCCCGCGCCTGCGTGAAGCTGAAGTCAAGGCGTTCAAGCGCTGATCGGCGCTTGCAACTGCAATGGGTGAGTTTGAGCTGATCCGCAATTTCTTCGCCGCCGCGCCTTGTGCGCAGGGCGGCGAAGGCGTTGCTCTCGGGATCGGCGATGACTGCGCCTTGCTGGCTGTTCCCCCGGGGGAACAGTTGGCGATCTCTACCGATACGCTGGTGGCCGGTGTGCATTTCGCCGACCCCTGCGATCCGTTTCTGCTCGGTCAGCGCTCGCTGGCCGTCGCGGTCAGCGACCTGGCCGCCATGGGCGCTACGCCGATTGCCTTTACCCTTGCCCTGACCTTGCCGACGGTGACTGCCGATTGGCTGCAAGCCTATGCCCGTGGATTGAACCTCATGGCGCAAAGCTGTGGCGTGGCGTTGGTCGGCGGCGATACCACCCGCGGGCCGTTGAGCCTGACGATGACCGTGTTCGGCCGTGTGCCGGGCGGATTGGCGTTGACCCGCAGCGGTGCGCAACCGGGTGATCTGCTGTGCGTGGGCGGCCATTTGGGCAATGCCGCGGGTGCGTTGCCATTGGTGCTGGGCCAGCGGACAGCCGAAGCGCGCATTGCCGAGCCGTTGCTCGCGCATTACTGGTCACCGCAACCGCAGCTCGGTTTGGGCCAGGCGTTGCGTGGCAAGGCCACGTCGGCCATGGATATCTCTGACGGGCTACTCGCGGATTGCGGGCATATCGCGCTGGCCTCGAAGGTCGCTATTCACATCGATCGGGAGCGCTTGCCACTGTCGCCGGCATTGGTCGCGTTTCTCGGTCAAGCGGACGCACAAGTGGCGGCCCTGAGCGGCGGCGATGATTACGTACTGGCCTTCACTCTACCGTCCGTCGAATTGCCGCTCTTGCTGGCCGACGGCTGGCCGATCCATGTGATCGGGCGCGTCGTGAACGGGCAAGGCGTGACACTGCTCGATGCCAGCGGACAAGACATCACCCCGCAAACCCGGGGTTATCAACATTTTCGGGAGTCACCGTGACAGATCACCCCAAACAGGTCCCGGCAGAGTTTGTACCGCCGTCGGTCTGGCGCAATCCGTGGCACTTTCTGGCGTTCGGCTTCGGCTCGGGCACCTTGCCAAAGGCACCGGGCACTTGGGGTTCGTTAGTGGCGCTACCCTTTATCCCGATTTGGCAGATGCTGCCGGATTGGGGTTACTGGCTGATGCTGGGCATCACGATGCTGTTCGGCTTCTGGCTGTGCGGCAAAGTGGCCGACGATTTGCGGGTACACGACCATGAAGGCATCGTCTGGGACGAAATGGTCGGGATGTGGATCACCCTGTGGCTGGTGCCGGAAGGCTGGCAGTGGTTGCTCGCGGGTTTTCTGATGTTCCGCTTCTTCGATATTCTCAAGCCGTGGCCGATTCGCTGGATCGACCGGCATGTACACGGCGGTGTCGGGATCATGCTCGATGACGTCCTGGCCGGGGTATTTGCCTGGTTGGCGATGCAAGGGTTGGTATGGATGTTCGCCTGACCTGAATGGGTCATGGGGTGATAAGTGGGAGGATCAGGGATGGCTGGGCGCGGTTTGATGGCGATGGTGTTCGTCTTGTTTTGCTCTCTCGTTCAGGCGGGGGAAGCGACGACGCCGTCCGTGATTCACTTGGCCAGCGAAGATTGGGAAGACTACACCGCTGCCGATGGCCGTGGCCTGGGTTGGGACGTGCTGCGGCAAGTCTTCGAGCCTGCGGGTGTCAAAGTGGACATTCGTACCGAACCCTATGTGCGTTCAATGGGCCTGGCCGAGCGTGGAGAGGTCGATGCTTGCGTCGGTTCGTACAGCAAAGAATCCGAAGACGTGCTCTATCCCCGTTGGAACTTCGACACGGATCACATCTACGCCTTGGGGCTGGCGAGCAGTCCGGTGCCAACCCTGGAAACCCTGGGTCTTTACAGGCTGGCGTGGATCCGTGGGTACGACTATCAGAATTACCTGCCCAACGTGCGCCGCTATGACGAAGTGATCCGGCGCACCGGTATCGTGTCGATGCTGACTCACAATCGCGCGGACTTTTACATTGATGCCCAGACCGAGGTCGATTACGTCTTCAACCGGGCCAAGGATCCGTCGCAGTTGCGCCGCACCCATATCGCCGAACTGCCGCTGTATCTGTGTTTTGCCAAGACCGACAAGGCCCGCACATTGATGGCGTTGTTCGACCAGCGCATGGATCAACTGGTGAAAAGCGGCGAGCTCAAACCGATTTTCGAGCGCTGGAAGCAGCCGTATCCGTTTGACGACCCTCAAAGGTAGGCGCAGCCTGCGGCAGCGCCTACCTTGATGGCAGATCTGTAGCTATCAAACTTTTTGATAGTTATCGCCGATAATTCAGCCTAAGCGTCGGCCGGAAGCTGCTGGTACAATGCCCGCTTTCTGCGAACTTCAGAATCTTTCAATCAGGAGCACACCGGTGCCTGTCGTTTTTGTCGCCGCTTCCAAGCTGCCAACGCCTTTTGCGCAATTCACCATGCATGGTTTTCTCGATGAGGCCACCGGCCGCGAGCACGTCGTGCTGAGCCTGGGTGAATTTGCCGACGGTGCCCCGGTACTCGGCCGGCTGCATTCCGAATGCCTGACGGGCGATGCCTTGTTCAGCCAGCGTTGCGACTGCGGCTCGCAACTGGAGGCGGCCTTGCAGGCCATCGCCCGTGAGGGGCGTGGCGTGTTGCTTTACTTGCGTCAGGAAGGTCGTGGCATTGGCCTGCTGAACAAGATCCGCGCCTACGAATTGCAGGACGGCGGTGCCGACACCGTTGAAGCCAACGAGCGCCTGGGCTTTGCCGCCGACCAGCGTGATTACGCCATGTGCCTGCCGATGCTGGAGCATCTGGGCGTGAAATCCCTGCGCCTGATGACCAACAACCCGCGCAAGGTCAAAGCCTTGACCGACATGGGTATCGTGGTTGCCGAGCGCGTGCCGCTACACACCGGGCACAACCCGCATAACCGACTCTACCTGGCGACCAAGGCCAGCAAGCTCGACCACATGATGGGCAACGAGCATCAGGGCGAGGTAGACCGGGCGTGACCCGCGGTCAGGTGCGGCGGCGACTGTCCGTCAATTGGTGGCAATACCTGGCGCTGGCGTTGTTGCCGTTGTTCGTGATCAACGCGGTGTTTGGCCAGAGCGAGGCGATCCTGCCGGTGCTGGCCATGCCGCTGTTCATCGCCGGTGTGGCCTCGATGTTTGTCAGCCTGAAGTTCTTCGGCGCTTATAAACACGCGCTGATCGCCACCCAGAAAGCCCTCGATACCCCAGAAGAACCTGCCGCCTGGGTCAGCCTGGCGGCCAAACGCCGCACGGCATTTCTCGCGGCTGGTCTGCCGGCGTGGATCGGTGCGCTGGCAGTGTTCGTCGGGCTTGAAGCCGTGCCGCTGGTGCTGCTGGCACTGTCGACCACGGTGCTGTTCTACCTCTACCGTATTCCGCGTCAACTCGGTTGATGCGCCCTGTCTGGCTGGCGGTTCTGCTGCTGGCCATCAGCAACGCGGCCGCGGGTATCGAACGCGTTGTCAGCCTTGCACCTTCGCTTTCTGAAATCGTCGTTGAACTGGGCTCCGCAGACCTTTTGGTGGGTGTGCTGGATGCCGGTGAGCGCCCGGCAGAACTCAAGGACCTGCCCTCGGTGGGGCGTTACGGTCAGCTGGACATGGAACGGTTGCTCAGCCTGAAACCTGATTTGCTGTTGCTCTGGCCCGGCAGTGTCGGCCCGGCCCAGCGTGACCAGCTCAAGCGTCTGAACATCCCGACTTTCGTCGCCGAACCCCAAAGCCTGGACCAACTCGCCGCACAGATCGAGATCATTGCCGCTCAACTCGGCCGGCCTGAACGCGGAATTTCATTGGCCGGCGATTTACGCCAGCGGCTGGGTGAACTGCGCCAACGCTATCGTCGAGAGGTGCCGTTACGCGTGTTCTATCAAGTTTGGGATCGACCGCTGTACACGGTGGGGGGAGGGCAGATCATCAGTGATGCGCTGGACGTCTGCGGGGCGAAGAACGTGTTTGCCGATCTGCCGCTGCCAGCACCGCAAGTCAGCGTAGAGGCCGTGCTTCAGCGCAATCCCGAGGTGATTCTGGCCAGTGATCAGGCGCAGCTCGAGGCGTGGAAAGCGTGGCCGCAAGTAGCGGCGGTCAAGCAGCAGCAATTGCGCTTAGTGACAGACAAAGGCCTGGAGCGGCCGAGCGGGCAGATGGTCGAGGCGACTGCAAAGCTGTGTCAACTGATCGATCCTGAGCGCTGAGTTGCGATGTACCGACACACTGCCTCCTACAACGGATCTCAGTGGAACTCCGGCGTCCACGTCACCCCGAACATCCACGCCCGACCTTCCTCGCGATACCCGTACTGACTGCCTTCATGGCTATACATCGCCCGGCTGTAACCCTTGTCCAGCAGGTTATCCACCTTCAGCTCCAGCTTGATTTCACGATTGAGTGCCCAATTGCCGCGCAGTCCCAATAGTGCATAACCCCCCAACGGCTGCTGATTGTTCAAATCGTCATAGCTGCTGCTGACCGCTTGCCAACTGGCGCCGAGGCCCAGGCGATCGAACTGCCGATCCAAATCCAGGCTCAACGTGCGTCGTGCGCGGCGGGCCAGGGTGTGGCCGGTGTCGCGGTCTCGTGGGTCGATGATCGCCACGCCAAGGTTGCTCTGCCAGCCGAACAGCTCCTGTTTCAACGCGGCTTCGAAGCCGTTGATTCGTGCCGAGGCGACGTTTTCAGGCTGTGAATTGCTGCCGAAGATGATCGCGTCTTCGAGGTCTGTCCGGTAGAGCGAAGCCTCCAGGCGACTGTTCTCGGTCAGCTGACTGCGCCATTGCAGTTCATAGCTTTTCGACGTCTCGGGCTTCAGGTCCGGGTTGCTGTAATCCGGGTAATACAGGTCGTTGAAGGTCGGCGCGCGGAAGCCTTCGCTGTAACTCAGCAACACTTCGTTGTCCGGATTCAGTGGCAGGGTGAAGGTGCCGCTCCAGGTGTTCTGGCTGCCGAACTGCTGGTTGTCGTCGTGACGCAAGCCCAGCTCCGTGGAAAAACGGTCGGCCCGATAGCGATGCTGGATAAATGCCGCGCGGTTCCAGCGACTGTCTTCATCGAACGCGGTGCTGCTGTTGACCCTGTCCTCGTACCAGTCGCCACCGATCATCAGGCTGTTGCGCTCAGTGAGGGTCAGATCGTTCTGCCAGTTCACCGAGTCGCGGTAGGTGTTGAACACGCTGCGTTCATCGCTGAGCTTGTCCAGCGTCTTCTCGCGGTTTTCGCTGTGGCCGAGTTCGACGCGGGTATTCCACGCCGCGTTGACCCGGGCGTCGACGTAGCTGCTGACACTGCTGATATCGAATTCGTTGTAGGGCTGCTGTTGATAAGAGTTGCCCGTGACGTAGTCGTAACGGCCGAACGGACTATCAAACTCGCTCTTGCCACGGTTCTCCAACACGTTGGCGCCGATTTCGACGTCGTCGTTCAGAGCATGGCTCAGGCTCAGGCTGAACGATTTGTTGCGGTACGCGTCATGGTCACCATCACTCGGATACGACTCGTGGGTGCGGTTGATCCCGGCGGTCTCATCAAGGCTGGCGCCGAGGTTGAAGCGGGTTTGTTCATCGCCACCGGACAAGCCGAGGCTGCGCTCCCACGTCTGGTTGCTGCCAACGCCGACATGAAGCTGCGGTCGCAACCCGGGTTCGCCGCCACGGCGGGTGAAAATCTGGATCACCCCGCCAATTGCGTCGCTGCCATAAATCACCGAACGGGAGCCACGCAACACTTCCACGCGCTCGACCTGTTCGATGTTGATGTGTTGCAGGTTGCTGTCGCCGGAGGTCGAGCTGCCGATGCGTTGGCCGTCCACCAGCACCAGGCTCTGCGCCGATTGAGTGCCTCGGATGTAGACCCCCGGCAAACTGCCGCGTCCGCCGCTTTGTGCCACTTGAACGCCAGGCACGCGACGCAGCAGGTCGGTGACGCTGTTGGGTTGCAGGCGGTCGATGTCTTCGCGGGTGAACACGGTATTGGCGGCGCTGCTGTCGTTGCGCGCTTCGACCTGACGGTTGGCACTGATCAGCACGTCGGGCAGTTTCAGGGCTTGATCGCGTTCGAAGGTGTCGGCCAGCAGTGGGCCGGCTGGCAGCAGGGTCAGCGTCAGGGCGAGGCGGAAGAAATTCATAGTTTTTTCGTAGAAACGCAGGAGTACACAGTCCCTGTAGGAGCTGGCTTGCCAGCGATGGCGTCCTTGGACGCGCCATCGTCGGAACGCCGCCCGCAGCAAGCCGGCTCCTACAGGTGTGGTATCGGGGTTAGAGGTTGAGCAGTTGCAGGCGTTCGCGAATGGACGCTTCAATCCCGGCTTCATCCAGCCCGCATTCGGCCAGCATCTGTGCAGGCTTGGCGTGTTCGACGTAGATGTCCGGCAAGCCCAGGTGCAGCATCGACTTGAGGATGTTCTCGCGGGCGAGGAATTCGCTGACCGCACCACCGGCACCGCCCATGATTGCGTTCTCTTCGACGGTCACCAACAGATCATGGCTGGCCGCGATTTCGCGTACCAGCTCTTCATCCAGTGGTTTGACGAAGCGCATGTCGACCACGGTCGCATCCAGCTTCTCGGCGACTTTCAGTGCCTCGGCCAGTTGCACGCCGAACACCAGCAGGGCGACCTTGCTGCCCTGACGGCGAATCACGCCCTTGCCGATTTCAATCGGTTCGAGGTCTTTTTCAATCGTCGCGTTCGGGCCGTTGCCGCGTGGGTAACGCACCGCCGCCGGGCCGTTGTACAGGTGACCGGTGGTGAGCATTTTGCGCAGTTCGTTTTCGTCGCTCGGGGTCATCACCAGCATGCCGGGGATGCAGCGCAGATAGGACAGGTCGAAGCTGCCAGCGTGAGTCGGGCCGTCTTCGCCCACCAGGCCGGCGCGGTCGATGGCGAACAGCACGTCGAGGTTCTGCACCGCAACGTCATGCACCAGTTGGTCGTAACCGCGTTGCAGGAACGTCGAGTAGATCGCCACCACCGGTTTCGCGCCTTCGCAGGCCATGCCGGCGGCAAACGTTACCGCGTGCTGCTCGGCAATCGCCACGTCGAAGTAGCGCAGCGGGAAACGCTCGCTGAACGCCACCAGGTCCGAGCCTTCCTTCATCGCCGGGGTAATGCCCACCAGTCGCGAGTCGGCAGCCGCCATGTCGCACAACCATTCACCGAACACGCCGGAGTACTTCGGCCCGCTGGCCTTTTTCGGCGCAACGGCCGGGGCGTCCAGTGGTTCGAGTTTGGTGATGGCGTGGTAACCGATCGGGTCGACTTCCGCCGGGGCGAAGCCTTTGCCTTTCTTGGTGACGACATGCAGGAACTGCGGGCCCTTCAGATCGCGCATGTTGCGCAGGGTGGCGATCAGGGTCGGCAGGTCGTGGCCATCGATCGGGCCGATGTAGTTCCAGCCGAGTTCTTCAAACAACGTGCCGGGGACCAGCATGCCTTTTGCGTATTCTTCGGTACGGCGGGCGATTTCCCAGGCGCCGGGCAGGCGCGACAGCACTTTCTTGCTGCCTTCGCGCATGCTCGCGTAGGTGCGGCTGGAAAGGATCTTCGCCAGATAGTTCGACAAACCGCCGACGTTGCGCGAGATCGACATGTCGTTGTCGTTGAGGATCACCAGCATGTTGGCGTCCACTTCCGGCGCATGGTTCAGCGCCTCGAACGCCATGCCCGCGGTCAACGCACCGTCGCCGATCACAGCGATGGCTTTGCGATCGCTGTTTTGCAGGCGGGCGGCAATGGCCATGCCCAGCGCTGCGCTGATCGAGGTGCTGGAGTGGCCGACGCCGAAGGTGTCGTACTCGCTCTCGGAGCGGCGCGGGAAAGCGGCAATGCCGTCTTTCTGGCGCAGAGTGACCATGCGCTCGCGGCGACCGGTGAGGATCTTGTGCGGATAAGCCTGATGACCCACGTCCCACACCAGCCGGTCGTCCGGGGTGTCGAAGACGTAATGCAATGCGATGGTCAGCTCGATCACGCCCAGCCCGGCACCGAAATGCCCACCGGTCTGGCCGACCGTGTAGAGCAATTCCAGGCGCAACTCATCGGCCAGGGTTTCCAGCTCGGCTTCGCCTAACCGGCGCAGGCCGTCCGGCGTATTCGCGCGGTCGAGCAGGGGCGTGGTTGGGCGCTTGCGGGGAATCTCATGAAACGTCGTGGGCATCAGGCGAATCGTTATAGGTATAAAAGATGCGGCAGTTTACCTGATGCATCGCCCCCTGCCCACGCGTAGGTCTTTTTTGGCGCAATCGCCGTCAGCTGCGGCGATCGACGATATAACGGGCCAGATCGCGCAACGGCTCGGCCGCCGCGTCAAACGGTCGCAGCGCGTGCAGGGCCTGATCGCGCAGTTCCAGGGCGTAGGCCTTGGCGGCTTCAAGACCGAGCAGGGCCGGGTAGGTCGGTTTGTCCCGTGCGATGTCGGCGCCCTGGCGTTTGCCGAGGGTGGCGGTATCGCTTTCGACGTCGAGAATATCGTCCTGGACCTGGAACGCCAGGCCGATGGCCTGTGCATAAGTCTGCAAGTATTTCAGCTCGTCCTCCTCGGCACGGCCACTGGCCAGGGCGCCGAGTTTGACGCTGACCTCGATCAGCGCGCCGGTCTTGTGCCGGTGCATGTATTCAAGGGCTTTCTGATCCAGCTTCAGGCCGACCGAGCCGAGGTCGATGGCCTGACCGCCGACCATGCCCGCCGGGCCTGCGGCCAGTGCGAGGGCGCTGACCATTTGCAGGCGGATCTCGGCGTCCGATGAACTCAGGCGCGGGTCGAGCAGGGCGCTGAAGGCCAGGCTCTGCAAGCCGTCACCGGCGAGGATCGCGCAGGCTTCGTCGAATTTCTTGTGGGTGGTCGGCTGGCCGCGACGCAGGTCGTCATCGTCCATGGCCGGCAAATCGTCATGCACCAGCGAGTAGGCGTGGATCAACTCCACGGCACAGGCTGCGCCGTTGGCTTGCTCGGGCTTGCCGCCCAACGCTTCGCACGCGGCGTAGGCCAGCAACGGACGAACGCGTTTGCCGCCGTTCATCACGCTGTAGCGCATGGCTTCGTACAGTCGCGCCAGCTCTGGACTTGGGGCGGTGAACAGGGTTTCCAGGGCTGCGTTGACGCGGGCCTGACTGCTTGCCGAGTACGCTGCGATCATTCTGGTTGATCCGCGTCGAAGGGTTCCTCGGCCAGCTCGCCATCACGCTCGAGCAGCACCTGAACCTTTTGCTCGGCCTGGGCCAGCGCCGCCTGGCAATCGCGGGTCAGACCGATACCTTGCTCGAAAGCGGCCAGCGAGTCCTCCAGCGACAATTCGCCATTCTCCAGACGCTCCACCAGCGTTTGCAGGTCGGCGAGGGATTGTTCGAAATCCAGTGCAGCTTTTTTGCGGGCCATGGCGGCGATTTCCGGTTGACGTTAAACCGGCGCGACACTAGCAGATAGGGGGTTCATGGGCAAACTCACGGCGACGCACTCTCCTTGTAGGCGCAGCCTTCGGCAGCTCCTACAGTGGCGAGTTATCAGGATAGCGAATCTGATAGCGCGTACTGCGCCCACCACAGGTCGTGAATCCATGCGCACTTTGAGACACATCCGATTGTTAAAAAACATCCCAGTGGCTAACCTTCGCTCTATCTACGACCCGACACGCATGGGTCTTTCAGACGAAACGCAGTATTCACCTCTGTAACGCGCCGAGGATCGGGCGCAAGGTTTCGTCATGCATGGCAGGAGGCGTCGCATGCGCTCATTTCTTTTGTTGCTGATCGGGCTGGCCTGCGCGCCAATGCTTGCGGCCGCGCCGAGTGCCGAGTTGTCGGAACCGGTGGGCGGCTGGCGTTTCAACGGTTTGCTGGACCGTAGCGAAAACCCGCGAGTCGCCTATCCCACGCCGCCGATTGATCGGGGCGTGCAGCGCAATCGCACGATGATCGAAGGCAGACTCAAGGCCCTTGGCACCCAGCGCGGGCCACACACCCTGGCGGTCAACGGCAATCCCTTGAACCTGTACACCGACGATCAAGGTCGTTTTGCCCGACCGTACGCGTTCGGTGCCGGTTCCAACAGTGTCGAAGTGCGCAGCGCCGAAGGCCAGTCCCTCAAACGCGTTCAATTCTATGAAGCCAACAACCTGCGCACGCCTGCACGGATTCGTGTGGTGCTGGGTTGGGATGATCCCAAGGCTGAACTCGATCTGCATATCGTCACACCTGACGGTCAGCATGCGTTCTGGGCCCACTCGGCCTTGACCAACGGCGGTGGCCTCGACCCGGACGGCGTCGACGGCCCGGGTCCGGAAATGTTCACCATGACCGCACCGCTGCACGGCACCTATCTGGTTTACGTGAACTACTGGGGCAACTTCGGCAGCGGCGGCTATAACTTCGATGAGGCCGGCAACCAGAACGAGGTGATCACTTCACAGATCAACCTGGTGCTCAACGAAAACACCGTCGACGAAAAACGCGAGACCTTCATCGTGCCCCTGCGCGCGATCGGTGACCTGCTGCTGGTCAAGACTTTCAACTATTAAGCATCCCGCTCCACGGATGAACTGGGTTTTGTGAATATGAGCGAAAACACTGCAACGCCGGCCGCCAAACCGTCCCGCCGTTGGCCAGCCATTGTCGTCGGGCTGTGCCTGGTCGCGGGCGTGGTCGCCGGCATGGGCTGGCTGATGCAAAAAAACAAAGCCCCGGCACCGCAACTGGCGGCGGAAAAACTCGGCATGAGCCGCCCCGACGGTTTGCTCGAAACCCATTCCTTGAGCCAGTTGCCCAAGGACCTGCTGGCCGTGCCGTTCCTCAAGGAAACCCTGACTGAGGATTTTGTTTTCTACTACGAAACCCACGCCGATCGCCTCGGGTTGATCGGCAGCTTGCGGCGGATCATTTACGAGCATGACCTGAAGTTTCAGGACACGCTGATCGAGCAACTGTTCGATCAACCGGCAGATGTGGCGTTGTGGCGCGGAGTGGATGGCCGGCTCAAGGATTTCCTGCTGGTGATGGATCGTGGCGGCCTGGCCAAGGTGCTGGAACCGCTGGCGAAAGTGGCGCTGGATGATTCGCAGCTGAGCAAAATCGCAGATGTGAAAGTCGGTGCCGACGATGTGGCGCTCTATCAACTCAACTACAACGCCAGCAAGGCGCTGCTGTTCGCTTCCCATGGCGACAAACTGGTGGTGTTGTCCAATCCGGCGAAACTCTACGACCCTCAAGGCGGTGCCGTCGCGGAACCAGGCGGTGTCTCGACTACCGCACTTGCCGCGTTGCTCAACGGCGAAAAACTGTTCCCCGAAGCCTTCGGCCTGCCACCCCGCGCGCCGGACGTGAAACAACGCCTGTCGGTCAATGCCAGTGTGTTGGCCATGGGGTATCAGCGTTTCATTCCAAATTTCGCCGGCCTGCGTTTCGACATGGACGACAAGGGCTGGCACAGCTTTCTGGCCATGGACGAGCTGGACAATCAACCCGACTTCGATTTCAAGCCGATCTGGCAAGCCATGCCCATGGGCGCCAGCGCTTGCGTAGCGCTGCCGCTGGCGGCGGAACAGCAGAAACCGCTACTGGTGAAACTCGGTGCCGAAGACCGCGTGGCCAAAGCGTTGACCGAACAGATGGCCGGCGCGGCGGGCCTGTGCTGGTACGCCGATTCGCGGCTGTACACGCCGTTGCTGGTGGCCAGCCTGAATGATGAGGATGGCGAAAAACTCGATGGCGATCTGGGCCAGTTGTTTGGTTCGATGGTCGGCGCCTATGAAAGCAACGTCGACGAGCACGTGTTCCCGGTTGTGGAAAAACAGGAAGCGCAGAGCCATCAGTGGCAGCGGCAAGTCAGTTCCAGTTTTGGCCCCTACAAAGCCAAGGACGCCGAGAATCCGGAGGCGATCAGCGGCAAGGCGTTCATGCGTGTAAGCCTGGCGCGGCACGGTTCGACGCTGCTGTTTTCCCTCGACGACAAACTCGTCGACAAGGCCCTCGGTACCCTCGACAAACGCTTCCCGCCGATGGCCGATGTGGTGCCCAAAGACCTGCTGATGCCGGTGTACTTCGGCCCGGAATCCATGGCGCAACTGATGCAGCAGGAAACCCTCGACAGCCTGCCCCAGGACATGGAACCGGTGTTCTTCAACGCCGCGCAAACCTACCTGATTCCGAAACTGCGCAAGCTCGGCGGTTACGGCAAATATGCGCTGACCTTGCCCGAAGGCAGTGAGCCCGACGGCCATTGGCAATGGCTGCCGCTGGAATGGAAAGCCCTGTGAGCGCACTGATCCGCAGCCTTGGTTTACTCGCTTTGCTGCTGAGTGCGGGCGCCCGGGCCATCGAAGCGCCCGCGCTCGACCCGCAGCAATCCCAGGTCTTCCGCGCCTGGTTTGTGCGCATCGCCCAGGAGCAATTGAGCCAGGGCCCGAGCCCGCGCTGGTATCAACAGGACTGCGCCGGGCTGGTGCGGTTTGCCGCCAATGAAGCGCTGAAAATCCATGACGACAAATGGCTGCGCAGCAATGGCCTGTCCAATCGCTACCTGCCGCCGGAACTGCAGCTGAGCGATGCCCAGCGCCGTCTCGCCCAGCAATGGCAGCAGGGCGGCGGCAAGGTCGGGCCGTATGTCAACGCGATCAAACTGATTCAGTTCAACAGTCATCTGGTCAGTCGCGATGTGTCTCAAGCTCGTCCTGGCGACCTGATGTTTTTCGATCAGGGCGACGATCAGCACCTGATGATCTGGATGGGCCGCTACATCGCCTATCACACCGGCTCCACCACCCCCACCGACAACGGCATGCGTTCGGCAAGCCTGCAGCAACTCATGACATGGAAGGACACGCGATGGATACCCGATGCAGCCAACCCCAACTTCATCGGCGTCTATCGACTGAATTTTCTCTCCCAATGACCGGTGCCCGCATGCTGCGTTTTCTGTCTCTGCTGTTGGTGTTGATACTGCCGTTCTCGGCGGTCAATGCCGAAGACACCGTCGAGCCAAGCGGCTTCACGCCGGTGGCGGGCGAAAGTTTTTTCCTGCTGGCCGACAGCAGTTTCGCCAGCGATGAACAGGCGATGGTGCGCCTCGAGGCGCCGGGTCGTGACTACCGGCGTTATCGCATGGAACCGTACGGTGGCGCCGACATTCGGGTGTATCGCATCGACAAGCCGCTGGATTTCCTCAAGCGCCAAAAGAACCTGCACCGCGTGGTCAGTGACGGCCAGTTCAAGGGTGAAGGGTTGTCCAGCACGCTGGCGTACTTGTGGGACAACTGGTACCGCAAATCCCGTCGGGTGATGCAGCGGGCGTTTTCCTACGAGTCGCGTCAACAGGTCACCGAGGAAGTGCCGGAACTGAAGATGGGCAACGCCATGGTCGCGCCAACGCCCTACGACGCGCAGCCGCAATTTGCACTGATTCCGGGTTTGCCGGTGGTCAGCCAGTTCCGTTATCCGCTGTGGCAAGCCAAGCCGATTCAGCCGCCAGCGGGGGTAAACCTGGCGGGGTCTTCCAGTGAGTTTGTCAGTGTTGCACCGGGCAACGTTTATATCCCGTTGGGCAACCTGAAACCGGGTCTGTATCTGGTGGAAGCGCTGATCGGCAAGTACCGCGCGACCACCATGGTCTTCGTCTCAAACACCGTGGCGGTAAGCAAAATAGCCGGTGACGAATTGCTGGTGTGGGCGGCGCGCAAACACGAAGGCAGCTCGGTGCCCAAGGTCAATGTGTTGTGGACCGATGGCCTCGGCGTGATGAGCAGCGGTGCCACCGATGCCGACGGTTTGCTGCGCCTGAAACACGTCAGCCCCGAGCGCTCGTTCGTGATTGGTGAGGACGAAGAGGGTGGGGTGTTCGTCTCGGAAAACTTCTACTACGACAGTGAAATCTACGACACCAAACTCTATGCCTTCACCGACCGGCCGCTGTACCGGCCGGGGGATTGGGTGTCGCTGAAAATCGTCGGGCGCGAGTTCAAGAATGCTCGGGATTCGGTGCAGCCCACCGCTGCCGACGTCAACGTGACCGTGCTGGATGCGACGGGTACGGCACTGCAGTCTCTCGACCTGAAACTGGATTCCAAGGCTGGCACCCAGGGTCGCTTTCAGTTGCCGGACAACGCCGTGGCCGGTGGCTACGAGTTGCGTTTCAGCTACAAGGATCAGGTCTACAGCAGTGCGTTCCGTGTGGCCGAATACATCAAGCCGCACTTCGAGGTTTCCCTGAACCTGGCCAAGCCGGATTACCGCACCGGCGAGCCGGTCAAGGGCAATCTGCTGCTGTTGTACCCGGACGGCAAACCGGTGGCCAATGCCAAATTGAGCCTGAGCCTGCGCGCCCAGCAACTGTCGATGGTCGACAACGAACTGCAATACCTCGGGCAATTCCCGGTGGAGTTGACCAGCACGGAACTGACCACCGACGCCAAAGGCAACGCGACGCTCGATCTGCCGGCGGCCGAGAAACCGAGCCGCTACATGCTCACTGTTTTCGCCAGTGATGGTGCGGCGTATCGGGTCAAGACCACCAAGGAAATCCTCATCGATCGCGGTGCGGCGAATTTCCGTTTGAGCGCGCCGCAACGGTTCAGCGCGGTGGGCGACAAGGTTGGGTTCAGCTACGCCCGCGAAGGTGAGCAGGCGCAAGCGATTACACCAAGCAGTTACGGTTGGGTCCGCCTGGAAGATCAGAGCACGGGCGAAGGCAAACTGGCGGCAACCGACAAAGGCTTCACGCTGGCCTTCGAGCGTCCCGGCACTTACAACCTGACACTGCGCGATGACCATGGCCGCACGCTCGGCGCGACCGGGCATTCGGTCACGGGTGAAGGTGTCAAAGCGGTCCCCGGCACCGTGGAAATCGTCCTCGACAAACCCGAATACAAGGCCGGCGATGAAGCGCTGGCGCTGATCACATTTCCCGAGCCGATCAGTGATGCGCTGCTGTCGCTGGAGCGCGACAAGGTCGAGGCTACCGCTCTGCTGTCCAAGGGCGGGGACTGGCTGAAGATGGAAAAGCTCAGTGACACCCAATACCGCGCACGCATTCCCGTGCGGGCCGGTTTTGCGCCGAACCTGACGTTCTCGGTGCTCTACACCAAGGGCGGTCAGTACAGCTTCCAGAACGCCGGCATCAATGTGATTACGCCGCAGATCGACGTGGCCATCGCGACGGATAAAGAGACCTATCAGCCGGGCGAAACGGTCTCGGTGGACCTGACCACACTGTTCGCCGGCAAACCGATTCCGGCGCATCTGACCGTCAGCGTGGTCGACGAAATGGTCTACGCGCTGCAACCGGAAGTGGCGCCGACCATCGACCAGTTTTTCTACCATCCTCGACGCAACAACGTGCGCACCAGCGCCAGCCTGTCGTTCATCAGTTACGACGTGGCATTACCGGGCAGCCCCGGTGCGCCGGGTAAAGCCAATCGCAGCGAGCGCGGGGTGAAAGTGCTGGAGCGGCCGCGTCGCGAAGACGTCGACACCGCTGCGTGGCAACCGGAGTTGCTGACCGATGCCAATGGCAAAACCCGTTTCACCTTCAAGATGCCTGACTCGCTGACCCGCTGGCGCATCACGGCGCGGGCCATCGCCGATGACGGACAGGTCGGGCAGAAGAAACAATTCGTGCGCTCGGAAAAACCGCTGTACCTGAAGTGGAGCGGCCCGACCCGATTCCGCAGCGGTGACAAACCGGACCTCGGTGTATTCGCGTTCAGTCAGGCCGAAAAACCGGTCAAGGCCGAACTGGTGACCCGTTACGCGGGCACGGAACAGCGCCTGCCCGTCACGCTCAATAGCGGCATCAATTACATCGCCTTGCCGGCATTCCCGCTGGCCAGCGGTGAGTGGACCGCCGAGTTGCTGCTGGACGGCAAACCCGCGGATGCCTTGGCCGTGCAACTGACGGCGACCGGTGAAGGCTGGCAGGTCACGCAAAGCCAAAACCTGGACGTCGCCACCGGCGATACACCGTTGACCTTGCCGGCCGATGCAACGGACATCCGCCTGCGGCTGGACGACAGCCCGCAAGCGCTGTTCCGCTCGGCGCTGGATGATCTGCTGAGTTATCCCTACGGCGGCGTCGAGCAAACGGCCAGTCGCCTGTTGCCGCTGAGCATCGCTTACCCGACCTTGGCAGCCAATCCTCAGGTCCGCGATCGCTTGCGCCTGATCATGCAGAACAGCCGATTGCGTCTGGTGCAAATGGCCGGTCCGTCGGCCGCGTTCACCTGGTGGGGCATGGACGGCGAGCCGGATGCGTTCCTCACCGCTTACGCGTATTACGCCGACTGGCACGCCAGCCAGGTGTTGGAGCTGAGCCTGCCGCCGGAGCATTGGCAGCGTGTGTTGGAGGTGTACGCGAAACAGGCGAAGAACACGCCGTTGTTGCAGCGTGCGCTGATTCTTTCATTCGCCAAACAGATGCAATTGCCGGTCAATACGCTGCTCAGCGGTTTGATGGAAGATCTGTCGAAAGCGGGTGAGGGCACTGCCGCGAACCTGATGGAGGATGGCGAAGACAGCCTCGTCATGAGCGATCCGGACTCGGCTCTCGGTCTGGCCGCCGCACGCGCGCTGACGGCCTCCTTGGCCAAACAATCCAAGGTCGCTCTGCCAGAGACTTTCAACCGGCAACTGGCCGATGCGCAGCAACGATTGGCGGTCAGTTCCCAACCGTTTGCCGAAGCGCTGAGCCTGTCGCTGCAACCGTTCGATCAGGCTCATGCTCAAGCATTGTTGCAACGCCTGTTGCCGCAGCAATCAACTTTGGAACGTGCGCTGGCGCTTACCTGGCTGCAACGCAGTATCGAACAGGCGTCGCCTACGATCGCACTCGCGCCGGGTGACGGCTGGAAGAAGCAGCATGGCGCTTCCGGTGAAATGTATTGGACGTGGCAGGGGGCTGCGCCGGTGCCAGCCGTGTTGTCACTGACCGGGGTGCAAGAGCGTCCGCTGCGTGCCGCGTTGAGCTTCCAAAGCCAACAAGCGGTGGTCGATCCGATGGCGGTCACCATCACCCGTCGTCTGTCGCGTCTGGTGCCGGGAGATGAAGCATTCACCTTCAAACTGGAAGCGGTCGGCAGCGCGCCGCTGTCCAGCGACAGCCTGTATCTGGACGAAGTGATTGTCACCAGCAAAGCCGCCAAACCGCTGCGCTACGGCATACTCGAAGTGCCGTTGCCACCGGGCGCAGATGTTGAACGTACGACCTGGGGCATCAAGCTCATGGGCAAGGCCGGCACCGAACCGAGCGCGCTGGAAAAGGCGCGTTTCGAGCCGGGGCAAATGGCCTACGCCATTCCGCTCGATGCCTTGAGCGGTGAACTGCGTCTGCGGCATTTGGTGCGCTTCTCGCAAAAAGGCCAGTTCAACCTGCCGCCGGTGCGTTTCACTCAGGTCTATGCGCCGCAACATCAGGCCCGGGAACAGAAACCGGCCCTCGGTCAGGTCACGGTTCACTGACGTGTGGCGGCCTCTGCTCGGGTGGCTGCTGTGTTTGATTCCTGCGCTGGCAATGGCGCAGGACGAACCGCTGCGCGTGGCATTCAAGGGCGAATTGTTGTCGTTGAATCGTTCTCAAGCGATCTCTCGCGAGCCGTTGTCCGCAGATTTGCAGACGCCGCTGGGCAGTGTGTGGAAGTTGTTTGTCTATACCTGGCTGGTGGATACCGGCGCACGAGAACCGGCTTATGAATGTCGTGGGCAGACGAAGGAAGAAGTTTATTGCTGCACGCCGGGCGGCAAGATTGAACGTGATCAGGCGCTGGTGAAATCCTGTGGTTTGTATTTCGATCCGGCGCGGTTGGGCATCAAGGACGCCGATTGGCGGGTGTATTGGCAGGCGCGGCAAGCACCGGAATGGCTACTCGATTTACCTTCGCTGCAACCGGCCACGCGGGTTTCGGTGGCGGCGCTGTTGAAGGTGCTGGCGGTCATGCCGGCACAGGATCAGGCCCGGCGTGTGTTGCTCGATGTGGTACTGAATGCGGCGGATGGCAATGTCGCAGGCGAACTCGGCAGCCGCTTGCGGGTGAAAACCTGGAGCTGGTTGGGGGATCAGGATGCCGCATCACGTCAGGGCGGGTTTGCCGGCTGGACGGCAGACGCAGAGCCGATCTGGGCCGGTGGGCGCGGGACCAGCCAGCGGGTTTTGCGTGACTATGCGCCGGCGTTGGCGTCGGTCATTCCGGTTGAATGGCCGGCCGATGCGGGCCGTTGTGTTGAAGTCGGGCTGTTTTCGCGATACCCGCTGCGGCGCGTGTTGTCGGGCGAAAGCGTGGTAGCCGCTGGCGTCTTGCGGGGCGCTAATCGTGTCGAGTTCATGAACGGTAACGCGCTGGATATTCACAGCGACGGCGAACTTTTTCTGCTGAATGACAAGCTCGTGGCCCGTGTGGATCGCGAAGAATACGTCGCCCGGGTTCTGCAACGTGAAGCCAGCGCCGAACCGGTTGAAGCCGCCAAAGCCCTGGCCGTGGCCATCCGCACATACCTGCTGCAAAACGCCACGCGTCATGGCGATTGCCTGAGTATCGACGACAGCAGCAGCCGTCAGCGCGTTGCACCGCGTCCGGCCAGCGCCGAGTCGCGCAACATCGCCGCGTGGACCAGCGACCTGGTGCTGGCGGGCAGCACCGTCACCTACCATTCCGATCAACCAGGTCCGGACAAACTGTCCTGGCAGCGAGCCGTCGAGCAAGCCAGCGCCGGCCAACGTTACGACGCGATCCTGCTCCACGCTTACCCACGCGCCAGCCTCAGCCGCTGGGACAATCCGGTCGCTTCCTGCGAAGCGCTGCCCGCCGCCCAAGACTGGCTGAAAACGCAGCGCCGCACCTGGCGCCCGCGCCTGGAAAGCGAAACCGGCTACAACGAAGTCAGCAGCTTCGCCGTGTGCCGCCTGGCGTTCGGCCGGCCCTACGTTGACCGCGAACGCCAGCGCATTTATGTGCGCGGCGTGCTGTCGCTGCAAGACCGACTCGACCTGACCCACGAATACCTGCACCTGGCCTTCGAAGCGCATCCCAACGGCCAGGATGAAACCTACATCGAAGGGCTCGCCCGCCACCTCTTGCTGGAATAGTCCATGAAATTCCGTTATCCACAGCTCATGCTGTTTCTTCTGTCCCTGACGGCGTTGCCATGGGCTTCGGCAGCAGACAGCGTCAAACTCGACACGCCCGTCGGCGGCTGGCGCAGTGGTGCCCCTGACGGTGAAGGCGAAAGTTTTCGTCAGACCGTCAACTACCCGGCCTCGTCGGTGAACACCCCGGCGGGTCAGGCCAAGACCGCACGCATCAGCGGCCAGATCAAAGCCACACCCAAATCCACAGAGCCCGGTCGTTTGATCGTCAACGGCGTCAGCATGCCCCTGAAAATCGATCCCGCCGGCCGCTTCGACCGACCATTCTCATTCCCCAACGGCAGCAACAGCGTCGAGGTCCGCAGCCCCGACGGCCAACAACGGCACCGCACGCAGTTCCTCAACAGCAGCGGCGGCGCCACCCCGGCCAAACTCCGCGTATTGCTGGCGTGGGACAGCGACGGCACCGACCTGGATCTGCACCTGATTACCCCCGACGGCGCCCACATCTGGTACGGCGAGCGTGTCGTCGCCAACGGAGCGGCACTCGATGTCGACGTTACCACCGGCTACGGTCCGGAAATCTTCGCCATGCCCGCGCCGATCAAGGGGCAGTATCTGGTGTATGTGAACTACTTCGGAGGCGGGTATCGCAGCGATGAAGAAGGGCAAGCGGATGCGGTGCAACCGCTGACCACGGCGCAGGTGACGGTGATTACCGAGGAAGGCACACCGAGCGAGAAAATGGAGACATTTTTGGTGCCGATGCGGGCGGTGGGCGAACTGACGCTGGTGAAGTCGTTCAGCTATCCGTGAGGTTGAGGTACAACTTGCGCAGCGTTTGCACACGATTACGCCCGTGATGCTTGGCGCCATACAGGGCTTCATCTGCCTGTGAAAGCAGGCTCGAAAGGTCGTAGCCCGATTCGCGAGTGGTGACGACGCCGATACTGACACTGAGCATCCCCGGCTCCAGCATCGACAGCTGAGAAAATGCTTGGCGGATACGTTCGGCCACCAGAACCGCCTCCTGCTCATCGGCCTCCTGGAGCAGGCAGGCAAACTCTTCTCCACCGATACGACCGAACACATCGTGAGTGCGCAGATGACTTGTCAGAATTCGACTGAATGCGATCAGCGCCTGATCCCCCATCGGATGGCCGAAGCTGTCATTCAGACGCTTGAAGTGATCAAGGTCGCACAGCAGTAACGCTGCGGATTTTTCCTGGCGCTTGCAGTGGGCCAACAAGCGTTCGCCGTGGGACATGAAGGCGCGCCGGTTGCCGATCCCGGTCAGCGGATCACAAAACGCGGCAGCCTTGAACTTCAGTTCGGCGCGCTCCTTGACCATGGCCAGCGTCACGTAAGCGATCCCGATGACATACAGCATGGATTCGAACAGCATGAAGGAGAAAAAACGTACGCCATCGCCGATGCCTGACAGAGCCTGATCCAGAGGCAGGCTCTTATCGATCACGCTGCGAACGATATAGAAAGCCGTGTGCAACAGCGTCAGCACCAGCGCCGGCATGTACGCGACTTCAAGCTTTTTCCGGCTGCGCCAGAACTCCGCTGCCGTGAGCACGCCGTAACCGGCCGCCAGCAGTGAATACGCCACGACTCGCACGGGCATCGCGTCATAGAACGCGGGAATGAGGCACAGGATCAGCCAGGTGCCTGCTCCAGCGAAGATTCCTGCCTGCGACGGTGCACGCCCGACAAACACGCGCATGGCAGTCCAGTTCATTGCGGCACTCAGCAACAGGGCCACGTTGCCGAAAACGAGCGGGACAATATCGACCCCACAACCCCGCCAACTGACCAGCACCACACCAACAGCGGCCAGCAGCATCATTGCCCCCAGATAGGCCAAAGGCCGCTCACGGGTTTCACGACACCAGGCATGACAGGTCAACAAACCCATCAGAATGAAAACGAAGACCGAGACTACCAGCAGGGTCGGGATGTGCAGATCCATTGCGAAGGTTCCCGTTGAGCTTGAAAGCGAAATCCGACCGGCAGAGCTTTTTCCGGGTAAAGGTAGCGGTCTTTGAACGGGGTGGATTTAGCCTTGCCCCATTTGGCTTGGCAAGTGTTCTCTGGGCGCGATGATGGGTCAGTAGCATTGTTTCATGCAGACATACATTGTGAATGTTCATGCGCCGTTATCAGGAGTAATTGAAAGGGCCCTCCCACTGATATGGAAATGCCCTGACGTGAATGATCTTTCCTGCAATACCTCTCTCGATTCAGCGTTCAGCGAAATTACCCTACTGATCGTGACCGCAAGACATCGCGCCATGCAGGCGGTCAACACCGAGCTGATTGAACTGCACTGGCAAGTCGGGGCCTACATCAGTCGCAAAATTGAAGCAGCAGAGTGGGGTGATGGAGTCGTCGCCCAGTTGGCTACACACCTGTCCAATACGCAGCCCGGATTACGCGGGTTCACCCGTGCGAATCTTTTTCGCATGCGCAAGTTTTACGAGGCTTATAGGCATGACGCAAAAGTCGCAGCACTGCTGCGACAATTACCCTGGACCCAAAATCTGATCATTCTCAACCAGAGCAAACGCCCGGAAGAACGTGAGTTTTACCTGCGCATGGCAATCCAGGAAAAGTGGTCGAGCCGCGAACTGGAGCGGCAGTTCAAGGCGGCTCTGTTTGAACGTTCAGTGATCAGCCCGGCAAAAGTGTCAGCACCGCTGCGACAAATTCATCCTCAGGCCCTGGACGTGTTCAAGGATGCCTATGTGGTCGAGTTTCTGGCACTGGAACGTGGTCATGCGGAGACAGACCTGCATGGAGGTCTGCTGCACAAACTCAGGGATTTTCTGATCGAGCTGGGCAGAGACTTCTGCTTTGTGGGCTCTCAATATCCGTTGCAGGTAGGCGGGCGTGACTTTGCGCTGGATCTGTTGTTTTTCCACCGTGGGCTGAACTGCCTGGTGGCGATCGAGCTCAAGGTTGGGCGCTTTGAGCCGGAATACCTGGGGAAGATGGACTTCTACCTCGAAGCGTTGGACCGCAATGTCCGCAAGCCGCACGAAAACCCGGCGCTCGGCGTATTGTTGTGCGCGAGCAAAGAGGACGAAATCGTCGAGTACTCCCTGAACCGCTCAATGTCGCCTGCCTTGATCGCGGAGTACCACACTCAATTGCCGGACAAGAAGCTGTTGCAAGCCAAGCTGCAGGAATTTTATGCGCTGAATACTGACGGAGTGGAGTGATTTTTGTCGTTGATCACTTTTCTGAAGGCATTAAAAAGCCGGCTTGTGGCCGGCTTCTCGGGGACTGGCTTGGATCATTTTTGGTAAACCGCGCCAGCCTTCAAAACGTACACCCGGATCTTGCGTCCGGCTGTGGGACCTGGCGAGAAAATCATCTGCCGGGCCGGGGCGATCTGAACCGCGAGGCGGGTCGATGCGCAAATGTGGGGCGGAGCATACGCAAGTTTGGCGAAAATTCCCAGCAGGAAGTGCCATTCAGAGCCGTTCGGCCATTTGGGCTGATGACCGAGGGCTGTGTTCTGTCGGCTTAGAGAAACGGTACCGGTGGCCGGCGTTTGTTCAATGTGGACCACCAGAAAACCCATCCCAATACTCTGATGTTTTGTTCTTCGATTTGTGCCGCCCTGAAGATTTCATCCGGGTATTCGTCACGGTTGTGGCTGCGTAAGCGCAGCGAATTACCCGGCAGTCGGTGCAGGTATTTGATGCGCAGCATGCCGTCATGTTCGATGGCGTAGATTTCACCATCGATGATCTTGGTCAGCCCGCGGTCGATCGCCAGGGTTGAACCGTCTTCGATTCTCTCGGCCATGCTGTTGCCGCTCATGAGGGCACAGATGGCGTCGGCGTGATTGATTTCCAGCGAGTCGAGATGGCTGCGGGGCAGGCGAATCAGGTTTTCGCTATCTTCGACAACGTGGGTTTTGCCGGAGCCAGGCGCCGTTACCACTTCCTTGAAGAAGCGCAGTTCGACATCGACGGGTTCGAGCACCGTGTAGACGCCGCGGATGGCCTGGGCGTCGAAGGTGTTACCTGACTCGTCGAGCAGGCGCAGGTGTTTGGCGTCTTTCGGGCCTTCACCGGTTCTCAGCCATTCGCTGTTGACGGACAGTTTTCTGGCGACTTCTTCCATGTAGTGGGCAGGCACGCCGCGAAAGTACCAGTTATGGACTCGCTGCGGTGCGGTATCCAGGAATTCGGCAAATCCCGTGGTGGTGATGTTCGCTGCCTTGAGCAGCGCTTTAAAGCGAGGGCCGCTAGTGTTCTTTTTCATAAACACGAGTCTACTGGCGGCGGGTGGGGGTTTGAATAAACGACTCGTTCAAAATTCGAGGGAAATTTACGACGGGATGTAAGACGTCTTTGAGGAAATTTAAACAAAAACAAACCTTCTCGATTTGTCGTTACACGAAGTGTTTAAAGTGCTTTTCCAGCACCCACAAAAAACCCCGGATCACCCGGGGTTTTTCTTGCCGCTGGACGCTAATAGCGTCAGCTGCTCTTAGCCTTTGTAGGCTGCAACCGACTTGGTGATCGCGTCGCGGGCGGCATCTGCGCCGGCCCAGCCTTCGATTTTCACCCATTTGCCTTTTTCGAGATCTTTGTAGTTCGCGAAGAAGTGCTCGATCTGCTGGATCAGCAGGGGTGGCAGGTCGGTGTATTCCTTCACGTCGACGTACAGCTGGGACAGCTTGTCGTGTGGAACAGCGATAACTTTGGCATCGCCGCCGCCGTCGTCGGTCATGTTCAGGATGCCGACCGGACGGGCGCGGATCACCGAACCTGGAGCAACCGGGTAAGGGGTTACGACCAGCACGTCGAGGGGGTCACCGTCGTCAGCCAGGGTGTTCGGGATGTAACCGTAGTTGGCCGGGTAGAACATTGGGGTGGCCATGAAACGGTCAACGAACAGGCAATCGCTGTCTTTGTCGATTTCGTACTTGATCGGCGCGTGGTTGGCCGGGATCTCGATCGCGACGTAGATGTCGTTCGGCAGGTCTTTGCCAGCCGGAATCTTGCTGTAGCTCATTGGGCGTTGCCCCCGTTAGTTGACCAAAAACACTTGGCCGGATTGACCAAAAAGTGGCGGCGATTATAGGCATATTCCTACGGCGACGCCACGTACCAGAGGTCGTGTAGACCTTAGTCGTGTGCCTGATAGACCGGATCATGCGAATGAAGTTGCTTCAATCTACCGAGCGGGTCCTGGCGGTAGAAAAGCTTCAACTGCTCATAGACCTGTGGATAAGCCTCATGCAGCAAGTCCGGGGCACTGAAGAAGTATTCGCTGGTCACGGCAAAGAACTCGGCCGGATTTTCCGCGGCGTAAGGATCGATGGCGGTCTCGGCGACCGGATTGCGATCCAGTTGGCGGTCGAGGTCATCGTAGGCCGCCTGCATGATTTCGGCCCAGTCACTGACACGCATGTCGGCGTGCAGCGGTGGCAGACCATTGGCGTCGCCGTTGAGCATGTCGAGTTTGTGCGCCAGTTCGTGGATCACCAGGTTGTAACCTTCCCAACCACCGCTGGCCATTACGCCGGGCCATGCCAGGATCACCGGGCCCTGCTGCCAGGCTTCACCGCTGTGCTCGCCGTCCCATTCGTGCTCGACGCCGCTGGCGTCGCGGTGGCGCTGGGGGCTGAGGAAGTCGTCCGGGTACAGGATGATTTCGTGGAAACCCTGATACCAGTTCAAGTCGCCAAGGTTCAGCAGTGGCCATTGCGCCTGGGCGGCGAGCAGCAGGCGCTGTTCCTGATGCAGTTCCACGCCGGGCAGGGCGGTCAAGTGTTTGTCTTCCAGAAACAGCACGCATGCTTCGCGCAACCATTGGTCTTCGGCGGCGCTGATGCCGTCGAGAAACCTCAGGTGCTGACGCACCCGCTGCCATACGTCATTGGCAATCGGGTGCCTGGCCAGGATGCGCTGGCGACGCCAGGCGCTCAGGGACCACATCGAAAATCAGCGCGGGTGGGCTTTGGATGCGGCGTTGCCGAAGCGGCTGCGCACAATGCCAATGATCATCGGCACCAGCGACAGCAGGATGATGCCGACCACCAGCAGCGAAAGGTTCGACTTGATGAACGGCACGTTGCCGAAGAAGTAACCGAGGGTGACCAGGCCACCGACCCACAGGATGGTGCCAAAGATGCTGAAGGCGAAGAAACGTGGGTACGGCATTTTTGCCACGCCGGCGACGAATGGTGCGAAGGTACGGATGATCGGGAGGAAACGCGCCAACGTCACGGTCTTGCCCCCGTGCTTGTCGTAGAAGTCGTGGGTTTGTTGCAGGTAGTCGCGGCGGAATATTTTCGAGTTCGGGTTGCTGAACAGTTTTTCGCCGGCCGTTCGTCCGATCACATAATTGGTGCTGTCACCCAGAATCGCTGCAAGCATCAGCAGGCCGCCCAGCAGCACCGGGTCCATGCCGCCACCGGCCGCCACGGCGCCAGCGATAAACAGCAAGGAATCGCCAGGCAGGAAGGGCATCACCACCAGGCCGGTTTCACAGAAGATCACCATAAACAGAATGGCGTAGATCCATGTCCCGTAGTTGGTCACGAGCATGTCGAGGTACACGTCGAGATGCAGGATGAGATCGATCGGGTTGAAATCCATGGAAAGCACCTGTGGTAAGCGGGCCGAGGCTATGGCCTGTGCGGATGACTTCGCGAAAGCCTACAGACGGGTGTAGTTTTTCTTACAAGCCGGAAAAGGTCGGCATTATACGGGCCGAACGGTGAAAAGCGCGTCGAGATTGTAGCGGGGCATGTCGATAGGGAGACCGGAAGTCTGGTGACAATTAATAACTCCCGATAAGCATCTGCACGCGACGTACTAAAGATCTGGAGTTGGCTGCCAGGGGAAAATTCCATTGGCTGGATTGTCGGCTGTATGGCAGCCGAACAGGGCGGGCCTCTTTTGCGCAGAGACCCGCCCCGCTGGCACGAACTTACAGTTCGTCGCTGATCGGCAGGATATAGTTCTTGAACTCGGTATCTTCCTTGAATCCGATGGACTCATAGGTTTTCTGTGCAACTTCATTGTCGCTGCTGGTGGAAACACGCATGCGTACGGCATTGGTTTCCTTGGCCATTTTCTTCGCGGTGCGGATCAGGTTGTCGGCCACCAACTGGCGGCGGGCATCTTCTGCAACGTAGATATCGTTGAGGATCCATACGCGTTTAAGCGATAGCGAGGAGAAGCTTGGGTACAACTGACAGAAACCCATCAGTTTGTTGTCATCGGACAAGGCCAGGTAAATCACTGACTCCTTGCGGCGCAGGCGTTTTTCGAGGAATGCCCGAGACGAGTCCGGATAGGGCAGGGAACCATAAAACTCGCGATATCGGACGAACAAGGGGGTCAACAGGTCCAGGTGTTCGAGGGTCGCTTGGATAATCCGCATGATAAGTCTCGTCTGCAAGTGGCTGTCTTACGTCTTTGACGGCGACGGGAAACTCTGGCGGCCGTGAATCGATCCTGCCTCAAACCGGAATGCAAACGCAATGCAGAAACGGTTCACATCTTCGGAGGATTCAGTAGGAAATTGCTTTTCATGTCGGTGCCTGTGTCCGACTCCAGCGTGTGAACCTGTGCTTCGTCCTTCAGGTTAACCCCCGACAACTGCCGTCGGCAGGCTTCCCGCATCAAGTACAGCAAACGGTGTGCCGCCATGCCGTAACTCAGGCCTTCGAGCCGGATATTGGAGATGCAATTGCGCCACGCATCCGTCAGGCCGACCTTCGGGTTGTAAGTGAAATACAGGCCAAGGCTGTCCGGCGAACTGAGCCCGGGGCGCTCTCCGATCAGTATCACGGTCATTTTCGCGCCCAACAGTTCGCCGATTTCGTCGGCGACGGCCACGCGGCCCTGTTCTACCAGGATAACCGGGGCGACAGACCAGCCCTCGGCTGACGTCTGCTCCTCGAGACGTGCCAGAAACGGCAGGCTATGGCGATGGACGGCCAATGCCGACAGACCATCGGCGATCACGATCACAAGATCCACACCGCCAGGATGGGCCGTAGCGTATTCACGCAAGGTCTGCGCCGACGCATCACTGAGTTTTCGCCCCAAATCGGGGCGTTGCAGATAAGTGTTGCGATCAGGTGCCGCACTCTGCAGCAGCAGGCTCTCGCGGCCACGATCGGCCAGTTGCGCGCTGAGCGCCGCATGATCAAACGGCAAGTGCACCGCGTCCCTCGCCTGGGCGTGAGCGTATTGAAAATCCAGTTGAGCGCGGGTGGGGATGCTGGTGCCGGTGCGACCCAGGGCAATCCGGGCGGGCGTCAGCCGGCGCAGTTCCAGCCATGGATTGTGCGGATCGAAGGGTAGTTTATCCATGTCAACGTTCATCCCAATTGCGCCAGGGCCTGGCGGAAGGCCGGTGGCAGATTATTACCGAACAGAACCCTGCCGTCCGGCTGGGTGAAAATGCCTGTTTTCGCCAGCCACTGCTCGAACTCCGGCGCAGGCTTGAGCCCCAGCGTCTGGCGGGCGTAGAGCGCATCGTGGAACGAAGTGGTCTGGTAGTTGAGCATGATGTCGTCGGAGCCTGGGATGCCCATGATGAAGTTGATCCCGGCGACACCCAGCAGAGTCAGCAGGGTGTCCATGTCATCCTGATCGGCCTCGGCGTGGTTGGTGTAACAGATGTCGCAGCCCATCGGCACGCCCAAGAGCTTGCCGCAGAAATGGTCCTCGAGACCGGCGCGGATGATCTGTTTGCCGTTATAGAGGTATTCCGGGCCGATGAAGCCTACGACGGTGTTCACCAGAAACGGATTGAAATGCCGCGCCACCGCATAGGCCCGGGCTTCGCAGGTCTGCTGATCGACCCCGTGATGGGCGTTGGCCGACAGGGCGCTGCCCTGGCCGGTTTCGAAATACATCAGGTTCTGTCCGAGTGTGCCGCGATTGAGGCTCAACCCGGCGTCGTAACCTTCCTTGAGCACGTTCAGGTTGATGCCGAAACTGGCGTTGGCGGCCTCGGTCCCGGCGATCGACTGGAACACCAGGTCCAGTGGCACGCCACGATTCACGGCTTCAATCGACGTGGTGACATGGGTCAGCACGCAGGCCTGAGTCGGAATTTCGTAGCGCTGGATGATCGCGTCGAGCATCTCCAGCATGGCGCAGATTGAGGCGATGCTGTCGGTGGCCGGGTTGATGCCGATCATTGCATCGCCGTTACCGTGCAACAGACCGTCGAGAATGCTCGCGGCGATACCGGCCGGTTCGTCGGTCGGATGGTTGGGTTGCAGGCGAGTGGACAGGCGGCCGCGAAGGCCGAGGGTGCCGCGAAAGTGGGTGACCACGCGGATTTTTTGCGCCACCAGGACCAGGTCCTGTACACGCATGATCTTCGACACGGCGGCAGCCATTTCCGGGGTCAGGCCGGGGGCGAGTGCGCGCAGGCTCTGTTCGTCGGCGGCGTCGCTGAGCAGCCAGTCGCGGAAGTCTCCGACAGTGAGATGACTGACGACCGCGAAGGCCTGTTGGTCATGGGTGTCGATGATGAGTCGGGTGACTTCATCGGTTTCATAGGGAATCAGCGCGTCCTGCAGGAAGTGGCTCAGCGGGATGTCCGCCAGCGTCATCTGCGCGGCGACTCGTTCGCCATCATTGAGCGCCGCGATGCCGGCCAGAAAATCGCCGGAACGTGCCGGGCTGGCCTTGGCCATTACATCCTTGAGGCTGTCGAATCGGTAGGTCTGGGCGCCGACGGAATGGGCATATGTCGCCATGGGGCGGTGTCCTCCGGATCAATTTAAACGCGGTCTGCTTTTCTGTGGGAGCGGGCCTGCTCGCGATTGCCGTCTTGCACCCGCTAAATGTGCCACACCTCCATCGCGAGCAAGCTCATTCCTACAGGGGACCGCGTGCACTTCAATAATGCAGGCGCCGGGCAGCGGGCCCGACGCGGGTGCATCAGATACCTTCGAGCATAGCGTCTGCCGGTGCCTCGGAACGCTGCCTGGCGGTCAGCTGGAAATACAGGTAACCGGCCACCATGAATCCGAGGAAGACCAAACCGATCAAGGTGTTGAACCACGCCATCGCCACCAGGCACACCACCGCCAGGAACAGCGCAATACCCGGCACGATCGGATAACCCGGTGCACGGAAGGTGCGTTCCAGATTCGGTTCGGTTTTACGCAGCTTGAACAGGCTCAGCATACTGATTATGTACATCACGATGGCGCCGAATACCGACATGGTGATCATTGCCGCCGTCAGGGTCATGCCTTGCAGGTTGACCAGTCCATCGCTGTAAATCGCCGCGATACCGATGACGCCGCCGGCCAGGATCGCCCGGTGCGGGGTCTGGAAACGCGAGAGTTTGGCCAGCCCGCGGGGCAGGTAACCGGCGCGAGCCAGGGCAAAGAACTGCCGCGAATACCCGAGAATGATGCCGTGAAAACTCGCCACCAGCCCGAACAAGCCAATCCACACTAGCATGTGCATCCAGGTCGAATCGTTGCCGACCACCGCTTTCATTGCCTGGGGCAGTGGGTCGTTGATGTTGGAAAGCTGACGCCAGTCACCGACGCCGCCCGCCATGATCATTACTCCGATCGCCAGGAACACCAGGGTCAAAATGCCGCTGACGTAGGCTCTGGGAATCGTGCGTTTCGGGTCCTTGGCTTCTTCCGCCGCCATGGCTGCGCCTTCAATGGCGAGAAAGAACCAGATCGCGAAGGGAATGGCGGCGAACATGCCGGGAATCGAGCCCATCGTGAATTCGTTGGCACCTGACCAGCCATTGAGCACGAAATTACTGAAGCTGAAGCCCGGCGCGACTACGCCCATGAACACCAGCAGCTCGGCGACGGCCAGTACGGTGACCACCAATTCAAAGGTGGCCGCGATGCTGACGCCGAGAATGTTGAGGGTCATGAATATGAAGTAGGCGCCCACTGCGGCGAGCTTCGGGTCCAGTTCCGGATATTGCACATTAAGGTAGGCGCCGATGGCCATGGCGATGGCCGGTGGCGCAAAGACAAACTCGATCAACGTGGCGATGCCGGCGATCAATCCACCTTTCTCGCCAAAAGCCCGCCGGCTGTAGGCAAACGGCCCGCCAGCGTGGGGAATCGCGGTAGTCAGCTCGGTGAAGCTGAAGATGAAACAGGTGTACATCGTCGCCACCATTAATGCAGTGACGAGAAAGCCTAATGTGCCTGCGGTGCCCCAGCCGTAACTCCAGCCGAAGTATTCGCCGGAAATCACCAGGCCGACGGCAATGCCCCAGAGATGCAAGGTGCCGAGTGTGGGTTTGAGCTGTGTGGAAGAAGTAGTCATAAGTCCTCTCTTTTTTTTCGATCTTTTGGACTTTCGGGGACGACGGGATGGTGAAAATCCTGAATGACGGGTACGCAAGGCCCGTGCCAGAGCGGCCAGCCTTTGGTGTCGTGTCATTTAGGACGCCATCGCCGGCAAGCCGGCTCCTACAGGTTTACGCGATCTGTAGGAGCTGGCTTGCCAGCGATGGACTCACCTCATTTCAAGAGGGGTTAGAAGAAGCCCAGCGGGTTGATGTCATAGCTCACCAGCAGGTTTTTGGTCTGCTGATAGTGGTCGAGCATCATCTTGTGGGTTTCACGGCCGACGCCGGATTTTTTGTAGCCACCGAACGCGGCGTGCGCCGGGTACAGGTGGTAGCAGTTGGTCCACACGCGACCAGCCTTGATGGCGCGGCCCATGCGGTAGGCGCGGTTGATGTCGCGGGTCCAGAGACCGGCACCCAGGCCGAACTCGGTGTCGTTGGCGATGGCCAGGGCTTCGGCTTCGTCCTTGAAGGTGGTGATGCTCACCACCGGGCCAAAGATTTCTTCCTGGAACACACGCATTTTGTTGGTGCCCTTGAGCAGCGTCGGCTGGATGTAATACCCGCTCGCCAGATTGCCCTCGAGTTTTTCCACCTTGCCGCCGGTCAACAGCTCGGCACCTTCGCCCTTGGCGATTTCCAGGTACGAAAGGATCTTGTCGAATTGCTGCTCGGACGCCTGGGCGCCGACCATGGTGTCGGTGTCCAGCGGGTCGCCACGCTTGATTTGCAGGACCTTCTTCATCACCACTTGCATGAATTCGTCGTAGATCGATTCTTGCACCAGTGCACGGGACGGGCAGGTGCAGACTTCGCCCTGGTTGAAGAACGCCAGCACCAGCCCTTCAGCAGCTTTCTCGATGAAGCTCGGTTCGGCTTTCATGATGTCTTCGAAGAAGATGTTCGGCGATTTGCCACCCAGCTCCACGGTGGACGGAATGATGTTTTCGGCGGCGCATTTCATGATGTGCGAGCCGACCGGGGTCGAGCCGGTGAAGGCAATCTTGGCGATGCGTTTGCTGGTCGCCAGGGCTTCGCCGGCTTCTTTGCCGAAACCTTGCACGATGTTCAGTACGCCGGGTGGCAGCAGGTCGCCGATCAGTTCGATCAGCACGGTGATGCCCAGCGGAGTTTGCTCGGCAGGCTTGAGCACCACGCAGTTACCCGCGGCGAGGGCTGGGGCAAGTTTCCACGCCGCCATCAGGATCGGGAAGTTCCACGGGATGATCTGCCCGACCACGCCCAGTGGTTCATGGATGTGATAGGCCACGGTGTTGCCGTCGATTTCCGCAGCACTGCCTTCCTGGGCACGGATG
This sequence comes from Pseudomonas sp. C32, assembly GCF_030417915.1. Classification (NCBI taxonomy): domain Bacteria; kingdom Pseudomonadati; phylum Pseudomonadota; class Gammaproteobacteria; order Pseudomonadales; family Pseudomonadaceae; genus Pseudomonas; species Pseudomonas sp. C32. The sequence goes on along the minus strand of NZ_JAUHUK010000013.1, from coordinate 93,447 downwards.
CAGCCGGCGAAATAGCGGAAATGGTCGGCGGCCAGCGGGATGTCGGCGTTGAGGGTTTCGCGAACGGCTTTGCCGTTGTCCCAGGATTCGGTGATTGCCAGCAGTTCCAGGTTCTGTTCGATGCGGTCGGCGATTTTCAGCAGCACCAGCGAGCGCGCCTGGGCGGACGTGGCGCCCCAGGCATCGGCAGCGGCGTGGGCAGCGTCCAGGGCTTTGTCGATGTCTTCGGCCGTGGAGCGGGGGAATTCGGCAATCGGTTGGCCATTCACTGGCGAGGTGTTGGTGAAGTACTGACCTTTGACAGGCGCGACGAACTCGCCGCCGATGTAGTTACCGTATTTGCTCTTGAACGAAACGATAGCGCCTTCAGTACCGGGGTGAGCGTAACGCATGGTGGTTTCTCCTGGCTTTTGTGCTTATTAGGGAGGCGCGCATGTGCGCTTGATATAAGCGTAGAGCAAGGGGCGGGCCAGCGCTGTGCAGGTCAGGCAAATCAAGGCCTTGCGAGTTTTTTGTCGGACAGGCGGGTGGTGCCTGTGACGCTTTCGGTACAGCCAGGGTGACACTTTGTACCGCTTGTGGCACAGCTTGTGACCACCCGGTCTTGCAGGCATTGCAATGCGGGCCGGGCAGGAGGATGCTCGGCCGCAGGTGTCGCGTGAATAGTCTTTTTTGTGGCAAGGCCCCTCGCCACAAGGAAAATGTTTGCAGTTGCTCTCGTGGAGAATAATAAGAAATGCCCGACAACCATTTGAGTCGCCATGCCCGGCAAGTGCTGACCGTGACCCAGGGCAAAGCCCATTTGCACGGTCCCGGCAGCGATCCGTCCATCGCCCGCTCCTGGCTGCGCTGCCTTGAGGATTATCACCTCGACCCGGCCCTGACCATGGCGCCCACGGTGCTGGAACATGGCCGCGTCCTCGAAAGCCGCGAACGCTTGCAGCAAGTGCTGCACATCGCCGGCAATGAAATGACCAGCCTGCATCAACAGCTCTCCGGTGCCGGCCATGCGGTGCTGTTGACCGATGCCCGCGGTGTCATCCTCAACTGTGTGACGGCCCCGGCCGAACGCAAGATCTTCGAACGCGCCGGGCTCTGGCTCGGTGCCGACTGGAGTGAATCCTGCGAAGGCACCAACGGCATCGGCACCTGCCTGGTGGAACGCCAGTCGCTGACCATTCATCAAGATGAACATTTTCGCGGCCGCCATACGGGCCTGACCTGCTCGGCAAGCCCGGTATTCGATCCCCATGGCGAATTGCTCGCGGTGCTCGACGTGTCGTCGGCGCGGCGAGATGTCTCGCGGCAAAGTCAGTTTCACACCATGGCGCTGGTCAATCTGTCGGCGAAGATGATCGAGAGCTGCTACTTCCTGCGCTGCTTCGACAATCAATGGTTGCTGCGTTTTCATTTGCAGGCCGAGTCCGTCGGTTTGTTCAGCGAAGGGTTGCTGGCGTTCGACGGAGAAGGGCGGATCTGTGCGGTCAACCAGAGCGCGCTGAACCTGCTGGGACACATTCGCGGCGGCTTGCTGGGCAAACCCGTGGAGGCCTTTTTCGACTGTACGCTCGATGAGCTGCTGGGGCGCGCGAGCATCGATGCCAACGCCAGTTGGCCGTTGCGCACCCGTGACGGGCGCAGGCTGTTTGCGGCATTGCGCGGTCAGGCTCGCGGTACTTCGGCGCCCATTGTGCAGCGTTCGGTGGCCGTGCCGCGTGCGCCGCTGGCCGATATCTGCCTGGGCGATGCGGCGTTGCAGGAAAGTTTCCGCAAGGCCCTGCGGGTCTACGAGCGGGACGTGCCGCTGTTGGTCAACGGTGAAACCGGCTCCGGCAAGGAGGCCTTCGCCAAAGCCGTGCACCGGGCGAGTCAACGGGCGGATAACGCCTTCGTCGCGCTCAACTGCGCGGCCATCCCCGAAAGCCTGATCGAAAGTGAGTTGTTCGGTTATCGCGGCGGCAGCTTCACCGGTGCCCGCAAGGAAGGCATGCGCGGCAAGTTGCAGCAGGCCGATGGCGGAACCTTGTTCCTCGACGAAATCGGTGACATGCCCCTGGCCCTGCAGACACGGTTGTTGAGGGTGTTGGAAGATCGTCAGGTGGTGCCGATTGGCGGGGAGCCGGAATCGGTGAACGTGCGGATCATCAGCGCCACTCACCGTGATTTGCTGGAGCGGGTGCAGGACGGTGGTTTCCGTGAGGACTTGTATTACCGCCTCAATGGCTTGGAAATCGCACTGCCGGCACTGCGTGAGCGAACGGATAAATCCCAGTTACTGGACTTTTTGCTGGCCGAGGAAGCGGGTGGGGAAACCGTGCTGATTGATGAGCCGGCGCGTGAGGCCCTGCTGGGATTCGCCTGGCCGGGCAACGTGCGGCAATTGCGTAACGTCCTGCGCACGTTGGCGGCGTTGTGTGAGGGTGGGCGGATCGGGCTGGAGGATTTGCCGGCGATGATTCGTTCGGCGCGGCCGGCGGTGGTGCAGGCTATCGACGAGCCGTCCGAGCATCCGCTGGAGGATGCCGAACGGCTGGCGCTGTTGAATGCACTGGAGCATACGCGGTGGCACATGACGCATACGGCGGAGCAGTTGGGGGTTAGTCGCAATACCCTTTATCGCAAGCTGCGCAAACACGGTATCGCCCGCTAATTGGCACGATGACCTGTAGGAGCCGGCTTGCTGGCGAAGGGCGATCTTGCGATTGCTTCGCCAGCAAGCCGGCTCCTACAGGTTTTGCACTGAGCACAATCGAAACAAGAGTGCGAATTTCCCCTCCCTACGCTAACCTGCGGCCATGTTTTACGAGGTCGACTATGCACATTCATATTCTGGGTATCTGCGGGACTTTCATGGGCTCGATGGCGGTTCTGGCCAAAGAGCTGGGCCATCATGTGACGGGCTCCGACGCCAACGTCTATCCACCGATGAGCACTCAGCTGGAGGCTCAGGGGATCGAGCTGACCCAGGGTTACGACCCGGCGCAACTCGATCCGGCCCCCGATCTGGTGGTGATCGGCAACGCCATGTCCCGGGGCAACCCGGCTGTGGAATACGTGCTGAACAAAGGCCTGCCTTATGTTTCCGGCCCGCAATGGCTGGCCGATCATGTGCTGCAAGGTCGCTGGGTGCTCGCCGTTGCCGGTACACACGGCAAGACCACCACCAGCAGCATGCTCGCCTGGGTGCTGGAGCACGCGGGCATGAGTCCCGGCTTCCTGATCGGCGGCGTGCCGCAGAACTTCTCGGTGTCGGCGCGTCTGGGCGATACGCCGTTCTTCGTCATCGAAGCCGACGAGTACGACAGTGCGTTCTTCGACAAGCGTTCCAAGTTCGTTCACTACCGTCCGCGCACGGCCATCCTGAACAATCTTGAGTTCGATCATGCTGACATCTTCCCTGATCTGCCGGCGATCGAGCGGCAGTTCCATCACCTGGTGCGGACCATCCCGAGCGAAGGCCTGGTGATTCATCCGACCACCGAACCCGCGTTGCAGCGTGTCATCGAAATGGGTTGCTGGACTCCGGTGCAGACCACCGGCGTCGGCGGTCAGTGGCAGGTCAAGTTGCTCAGCGAAGATGGCTCGAAGTTCGAAGTGATGTTCGAAGGCGTCGCCCAGGGTGTGGTCGAGTGGGACATGACCGGCCAGCACAACGTCGCCAACGCACTGGCGACCCTGGCTGCCGCACGCCACGTCGGCGTGGTGCCGTCCATGGGCATCGCCGCGTTGAGCGCTTTCAAAAGCGTGAAGCGCCGGATGGAAAAGGTCGCGGAAGTCCGTGGCATCACCATTTACGACGACTTCGCTCACCATCCGACGGCCATCGCCACTACCCTTGACGGTCTGCGCAAGCGTATCGGCGACGCACCATTGATCGCGATCATCGAGCCGCGCTCCAACTCCATGAAGCTCGGCGCGCACCGTGACGGCTTACCGGAAAGCGTGGTCGATGCCGATCAGGTGATCTGGTATGCGCCGGCCAACCTCGGTTGGGACCTGGCGGGCACTGCGGCGCTGTGCACCGTGCCGTCGATTGTCAGCGATTCGCTGGAAGGCATCATCGAACGCGTGAAGAGCCAGGCTCAGCCGGGCACCCACGTGGTGATCATGAGCAACGGCGGCTTCGGCGGCTTGCACGGCAAACTCGCCGAGGCGTTGAAATGAACAACGGCCCGGACCGCATCACGCTGGCGATGACCGGCGCATCCGGCGCTCAATATGGTTTGCGTCTGCTCGACTGTCTGGTGCGGGAAGATCGCGAAGTGCACTTCCTGATCTCCAAGGCGGCGCAACTGGTGATGGCCACCGAAACCGACGTCACGCTGCCGGCCAAACCGCAGATGATGCAAGCCTTCCTCACCGAGTACACCGGCGCTGCGGCCGGGCAGATTCGTGTGTATGGCAAAGAGGACTGGATGTCGCCGGTGGCTTCGGGCTCCGGCGCTCCGGCGGCGATGGTTGTGGTGCCGTGCTCCACCGGCACCTTGTCCGCCATCGCTACTGGCGCTTGCAACAACCTGATCGAGCGGGCCGCCGACGTGACGCTCAAGGAGCGCCGTCAGTTGATTCTGGTCCCGCGTGAAGCGCCGTATTCGAGCATTCACCTTGAGCACATGCTCAAGTTGTCGAACATGGGCGTGACGATCCTGCCGGCGTCGCCGGGCTTCTATCATCAGCCGCAAACCATCGACGACTTGATCGACTTCGTCGTCGCACGGATTCTCAATCTGCTGAATATTCCCCAGGACATGCTGCCGCGTTGGGGTGAGCATCATCTGACCAGCGATGAATAAGCTGTTGGTGATGGTGCTGGCGTTGCAACTGGCCGGTTGCGCCACGGTGCGAACGCTGGATGCGGCCAAGCCGGGCGCGCCGGTGGTGTACTCAGGGACTCGCCTGGATTTGTACGCCATGAACGGTGGTTGCTGCGCCATGGACCGGTTCGGTGCCGAAGCACCGGGTTATCCCGGCGTTGACCTGCCGGCCAGCGCATTGCTCGATACGCTGTTGTTGCCACTGTCGTTGTTGACGGTGCTCGGTGTCAGCTATCAGGCCACGGGTGGGTTGTAGGGGGAGCGCTTTGTGGCGAGGGGGCTTGCCCCCGTTCGGCTGCGCAGCAGTCGTAATCCCGTGCGACGCAGCACTCCGGAATACGCGAAGAGGGCCGTTTCGCAGCCCAACGGGGGCAAGCCCCCTCGCCACAGATCCGTGGTTTACTTGCCTAACTTACGCAACTCATCCGACTCGACCACCCGCACGCCATCCTGTTCTTCCAGCGCCAGGCGCCACATTGCGCGGGCCAGTTGGCAGGCTTCGATGCCGTGGTATTTGCCGGGAATCAGCCGCGACAAAGGTCCGGCGAGTTTTTCGCCCAGGCGTGGCTCGGTGCGTTCGCCCAGCAATAGCGAAGGACGGCAAATGGTCAGCTGCGGCCAGTCCTGCGCGCGCAGTGCGTGCTCCATCTCGCCTTTGACCTTGTTGTAGAAAATCGAGGATCTGCGATCGGCGCCCAGAGCACTGATCACGATCAGGTGCCGTGCACCCATCTCCCGTGCGCGTTTGGCAAAGGCCACGACCATGTCCAGGTCCACCGCACGGAACGCCTCTTCCGAGCCTGCCTGTTTGATGGTGGTGCCCAGACAGCAATAGGCGATGTCGACACGGCCGTTCAGCTGCGGCAGAAACACCGTCGGGTCGCCGACCGGGTTTTCAAGATGGGGATGCTTGGCCAAAGGCCGGCGTGAAGGCGCCAATACCCGGGCAATCGTGGGTTCGTTAAGCAGGCGATCAAGCAGGTGCTCACCGGTCAACCCGGTGGCACCGGCAAGCAATACGTGCTGAGGCGTCAAGTACATAGTGTTTCTCCCTTGATACTGTTCAGCTTAGTTGCTGTTTGTAGCCTTGCCGTTGATCAAGACACTTTGTAATGCTTTTCGTGCCTGTTGCTTGCGTAACAGCTGCCAGTGCGAGAGGACCGTTTTCGGCGCCCAGATCTGTGGCTCAGAGGCTTCGAAGCCGTCCGCCAATTCACGCTCGGCAACGATGGCCTTGGCCCGTTTGAAGGCCTGTTCGAGGTCATCGGTCTGGTTCAATGCCTGGGCGAACAACGCGTCGCCGAAGTAGGTGAAATTGGCTTCCTCCGAACAGCCGAAGGACACCCGGTCCGCCCGGGAGGCCGTCATGATCAGGGTGCGCTCATCCTTGAGGGCGGGGATGAAACCGCCGGAGTAGCAGGACGAAATCACGATGACCTTGTCGCGGTTTTTCAGCGGGGCGAGGACGGCGGCCATTTCGTCGGCCTGCAGGTCGGCCAGTTCCATGCGTGGCTGGTCGAGTACCAGTTCGTGTTCGCTGGTGCCGTGGCTGGTCAGATAGATGAAGATCAAATCTTCCGGCCCACTGCGCTCGGCCAGGGTCAGGGCGGCGCGGCGCAGGTTTTCCCGGGTGGCCATCGGGCGGTCGCCGAGGTGGTCGCGGTGGTTGACCAGGCGGATCTGGCCGAAAGCGCCAAAACGACTGGCCAGCATGTTGGCCACATAGTCGGACTCGCGCAGGAATACGCTCTGCTTGCCATCACCGCCGAGGGTCAGTGAGTAGAGTTCGACCGTCGGGGTTGAGGCGGGCACGTTGGCCAGCGCTTCTTCGAGCAAGCGCCCCTGTGCCAGCAGGCCGAGCTCCAGCGTATCGGGCAGCAATTTCCCTGTGGAGTCGCGTACGCGCTGGCCGTTGACCCACGTGCCGCTCAGTACCGTCCCGTCCGTCAGCACCAATGTGCCGTGGCCCTGATAACTGTCGTTGTCGAATTGTCCGGTGTAGAAACTGCCGTCCGCCAGGTTCAACCGACCCTGGCCGCTGAAGCGCCAGTCGTTGAAGTGGCCGATGTAATGACTGCCATCGGAGCCGATCAACTCGCCTTTGCCATGGAGCGAGCCTTCCTTGAACTGGCCCAGCCAGACATCGCCGTCCGCGTTTTCGTAACGACCTTTGCCGTGCAGTTGATTGTTCTTGAAGCCGCCGATGTAGATGTCGCCATCGGCACTGTTGAATGTCCCGTTGCCTTCCAGTTGACCGTCGACGAAGTGCCCGGTGAACTGATTGCCGCTGGCGTCGCCGCGCTGGCCTTCGCCGTTGGGTTTGCCGTGGGTGAACTGGCCTTGATAGGAGCTGCCGTCTTCGAGCTCGAGGCGACCCAGTCCCGAATACTGGTCGGCCTTGAATTCGCCGCGATAGCTCATGCCGTTTTCTTTGAGGGTGCCTTCGCCCGAGCGTCGGCCGGCCTTGAAGCCGCCGTTGTAACTGCTGGCGCTGGTGGTCAGGGTGCCTTGGCCTTCGAACAATCCCTGATTGAATTGGCCGCGATAGACCTCGCCGTTACTGCCGTGCCATTCGCCCTGGCCATGCCACTGACCCTTGTCGAACTCGCCGGCGTACCAGCTGCCGTTCGGGTAGTCGATACGGCCCTGGCCTTGCAGCATTCCATTGACCAGATCGCCGCGATAGCGTCCGCCGTCCGGCAGGCGGGCGTCAGGAGGCAATGGCGATTCGCCGTCGCCGCAAGCGGTGAGCAGCAGGGTCAAGGCAAGGAGTGCAAGTGGGCGCATAGCGGGTTCCGGGCAATTAGGCGACCGAGTATGCCGTAGCCATGTGTCCTTATATAGAGTGAGGCGCAGCGAGACGGTGCGAAACAGCGTGAGCTGCTTCGCATCCGGGAAGGCTTACACGAAGCAGAGCGACAACGGCTCGGCGACATAGGCCGGTTTGTCCGAGCCTTCGATTTCCAGGGTGGCGGTGGCTTTGAGCAACCATTGGCCGGGTTTCTTCTCGTTGACTTCGGTCAGTTCGACCTTCAGGCGCACCCGCGAATCGACCTTGACCGGTTGAATGAAGCGCACGCTGTCCAGTCCATAGTTGACGACCATCTTCAGGCCTTCAGGCATGACGAGGATGTCTTCCATCAGTTTCGGGATCAGCGACAGCGAAAGGAAACCGTGGGCGATGGTGCTGCCAAATGGCGTTTGCGCGGCCTTGACCGGATCAACGTGGATGAACTGAAAATCCCCAGTGGCTTCGGCGAACAGGTTGATGCGGTCCTGATCGATGGTGAGCCATTCGGAACGTCCGAGTTCCTTGCCGATATAATCTTTGAGCTCTGCAACTGGAACATAGGGCATTGAGACTCTCCTTGGGTTCATCGGTTTTATAATTTTCAGGTGGGGGGATTTGAACTCCCGAAATACCACTTTAGATCATCATGGCTAATCGCTCTGGTCAACTGACCATGCTTTTGGCGAATGCCGGCCCATAGCGCAGGCGTGCTTATAATGCCCGGGCCAATGCGGGTGACGGTTTTTTCAGGAGATCAATAATGTTGTTACGGGGCCTGACATGGCTGGTGCTGTTTCAATTGCTGGGCACCGCAATCAATCATTTGTTTTTACCGGTGCTGCCGGGGCCGATCGTGGGGCTTCTGCTGTTGCTGGTGTATCTGATTTGCCGTGGCCAGGTCGGTGAGCCGCTGAACCTCGCGGCCGGCAGTCTGTTGCGTTACCTGCCGTTGCTGCTGGTACCGCCGGCTGTGGGCGTGATGGTGTACGCCGCCGATATCGCGGCCGACTTCTGGGCCATCGTCGGCGCACTGGTGCTGTCGTTGTTGTTGTCGATGGCCTTTGCCGGCGTGCTGATGCAGCGCATGGTCAAGCGCCATGCTCATCCCGAGGATGGCCAATGATCTTCGACTGGCACGGCGCCTGGACGGCGGTCATTCATCATCCCCTGTTCGGGATCGGCATCACTCTCGGCGCCTATCAACTGGTGCTGGCGGCATTCGAGAAAACCCGGTGGATCTTTTTGCAGCCGGTGCTGGTCTCCATGTTGTTGGTGATCGGTGTGTTGGTGGGCTGCGGCCTGACCTACGCCGAGTACCGCAAGAGCACCGAGATTCTCAGCATCCTGCTCGGCCCGGCGACGGTGGCCCTGGCGGTGCCGCTTTATCTGAACCTGCGACGGATTCGACAGTTGTTCTGGCCGATTTTTACTACGCTGGTGATAGGTGGCGTGGTGGCCACGGGGATGGGCGTGTTGCTGGGCTGGTGGTTCGGCGCGGAACACATGATCCTGATGACCATGGCGCCGAAGTCGGTGACCTCGCCGATTGCCATGCTGGTGGCCGAGCAAATCGGTGGCGTCGCGGCGCTGGCGGCGGTGTTTGTATTGATCACCGGCGTGATCGGGGCCATCTTCGGTCCGAGTCTGTTGACCCGGCTCGGCGTGCTCAGTCCCGAAGCGCGGGGCATGGCGTTGGGCATGACCGCCCATGCGGTCGGCACAGCGGTGGCGATGCAGGAAAGTGAAGAATGCGGCGCCTTCGCGGCGCTGGCGATGAGTCTGATGGGCGTGGCCACGGCGGTGTTCCTGCCGTTGGCGGTGTCGATGGTGGTGTGAAGGAAATGTCTATGAGTCTGCCGCTTTTCCCGCTGAACACGGTGCTGTTTCCTGGCTGCATCCTCGATTTGCAGATTTTCGAGGCGCGCTATCTGGACATGATCGGCCGCTGCATGAAGCAGGGCGGCGGCTTCGGTGTGGTGTGCATCCTCGATGGCGAAGAAGTGGGCATTGCCCCGCAGGGCTACGCCCTGGTCGGGTGCGAAGCGCTGATCACCGATTTCAAGCAACAGGACAATGGGCTGTTGGGCATTCGGGTTCAGGGTGGGCGACGGTTCCATGTGTTGCGCACCGAGGTTCAACGGGATCAGTTGACCGTCGCCGAAGTCGAGTGGCTGGAGGATGAGCCGGAACAGCCGTTGCAGGACGAAGACGCCGATTTGGTGGCCTTGCTCAAGGCTCTCGCCGAGCACCCGATGGTCGAGGCCTTGAACATGGGCACCGATGCGACCGGCCAGCAATCACTGGCCAATCAACTGGCGTACCTGTTGCCGTTCGCTGAACTGGACAAGATAGATCTGTTGCAACTCGATGATCCGCAGCAGCGACTGGATGCGATTCAAGCGCTGCTGGATGAGTTGCAGGGCGAACTGTTTGCCTGACTGAAGCAAAAAGATCGCAGCCTGCGGCAGCTCCTGATGCAGGAGCCGCCGCAGGCTGCGATCTTTTGCTGTTGTCAGTACGCGTACCGCAACATCGTATGCGGCAAATGCCTCAGCACGAAGAATCCGAACAATGCCACCAAGGCTGGCAGCACCAGCCACCAGACCTTGGGGGGCAGGGCGCTGAGCGATGTATCGCGCTGAATCAGCCACAGGCTCGCGGCGCAGACACACGCCGCCAGCATTGCGCCAGCCAATACATCCGTCGGCCAATGCGCACCGAGGTAGACCCGCGAAAGCGAAATCAGCAGCGCCGGCAGGCAGCTCACCAGTAACCAGGTCAGGCGCATGCGAGGCGGTTGTCCGCGTCCCGCCAGGACGGCGAGGGTGAGGAAGAGCGCGAAAGACCCTGACGCATGGCCGCTGGGCATGCTGTAGCTGGTGAGCGGATCGCTCAATACTTCCGGGCGCACGCGGGCGAAAAAGTGCTTGGTTCCGGTATTCGCCAGTGCCGTGAAGAGCAGCGTGCTGCCGGCGAAAATCGCGTGCCGCCATTGGCGCATGAGAAGCAGCAAACCAGTCAGCAGTACACTGAACAGCAGCATGTTGCGGAATTCGCCGATCAGCGTGAAGACCACCGCCACTTCATCCAGCATCGGTTTGCGATGTTCCTGCACCAGTGTCATCACGCCTTGATCGAGTGCGGACAGGTGCGAATAACCGATAAACAGCCCTGCCAGAATCAGCAGGCTCATTCCGGCAATGAACAGCGTTGCGCGGCGATGCCGGCGCAGGCTGCTGGTCGCGCTCAAACCGACCATCACCGCAATGCTGCCGGCAACAACCCCGGCCTGGAGCCAGAAGCCTTCAGGCAACGGCAAGCGGATTGCCGCGCCCGTGGCCCAGCCCGGCATCAGATAAGCCACCGACCAACCCGCGCCGGCCAACAGGCTGACCGCGAAGAAGCGCGGGAAAGGCATGTCGCACATCCCGGCCACCATTGGCAGCATGGGCCGCAGGGGGCCGATAAAACGCCCGACCAGCAGGCTGGCGATACCGTAGCGCTGGAAATAAGACTCGGCCCCGGCGATCCATTCCGGATGATGGCGCAAGCCCGGCAGGCGCCGGATGTTCTGGTGGAAGTGCCGCCCCAGAAAATAAGAAATGACGTCGCCCAGCACCCCGGCGACGAAACCCAGCAAAAGCGTCTCGCTGAGCGTCAGCGCGCCACTGCCTGCCAGTACCGCCACGGCGAACAGCAACACCGTGCCGGGAACGATCAGTCCGGCAATCGCCAGGCATTCCACAAAGGCCACCAGGAATACCGCTGCTGCCAGCCATTGCGGGTTGGCCGCCAACCATCCGGTCACGCTATCGAGCCATGGGCCCATAAATCCAACTCCATTTTCATTGGTTGCTCTGTACGAGCTGCCGCAGGCTGCGATCTTTTGCCTTTCAAAAATCAAAAGATCGCAGCCTGCGGCAGCTCCTACGGGATTTTATTCACAGCAGGATGTAATCGCGTCCTTCGACTTGCCCCCGTCGCAACGGGTTTCGCGTGCAATACGGCGCATAAGCCGCATCGACGAAGCGGTACATAAGGTGTTCATCGCGCCCATGGGGGATGCCCAATCGTGTGGTCTGGATGATTTGTGCCGGCGCAGGGCCGACGTCTTCCACCAGCAGCACCTCATGGTCAAAACGCTTGGCATCCCACATCGGCACCTTCAAACCCAGCGATTTGCACAACAAGGTTTGCCCGGCGCAGAGCTTTTGTGACGGGCGAGGATGGCCTTGGGCGTCGGGATTGTTCAACAGCATCTGCGCCAGGCTGGCCGGTCCGCTCAGCTCATCGACCCACGGATAGGCGGATTTGATCAAAACCGCATTGCCCGGACCTTGGGCGCTGAAGTTCAGGGAATCGCCGCCCCGGGCGTAATACATATAGATGTGGCCGCCATCCAGAAACAAAGCCTTACGCTTTTCTGTATAGCCGAGTGACGCATGGCTGCCTTTTTCGGCGCAGTAGTACGCTTCAGTCTCGATGATACGAGCGCTGAGCCACAGGTCGCCGATTCGGTGGCGGATGACCTTTCCCAGCAGATCCCGGGCGAGAACCTGGGCATCGCGGTCGAAAAATGCGTCCGGAAGGCCCGTGGGCAAGCTCGCGGCGGACACACTTACAGTCAGGTTGGACATGATATTCGGCGTTTATCAGGGCTGAATGAGTCGTGATGATAACAATTTGCGGCTTAATCCCGGCTGAACGTCGACAAATCGCGCTCCATTTCGACCATCCGCCCGTCACCGCTGTTAGTCGGAAGGCGCGACAGCTATAATCTGCCGCTTTACTCTTTACCACGACCTTAGCAAAGACCTCGCCCAGACCATGACTGAGTCCGTTCTTGACTACATGACCCGCTTGGGTCGCGCTGCCCGCGAAGCCTCCCGCGTGATCGGCCGTGCCAGCACCGCGCAGAAAAACCGCGCCCTGCAGGCTGCCGCCAACGCGCTGGACGCTGCTCGCGCCGAGCTGACCGCTGCCAATGAGCAGGATCTGGCGGCTGGTCGCGCCAATGGTCTGGAGCCAGCCTTGCTGGAACGCTTGGCGCTGACCCCTGCGCGGATCGACGGCATGATCGTCGGCCTGCGCCAGGTCGCGGCACTGCCGGACCCGGTCGGGGCGATTCGTGACATGAGCTTCCGTCCGTCGGGCATCCAGGTCGGCAAAATGCGTGTTCCGCTGGGCGTGATCGGGATCATCTACGAATCCCGGCCGAACGTGACCATCGATGCCGCCAGCCTGTGTCTGAAATCCGGCAATGCGACCATCCTGCGCGGCGGTTCCGAGGCGATTCACTCCAATCGTGCCATCGCCGCGTGCATTCAGCGTGGTCTGGCCGAAGCGGATTTGCCAGCTGCCGTGGTGCAAGTGGTCGAAACCACGGATCGTGCCGCCGTTGGCGCGCTGATCACCATGCCTGAATACGTCGACGTCATCGTGCCTCGCGGTGGTCGTGGCTTGATCGAGCGTGTCAGCCGCGATGCCCGCGTACCTGTGATCAAGCATCTGGACGGTATCTGCCACGTTTATGTGAGCGAGCACGCCGACCTGGCGAAAGCCCAGCGCATTGCGTTCAACGCCAAGACTTACCGTTATGGCATCTGCGGTGCCATGGAAACGCTGCTGGTCGATCAAACGGTTGCCAAGGATTTTCTGCCGGCGATGGCGGCCCAGTTCCGCGAAAAAGGCGTCGAACTGCGCGGCTGTGAGCGCACTCGGGCGATCATCGAAGCCGTACCGGCCAGTGAAGATGACTGGAACACCGAGTACCTGGCGGCGATTTTGTCGATCCGCGTGGTCGATGGGCTGGATCAGGCCATCGAGCACATCAACCATTACGGCTCGCACCACACCGATTCGATTGTCAGCGAACACCAGGGCGACACCCGGCGTTTCGTGGCTGAAGTCGACTCGTCGTCGGTGATGATCAACACCCCGACCTGCTTCGCCGATGGCTTTGAATACGGATTGGGTGCCGAGATCGGCATTTCTACTGATAAGCTGCACGCCCGCGGCCCGGTGGGTCTCGAAGGATTGACCTGCGAGAAGTACATCGTGGTCGGCGACGGACAGTTGCGCGGACAGGAGCCGGTCTGACTTGGGCGATCACGACCCGTCAGCCCCGTTGACCGCCAGCGAGCCAGCACCTCGGCGCATTGGCGTGCTGGGCGGAACGTTCGACCCGGTGCACATCGGCCATTTGCGCGGTGCACTGGAAGTCGCCGAAACCCTGGCGCTCGATGAGCTGCGTCTGACACCCAGTGCCAGGCCACCTCATCGGGGTACGCCGCAGGTATCGGCCGAAGACCGTCTGGCGATGGTCGAGTGCGCGGTGGCCGGTGTGGCACCGTTGGTGGTGGATGCCCGCGAATTGCAGCGGGACAAACCGTCCTACACCATTGATACCCTGGAACTGATGCGCGCCGAGCTGGCCGCGCAGGACCAGGTTTTTCTGCTTTTGGGCTGGGACGCATTTTGCGGCCTGCCCACTTGGCACCGCTGGGAAGAGTTGCTCCAGCATTGCCATATCCTGGTGTTGCAACGCCCGGATGCCGACAGCGAACCGCCGGATGCCTTGCGCAACCTGCTGGCAGCGCGCTCGGTGAGCGACCCGCTGGCCCTCAAAGGGCCGAGCGGACAGATTGCATTCGTCTGGCAGACACCGCTCGCGGTATCCGCCACCCAGATCCGTCAACTGCTGGCCAGCGGTAAGTCGGTACGTTTCCTGGTGCCCGACGCGGTCCTGGCCTACATCGATGCGCACGGACTCTACCGTGCGTCGAACTGAATAGGAGTGCCTCAAGGCACGTGGCAACAACGTGTATTGAAGCGCCCGAACAAACGAGCAAAACGAGTTTTATATGACGAACAACGACGTAAACAAAGTTAAGCGCAAAGGCACGTTCAAGAGTGCTCCGCTGCCTGAGAAGGTCCTTGCCGCCGAGCCGCCTAAAGGCGACGAACTGGTCAAGATCGCCGTCGCGGCCCTGGAAGACGTCAAGGCCCAGGACGTGTTGGTCATCGATGTCCGCGACAAGCAGAGCATCACCGACTTCATGATCATCGCCACCGGTACCTCCAACCGCCAGATCGGCGCGATGCTGGACAAGGTCCGCGAAGCGGTCAAAGCCCTGGGCATCAAGCCGCTGGGTGAAGAAGGCAAGGGCGACAGCGACTGGGTGTTGCTGGACATGGATGACGTGATCGTCCACATGATGACCTCCAACGCCCGTCAGTTCTACGACCTGGAGCGCCTGTGGAAAGGTGCCGAGCAGAGCCGTGCCGCTGATGGCAAACACCACAGCCCTGAAGTCGGTCACGAGCATTTCACCAAGCTCAACAAAGACCAGGAATAAGGAACGGCTGTGCGACTGCGACTGATCGCCGTCGGCTCCCGCATGCCCAAGTGGGTGGAAGAAGGCTGGCATGAATATGCCAAGCGTCTTCCGTCCGAGCTGGCGCTGGAACTGGTGGAAATACCGCTCAACACCCGTGGCAAGAACGCCGACGTGGCGCGCTTCATCCGTCAGGAAGGCGAAGCCATGCTGGCCAAGGTCGGGCCGAACGAGCGTGTCGTCACTCTCGAAGTCCACGGCAAGCCCTGGAGCACCGAGCAACTGGCGGTCGAGCTCGATCGCTGGCGGCTGGACTCGCGCACCGTGAACTTCATGGTCGGCGGCCCCGAAGGGCTGGCGCCGGAAGTCTGTGCCCGGGCCGATCAGCGCTGGTCGTTGTCGCCGCTGACATTGCCGCACCCGCTGGTGCGGATTCTGATCGGCGAACAGTTGTACCGTGCCTGGACCGTGCTGTCCGGTCACCCTTACCACAAGTAGTTCTGCCCTCATGTCTCAACCGATCCGCATCAAGGACCACGAAAAAGACGCCCGTCTGGTGCGTGGTCGCGTCGTGTTCGGGGCAATTGCGGTGGTGGTGCTGATCTGCGTGCTGATCGCGCGTTTGTATTTCCTGCAAGTGATTCAGTACGAGTACCACTCGACGCTGTCGGAAAACAACCGCGTCCATGTGCAGCCGATTCCGCCGACTCGCGGTTTGATCTTCGACCGTAATGGCGTGGTGATTGCCGACAACCGGCCCAGCTTCAGCCTGAGCATGACCCGCGAACGTTCCGGCGATTGGCAGAAAGTGCTCGACGTGATCGTCGAAGTGCTGGAGCTGACGCCCGATGATCGGGCGATTTTCGAGAAGCGTATGCGTCAGGGGCGTCGACCATTCGAGCCGGTGCCTATCCTGTTTGAGCTGAGCGAAGAGCAGATCGCCCGGATCGCCGTGAACCAGTTCCGCCTGCCTGGGGTGGAAGTGGTTGCGCAACTGGTGCGTCACTATCCGCAGGGTGCGCACTTCGCGCACTCGGTCGGTTACATGGGGCGGATCAACGAGAAAGAGCTCAAGACCCTCGATCCGGTCAATTACAGCGGCACCCACCACATCGGCAAAACCGGCATCGAGCGCTTCTACGAGCCTGAACTGCACGGGCAGGTGGGCTACGAAGAAGTGGAGACCAACGCTCGCGGCCGCGTATTGCGCGTGCTCAAGCGTACCGATCCGATTCCCGGCAAGGACATTGTCCTGAGCCTGGACATCAAATTGCAGGAAGCCGCCGAAGCGGCGCTGGGCGGTCGTCGTGGTGCGGTGGTTGCGCTGGACCCGAAAACCGGCGAAGTGCTGGCGATGGTCAGCCAGCCGAGTTTCGACCCGAACCTGTTTGTCACCGGCATCAGTTTCAAGGCCTATTCCGAACTGCGTGATTCCATCGACCGGCCGCTCTTCAACCGCGTATTGCGCGGCTTGTACCCGCCGGGTTCGACGATCAAACCAGCGGTGGCGATTGCCGGCCTGGACGCAGGCGTGGTGACGGCGTCGTCCCGGGTGTTCGACCCGGGTTACTACATGCTGCCCAACTACGATCACAAATACCGTAACTGGAACCGCACCGGTGACGGCTTCGTCGACCTCGATACGGCGATCATGCGTTCCAACGACACCTACTTCTATGACCTGGCCCACAAACTGGGGATCGATCGGCTGTCGGCGTACATGACCAAATTCGGCATCGGCCAGAAAGTCTCGCTGGACATGTTCGAAGAGTCGCCGGGACTGATGCCGTCCCGCGAATGGAAGCGTGCGACCCGTCGACAGGCGTGGTTCCCGGGTGAAACGCTGATTCTCGGGATCGGCCAGGGCTATATGCAGTCGACCCCGTTGCAACTGGCCCAGGCCACCGCCCTGGTCGCCAACAAAGGCGTCTGGAACCGTCCGCACCTGGCCAAGACCATCGAAGGCGTGAAACCGGTGGATGAGAATCCGGTGCCGGACATCATCCTGCGCGACCCGTCGGACTGGAACAAGGTCAACCATGGCATGCAGCAGGTGATGCACGGTGCCCGCGGTACGGCGCGCAAGGCCGCGATCGGCGCGCAATACCGGATTGCCGGCAAGTCAGGTACGGCCCAGGTGGTCGCGATCAAGCAGGGCGAGAAGTACGACCGCTCCAAGGTTCAGGAGCGTCATCGCGACCACGCCTTGTTCGTTGGGTTCGCGCCCGCCGATGACCCGAAAATCGTGGTCTCGGTAATGGTCGAGAACGGTGAGTCCGGTTCCGGGGTCGCAGCGCCAGTGGTACGGCAAATCATGGACGCCTGGCTCCTGGACCAGAACGGCCGGTTGAAGCCTGAATACGCCAGCCCTATCAGCCCTGAGGCAACAGCCCGTGAAGAATAATTTCGATCGCATGCTCTCGAGCGAGGATGTGATGCGTCGTCGTGCGACGCTGTTGCAGCGCCTGCACATCGATGGCCCATTGCTGATCCTGCTGCTGACGCTCGCGGCGGGCAGCCTGTTTGTACTGTATTCGGCCAGCGGCAAAAGCTGGGACTTGCTGGCCAAACAGGCCACGTCGTTCGGCATCGGCCTGGTGTCGATGATCGTCATCGCCCAGTTCGAACCACGCTTCATGGCCCGCTGGGTTCCGGTGGGTTATGTGCTCGGCGTTCTGTTGCTGGTAGTGGTCGACATCATGGGCCACAACGCCATGGGCGCCACGCGCTGGATCAATATTCCCGGGGTGATCCGTTTCCAGCCTTCGGAGTTCATGAAGATCCTGATGCCGGCGACCATCGCCTGGTACCTGTCCAAACGCACCTTGCCGCCGCAACTCAAACATGTGGGGGTGAGCCTGTTTCTGATCGGCCTGCCATTCATCCTGATCGTGCGTCAGCCCGACCTCGGCACTTCATTGCTGATTCTGGCGGGGGGCGCCTTCGTGCTGTTCATGGGCGGCCTGCGCTGGCGCTGGATCCTCAGCGTGCTCGCGGCCGCCGTGCCGGTGTCCGTGGCCATGTGGTATTTCGTGATGCACGATTACCAGAAGCAGCGCGTCCTGACGTTCCTCGACCCGGAAAGTGACCCGTTAGGCACGGGGTGGAACATCATCCAGTCCAAAGCCGCCATCGGTTCCGGCGGTGTGTTCGGCAAGGGCTGGCTGCTCGGCACCCAGTCGCACCTGGACTTCCTGCCCGAAAGCCACACCGACTTTATCATCGCCGTGTTGGGTGAAGAGTTCGGTCTGGTGGGCATCTGTGCGCTGCTGCTGATCTACCTGCTGCTGATCGGCCGTGGCCTGGTGATTACCGCCCAGGCCCAGACATTGTTCGGCAAATTGCTCGCGGGCGCTTTGACCATGACGTTTTTTGTTTATGTTTTCGTCAACATCGGTATGGTCAGTGGCCTGTTGCCGGTGGTGGGGGTGCCGTTGCCGTTCATTAGCTACGGAGGAACTTCGCTGGTGACGCTGCTGTCAGCGTTTGGGGTTTTGATGTCGATCCATACCCATCGCAAGTGGATCGCGCAGGTTTGAATAAGGTGAAGATTTCAATGCAAGTAATGCGTGGCTGGGCGACTCGATACGCGCCATGGGTCGGCCTGGTGAGCATCCTTGGCACAATGCAGACAGCATTGGCCGGCGATTACGAAGGTTCACCCCAGGTGGCCGAATTCGTCGGTGAAATGACCCGCGATTACGGGTTCGCCGGTGAACAACTGATGGGTGTGTTCCGTGAAGCCGAGCGCAAACAGTCGATTCTGGATGCCATTTCCAAACCTGCGGAGCGGGTCAAGCAGTGGCATGAATATCGCCCGATGTTCATTACCGACGCGCGCATTGCCCGCGGTGTGGACTTCTGGCGTCAGCACGAAGCGGTGCTGGCGCGCGCCGAGCAGGAATACGGCGTGCCGGCTCAGGTCATCGTCTCGATCATCGGCGTTGAGACCTTTTTCGGGCGCAATACCGGTAATTACCGCGTCATTGATGCCTTGTCGACCCTGGGTTTCGACTATCCTCCCCGTGCCGAATTTTTCCGCAAGGAACTGCGTGAGTTCTTGCTGCTGGCCCGTGAAGAGCAAATCGATCCGTTGACACTTAAAGGCTCTTACGCCGGTGCGATGGGGTTACCGCAATTCATGCCGAGCAGTTTCCGCGCTTATGCGGTGGATTTCGACGGCGATGGCCACATCAATATCTGGAACAATCCGGACGATGCCATTGGCAGCGTTGCCAGTTACTTCAAGCGTCACGGCTGGGTCGCCGGCGAACCGGTGGTCAGCCGCGCCGATGCACGCGGCGATCAGGTGGACGAAGGTCTGACCACGGGCATCGAGCCTGTGAAAACCGTCGGGGAGTTGCGAGTCCTGGGGTGGTCAAGTCATGATGCGCTGCGCGATGATATGCCGGTTACGGCTTTCCGGCTGGAAGGCGACAATGGCCCGGAATACTGGATGGGCCTGAAGAATTTCTACGCGATCACGCGTTATAACCGCAGCGTGATGTACGCCATGGCCGTACATCAACTGTCTGAACAACTGGTTCAAGCACGGGGCGTCAAGTAATGCGGGCATTGCCTATGAATAAACCCCTGAGGCTGATGGCATTCGCCGCACTGGGGTTGCTGGTCGCCAGTTGTTCGACCAGTCGTCCGCCGGCCCAGAAGGCTCCCGCTGCCGTGCGTACGACGCCGGGGCTGGACATCAACCGTGCCCACAAGGATGGGGCACCATGGTGGGATGTCGATGTGTCGCGCATCCCGGACGCCACACCGACCTTGCACACCGGCCCCTACAAGGCCAACCCGTACACCGTGCTGGGCAAGACCTACTTTCCGCTGCAAGAGTCCAAGACCTACGTACAGTCGGGTACGGCGTCCTGGTACGGCACCAAGTTCCACGGTCAGAACACCGCCAATGGCGAGGTGTATGACCTGTACGGCATGAGTGCCGCGCACAAGACACTGCCGCTGCCGAGTTATGTTCGGGTGACCAACCTGGACAACAACAAGAGCGTGATCCTGCGCGTCAACGACCGCGGGCCGTTCTACTCGGACCGGATCATCGATTTGTCCTACGCGGCCGCCAAGAAACTCGGTTACGCCGAAACCGGCACCGCGCGGGTCAAGGTCGAAGGCATCGATCCGCAGCAATGGTGGGCGGCCAAGGGCCGTCCGGCGCCGCTGATGCTCAACGAACCGAAAGTCGCGCAGAATAGCGCGCCAGTGATTACGGCCTCGGCCGGCACTGTCGAGCAATGGACTCCGCCGCCGCAGCAACACGCCGCCGCGGTGGTGCCTGTGCCGCTTGACGCAAAAAAAAACGCTTCTGCAGCAGCCTCTGGCCAGTATCTGCAGGTGGGCGCGTTCGCCAACCCGGACGCTGCAGAACTCCTGAGATCGAAGCTCAGCGGGATGGTGAGCGCTCCGGTGTTCATCAGCTCGGTCGTGCGCAACCAGCAGACCCTGCATCGGGTTCGCCTGGGGCCGATCGGCTCGCCGGGTGAAATCCAGCAGGTGCAGAACAGTGTGCGCCTGGCCAACCTCGGTTCGCCAAGTGTTGTGACTGAGTAATACGTTGGACTTGATTGACGGTTCGTCTGCGGTTTTGGGGGGCGGACCAGGTTGTTGACTCGTTGAAGAACAAAAGCCCGGCAAGGGTGACTGGAGTGAGCAACTGAACACGCGATAACCCGTTAGAAGGTTATTTGATTAGTTTTGCCCTAGGGCAGTTTCCATTAGCGATTTCGAGAGACGGATGAACATCACCACCTTTGCCAAACGCCTGTTCCTGTTAGTCCCGCTGCTCCTCTCACCCGCCGCCTTCGCGGTCGAGATGATGCCGTCGCCACCTCAACTGGCCGCCAAAGCCTTCGTGCTGATGGACGCCAGCAGCGGCAACGTGCTGGTCGAGAACAACGGTGACCAGCGTCTGCCGCCAGCCAGCCTGACCAAACTGATGACTGCGTACATCGCGACCCTCGAAATCCGTCGTGGCCAGATCGGTGAAAACGATCCGGTGACCGTCAGCGAAAACGCCTGGCGTACAGGCGGTTCGCGGATGTTCATCAAGGTCGGTTCGCAAGTCACCGTCAGCGACCTGTTGCACGGCATCATCATCCAGTCGGGCAACGACGCCAGTGTTGCGCTCTCCGAGCACATCGCCGGAAGCGAAGACGCGTTCGCCGACATGATGAACAAAACCGCTGGCGACCTGGGTCTGACCAATAGCCACTTCATGAACCCGACCGGTCTGCCAAACCCTGAGCACTACTCGTCGGCTCACGACATGGCCACGCTGGCTCGCGCGATCATTCACGAAGATCCGGCTCACTACGCGATCTACTCGCAGAAAGAGTTCTTCTGGAACGGTATCAAGCAACCGAACCGCAACCTGCTGCTGTGGCGTGACAAGACCGTCGACGGTCTGAAAACCGGTCACACCGACGAAGCGGGCTATTGCCTGGTGTCCTCGGCGGTACGTGATGGCATGCGCCTGATCGCCGTGGTATTCGGTACCAACAGTGACACCGCTCGTGCGGCCGAAACCCAGAAGTTGCTGACCTACGGTTTCCGCTTCTTCGAAACCCAGACCTTCTATCAGAAGGGTGCCGAACTGGCTCAGGCGCCGGTCTGGAAAGGCTCGACCAACCAGGTCAAGGCCGGCCTGGCGCAAGACCTGACCATGACCCTGCCAAAAGGCCAGCTGAAGAAGCTCGCTGCGAGCATGACCATGAACCCGCAACTGATTGCGCCAATCGCCAAGGGCGACGTGATCGGTAAAGTCGAAGTGAAACTGGACGACAAAGTGGTGCACAGCGCCGACCTGATCGCCCTGGACGCTGTCGAGGAGGGTGGTATCTTCCGCCGCATGTGGGATAGCATCCGTCTATTCTTCTACGGCTTGTTCAACTGATAGTGTGCACCTGCAAGGCCCTGCGCTGATCCGGCGCGGGGTTTTGCCGTCGCCACGGCTTACGCTTACGAGGCCGTTACGCCATGACCGATACTGAAGTAAAGGCGCCAAAAATCGAATTCCCTGCCAATGATTACCCGGTTAAGGTGATCAGCGACACCGGCGTGGGTAACAAGGACAGAATCATCGACATCGTCAGCAAGTACGCCAAGATCAATGATGAGCGTATTGACGAGCGCCAGAGCAGCAACGGCAAATACACCACGATTCAGTTGCACATCGTCGCGACCGACCAGGACCAGCTGTACAACATCAACAGCGAACTACGGGCCACCGGTTTCGTGCACATGGTGTTGTGATGTCTGGCACGCTGGGCTTTCGTGAACTCGGCCAGATGGCTTACGAGCCGGTCTGGCACGCCATGCAACGCTTCACCAACGAACGTGGCAGCGATGCCCCCGACGAAATCTGGCTGGTCGAGCACCCGCCTGTGTTTACCCAGGGTCAGGCCGGCAAGGCTGAGCATCTGTTGGTTCCCGGCGATATTCCGGTGGTGCAGGTTGATCGTGGTGGCCAGGTGACTTACCACGGCCCCGGCCAGTTGGTGGCTTATCTGCTGTTGGATGTACGCAAGCTCGGCTTTGGCGTGCGCGATCTGGTCAGCCGGATGGAGCAATGCCTGATCGAGCTGCTGGCCAGTTACGGTGTCACCGCCGCGGCCAAGCCTGACGCGCCGGGTGTCTATGTCAATGGGGCGAAAATCGCTTCCCTGGGTCTACGGATCCGCCACGGTTGTTCCTTTCATGGCCTGGCCCTGAACGTGGACATGAACCTGGAACCGTTTCGACGGATTAATCCCTGCGGCTACGCCGGGCTGGCGATGACCCAGCTGAGCGATCACGCAGGATCGATTGAATTTGCCGAGGTAAGTGCCCGGCTGCGTGCGCAGCTCGTCAAACACCTCGACTATGCTGAGCAGACGACCCTGACGGGCGGAATCGACTGATATGACTACTGATGCAGTGCAAACCATGATCCCGACGCTCGATGTCACCGAGCGCCCGGCCCCGCGTCCCAAGGTTGAAGCCGGCGTCAAGCTGCGCGGCGCCGAGAAGGTTGCACGCATCCCGGTAAAGATCATTCCTACCACCGAACTGCCGAAGAAGCCTGACTGGATTCGCGTACGCATTCCGATTTCGCCGGAAGTCGACCGTATCAAAGCACTGCTGCGCAAACACAAGTTGCACAGTGTCTGCGAAGAGGCTTCCTGCCCGAACCTGGGCGAATGCTTCTCCGGCGGCACCGCGACCTTCATGATCATGGGTGACATCTGCACCCGTCGCTGCCCGTTCTGTGACGTTGGCCACGGCCGTCCGAAGCCACTGGACGTCAACGAGCCGGAAAGCCTGGCCATCGCCATTGCCGACCTGAAACTGAAATACGTGGTGATCACCTCGGTAGACCGCGACGACCTGCGTGACGGCGGTGCCCAGCACTTCGCCGACTGCATCCGCGAAATCCGCAAATTGTCGCCAAACGTGCAGCTCGAGACCCTGGTCCCGGACTACCGTGGCCGCATGGACATCGCCCTGGAAATCACCGCTGCCGAGCCGCCGGATGTGTTCAACCACAACCTGGAAACCGTACCGCGCCTGTACAAGGCTGCGCGTCCGGGTTCGGACTACCAGTGGTCGCTGACCCTGCTGCAACGCTTCAAGCAGATGATGCCGCACATTCCGACCAAGTCCGGCCTGATGCTGGGTCTGGGCGAAACCGACGAAGAAGTCATCGAAGTCATGAAGCGCATGCGCGAGCACGACATCGACATGCTGACCCTGGGCCAGTATCTGCAACCGTCCCGCAGCCACTTGCCGGTGCAGCGTTTCGTGCACCCGGACACCTTTGCCTGGTTCGCCGAAGAAGGCTACAAGATGGGCTTCAAGAACGTCGCTTCCGGCCCGTTGGTACGTTCTTCGTACCACGCCGACGAGCAGGCGAAGCTGGTCAAGGCTGAGCTGATGTCGTCCTGATCGACTGTGAAACATAAACGCCCGCAAGGTTTCCAAACCTTGCGGGCGTTTTTTTGCCTTGCCTACGGCGATAGCCGCTTTTTCCTGCAACCTGCGGTGCGACTCAGCCTCTTCTGTTTGTCCCCGTTCCTGACTACTGTGTGCTGAAGATTACACAGGGAGATTCACGGATGACCGTACGACCGACCCATACCCTTTGTCCTCACGTTCCCGTACCGGCGTTGCCGTCGGAAGGTACGATTGGCGTGATTGCGCCCGCCGGTCCCGCGGCGCTGGACACCGATAAAGCCGTGCAATGGATGCGCGCCCGGGGTTACTCGCTGAAAGTGTTTCCCGGTGTCTACGAGAAAGACGGCTACCTGGCTGGTAGCGATGATGTACGACTCAATGACTTGCATGGCGCATTCGCCGACGATGACGTCAATGCGATCATCTGCCTGCGCGGTGGTTATGGCACGCCGCGGCTGCTTGATCGCGTCGATTTCCGGTTGTTGCGTGACAACGCCAAACCGTTCATTGGCTACAGCGACATCACCGCGCTGCATCTGGCGATCAGCCGCTACGCGGGTTTCGTGACGTTTCATGGGCCATTGCTTAATGCGGATCTGTTGGGCAACAAGCAAAAGCCCACCGAGTCCTCCTTCTTCAACATGCTCAGAGGGCAGGTGAAGGCGGGCAGTGTGCTGACGCACCCGGTGGCCTGCCCATTGAGCACAATCGAGCCAGGCATTGCCCATGGGCGCTTGCTGGGCGGAAACCTGTCGATGATTGCCGCGACCATGGGCACGCCCTACGAGATCGATGCCGAGGGCGTCATCCTGTTCATCGAAGACATCAACGAGCCGCTGTATCGCATCGACCGGTTACTGACCCATTTGCGACTGGCGGGCACGTTACACAAGTTGCGCGGTGTTTTGGTCGGGGATATCGCTGGTGTTGATGTGCCGGCGTTGGAGCGGTTGCTCAAGCAGACCTTCGCGCCGTTGCGGATACCAGTACTGTCCGGCTGGCGCAGCGGGCATTGCGACCCGAACGTGACGTTGCCGATGGGGGCGTTGGTTCGGTTGGATGCGGGGAAGCAGGAGTTGGTGTTGGAGCAGGAAGTGGTGATCAGGTAAGAACTTGAGACCGTAAAAAGATCGCAGCCTTCGGCAGCTCCTACGGGGATTTTAACGCTCGTAGGAGCTGCCGAAGGCTGCGATCTTTTGCTTTTAGCGGTTGCGTAACCCTTCGAGCAACTTGTGCGTCGGGTATCCATCCGCTGGCCAGCCAAACGACTGCTGGGCGCTGCGGATGGCCTTGCGCGTGTTGGCGCCAATGATGCCGTCGGCGGTGCCCGCGTCGTAGTTCTGGGCACTCAACAGGTTTTGCAGCTCGATCCGTTCGGTGCGGCTCAGTGGCAAGTCATCTTTAGGCCATGTACCGCTGATCAAGCCTGCACCATTGAACCGTTCGGACAACAGGCTCACCCCCAGGGCATAGGACGACGAGTTGTTGTACTTGAGAATCGCACGGAAGTTGTCGAGCACCAGGAAGGCCGGGCCGCGATAGCCGGCCGGCAGCAACAGGGCCGCGGACAATTGCTCTGTGCCGGCCGGGACCTGAGCGCCATTGGGCATCATGACGCCCAGTTGGCGCCATTCGGCGACAGTCTTGCGAATCGTGCCATCGGCCAGCACGTAGTTGAAACCGTTCGGCAGTTGGACTTCAAAGCCCCATGGCTGGCCTCTCTGCCAGCCGGAGCTTTGCAGGTAATGCGCGGTCGAGGCCAAGGCATCAGCCGAACTGCCCCAGATATCGCGGCGACCATCGCCATCGAAATCCACGGCGTGGGTGTTGTAGGTGGTCGGGATAAATTGGGTCTGGCCCATCGCACCGGCCCAGGAGCCCAGCATCTTCTCGGGTTCGATGTCGCCTTGCTGCAGGATTTGCAGGGCGGCGATCAATTGCGCATGGGCGAAGCCAGGGCGACGGCCTTCATAGGCCAGGGTTGCCAGTGAGTTGATCACCGATTTGTTGCCCTGGAACTGGCCGAAGTTGCTCTCCATGCCCCATACCGCCACCAGTGCCTGGCGATCGACGCCATAGCGCTGCTCGATGCTTTGCAGGACGTCGGCGTATTGGTTGACCAGCGCCTGACCTTTGCGCACACGCAAGGGCGACAGGGCACCGTCGAGGTATTCCCACACCGGTTTTGCGAATTCCGGTTGGCTGCGATCGGCACGGATCACACTGGGGTCGATGCTGACATTGGCGAAAGCGCGATCAAACAGATCAGCGCGGATACCCGCGGCCAGGGCATCCTTGCGGAAACCCGCCTGCCATTCGGCGAAGGTCTGGGTCGGCTGGATGTCGATGTTCTCACCGGTCGGAACCACTGGCGGAACAACCGCCGGGGCCGTGGCAACGGGCGACGTCTGGAGGGGTTGAGCGTCGGCGGCGGTCGGTTTTTCCGCGCAGGCGACAAGCAAAACAAGGCTGGAGGCAGCAATCAATTGGCGCAGGTGCCAGCGATGGGGAAGACAAAAGGGCATGCACAGGTCCAGGGAAAACGATTCAGGTACAGACCTTAACATGTAGAGGGGGTGTTCTGCTTTAAGCAGCCAGAAAGTAAGAAGCCTCCCAGCTATTAGACTGGAAGGCTTCGCGGCGGTAGCTGCCTTTGCCCTTGCCGGCGCGTTCCTGACGGCTGCGGAACAGTGGCTGGGCGACGATGGATTTGGCCTTGTTGGGGCCATGCGTTGATGGCTTTTTGCTCATGATGATTTCTCGCAAGTGAGTGGTTTTTGCGGGGCAAATCATCGGCTGAAGCAGAGGTTCTGTCTATAGGGGCGATGGATGTGGATTTTGTAGGAAATAAGATCAAAAGATCGCAGCCTTCGGCAGCTCCTACGCAGGATCGCGTGTCAATCTGTAGGAGCTGCAGAAGGCCGCGATCCCTTGATCTTACTCGGCAGGCAACGCCAATTTTTGCCCAGCCATCAACAACGTCAAACGGCTCAAGCTCATCCATGGCGAACCGGCGGCCTGACCTTTGATCTGTGCGTCAATGCGTTGCGCTTCCAGCAACAACTGCGCCCAGCGTTGCGCCGAGTAGCGTTGCAGGGCTTTGCTCATCAGTGGTTTGCGCTTGTCCCAGACAGGTGGCTTGGCCTGGCTGAAGGCTTTGTCCAGCGGCGTGCCCTGACTGTATTGCAGCGAAATGTTGGCCAGCTGGCGCAGTTCGCGGGCCAGGGCCCAGAGAATCACCGGTGGCTCGACACCCTCACCGCGCAACCCTTCAAGCATGCGCAAGGCATGGGCCGCTTCGCCATTTAGGATCGCATCGGTCAGGCCAAACACGTCGAAGCGCGCACTGTCGGCCACGGCGGCCTGCACGGTTTCAACGGTGATCTGGCCACCTTCGGCCATCAGCTTGAGTTTCTCGATTTCCTGGGCAGCGGCCAGCAGGTTGCCTTCTACCCGCGCAGCAATCAGCTCAACGGCATCCTGGTTCGCAGAAAGCCCGGCCTGGGACAGGCGCTGACGGATCCAACTCGGTAGCTGGCTGACATCCACCGGCCAGATCTGCACGAACTGGGTTTGCTGGCCTTCGACCAGTGCCTTGCCCCACTTGGTTTTCTGCGCGCTGCCATCGAGCTTCGGCAAGCTGATCAGCAACAGGGTGTCTTCTGCCGGTCGCGAGCAGTACTCGATAAGTGCTGCTGCACCTTTGTCACCGGGCTTGCCGGAAGGCAGACGCAGTTCCAGCAAACGCTTTTCGGCGAACAGCGACATGCTGGCACCGGCTTGCAGCAACGTACCCCAGTCGAAACTGGCATCGGCGGCAAACACCTGGCGCTCATCAAAGCCTTGTTGGCGAGCGGCCGAGCGAATGGCGTCGGCGGCCTCCTGACACAGCAACGGGTCATCGCCGCTGATGATGTAGACCGGCGCGAGGGCACCTTGCAGGTGTTTGGCGAGTTGGGCGGGGGCGAGTTTCATAATAGAGGGCGAACGGGGCGCCTGAGCGCCCCGTAAGTCTTACTGCTGCGGCAGTTCGATGGGCGACTGACGCGGCGTTTGCGCTTCAGCCTTTTGCGCCGCTTCCAGTGCAGCGGCTTCTGCCTTGGCCTTGGCTTCGGCAGTCTGCTCCAATTGGTCCAGCTGGGCTGGTGTCAATTGTTGCAGGCGCAACATCATGCGCTGAACCAGCTCACGACGGGTTTCCGTTTTGGCGGTTACGGCTTCCTGGTCGGAGCCCGCCAGGTTGTTACCGTCGTGGAGGAAGATTTTTTGCACTTCAAGCTTGTCGCTGATCAACGGCAGGTTGCCCTGGCCACGGATGTCGTATTTCAACACCGTGGTGATCTGGTACTCGCCCGTACGGCCAGCCCCGGCGTAGCTGAGGATGCGCTGGCTTTCCTGCTCATCGGTCAACACCAGTTTGTAGGGGGCGCCGGTGTAGACCTTGACGCCGCTGTTTGTCAGCACCTGACGCAGTTGCGTCACGGTCTCGCCGTAGGCGTTACGGGCGCTCAGGTCGAGTTCCTTGATTGCCAGTTCGTTGGTGCCGGTGCCGCGCAGCTGGAAACCGCAGGCGCTCAACAGGACCGCGAGGCCCATCACCAGCAAATTGCGTTTGATCATCTTGTTGCTCCCCTTGAAACCATGTGGGCCGATCGAGCGGCCCGAAAGGTTTTACTCGGCGCCAGGCGTACCTGGCGCCTGCTCCAATTAGCTGGCGACGATATTGACCAGTTTCCCGGGCACTACGATCACTTTACGAATGGTCAGGCCGTCGACAAAACGCAGTACGTTTTCGTTGGCGCGAGCGGCCGCTTCGACCTCTTCGCGGCTGGCGCTGGCCGGCATTTCGATGTGACCACGCAGTTTGCCGTTGACCTGGATCACCAGCTGCAAGCTGTCTTGCACCAGAGCGGTTTCGTCCACCACCGGCCAGCTCGCGTCGATCACCGGCTCGGCGTGACCCAGCTGATGCCACAGCTCATGGCTGATGTGCGGGGTGATCGGAGCCAGCAGCAGCGTGACGGCTTCCAGACCTTCGTGAACCAGCGCTCGATCCTGATCGGTGCCTTGCGCGGCTTTTTCCAGCACGTTCATCAGCGTCATCACCTGAGCGATGGCGGTGTTGAATTTGTGGTTCTGGCCGACGTCGTGGCTGGCTTGCTTGATGGC
Source organism: Pseudomonas sp. C32 (assembly GCF_030417915.1). Lineage (NCBI taxonomy): Bacteria > Pseudomonadati > Pseudomonadota > Gammaproteobacteria > Pseudomonadales > Pseudomonadaceae > Pseudomonas > Pseudomonas sp. C32. Next base: position 64,381 of record NZ_JAUHUK010000013.1, on the reverse strand, counting down.
CAGGTGGATCGAGCGGCGAACGGCTTTCTGCTCGTCGTTCAGGCCGGCAACGTCCAGTTTGCCCGGCAGGCCCTGAGTGACGTGTGCTTGAGCCAGACGCCAGACGCGCTTGAGGAAACGGTGCGAACCCTCTACGCCGGAGTCGGACCATTCCGCGCTCATGTCAGGCGGCGAGGCGAACATCATGAACAGACGGCAGGTGTCTGCGCCGAACTGATCGATCATCGACTGTGGGTCGACGCCGTTGTTCTTCGACTTGGCCATCTTCTCGGTGCCGCCGATTTCCACCGGCAAGCCATCGGCGATCAGCTTGGCGCTGATGACCTTGGCCTTGCTGTCGCGCTCAAGTTCGACGTCCGCCGGGTTGAACCAGGTGAAGGCGCCGTTGGCTTCGCGACGATAATAAGTCTCGGCGATCACCATGCCTTGGGTCAGCAGGTTCTTGAACGGCTCGTTGGAGCTCACCAGGCCTTCGTCGCGCATCAGCTTGTGGAAGAAGCGCGCGTAGAGCAGGTGCAGGATCGCGTGTTCGATACCGCCGATGTACTGATCCACCGGCAACCAGTGGTCGGCCGCCGATTTTTCTACCAGGCCGCCTTCGAAGTGCGGGGAGGCGTAGCGGGCGTAGTACCACGAGGACTCGACGAAAGTGTCCATGGTGTCGGTTTCACGCTTGGCAGGCTGGCCGCATTTCGGGCAGCTGCACTCGTAGAACTCGGGCATGCGCGCCAGCGGTGAACCGGCGCCATCGGGTACGACGTCTTCCGGCAGCACGACAGGCAGTTGATCTTCCGGTACCGGTACGTCACCGCAGGTTTGGCAGTGGATGATCGGGATCGGGCAGCCCCAGTAGCGCTGGCGGCTGATGCCCCAGTCGCGCAGACGGAATTGGGTGCGCGAGGCGCCCAGTTCTTTCTTGATCAGCGCGACTTCAATGGCGTCGAACGCGCCGGCGAAGTCCAGGCCGTCGAACTCGCCGGAATTGATCAGCGTGCCGTGCTCGCCGTAGGCGTCTTGCCATGGCGTCGGGTTGGTGTCACCGGAACTGGTGCGCACCACCGATTTGACCGGCAGGTTGTACTTGTGGGCGAATTCGAAATCGCGCTCGTCGTGAGCCGGTACAGCCATGACCGCGCCGTCGCCGTAGTGGATCAATACGTAGTTGGCGACCCACACCGGCAACTTTTCACCGGTCAGCGGGTGTTCGACGAACAGGCCGGTCGGCAGGCCTTTTTTCTCCTGGGTAGCGACGTCGGCTTCAGCCACGCTGCCGCTCTTGCATTCAGCGATGAACGCTTGCAGCTCAGGATTGTTCTGCGCAGCCAGGGTGGCCAGGTGGTGCTCGGCGGCCACGGCAACGTAGGTTGCGCCCATCAGGGTGTCCGGACGGGTGGTGAAGACTTTGAGCGCGCCGGTTTCGCCGATGGAATCGACGTTGTACGGGAACTGCACTTCCATGCCGCGGGACTTGCCGATCCAGTTGCGCTGCATGGTCTTGACCTGTTCAGGCCAGCCAGTCAGTTCGTCGAGGCTCTCCAGCAGCTCATCCGCGTACGCGGTGATCTTGAAGTAGTACATCGGGATTTCGCGCTTTTCGATCAGCGCGCCGGAACGCCAGCCGCGACCGTCGATCACCTGTTCGTTGGCCAGAACGGTCTGGTCGACCGGGTCCCAGTTCACGGTGCCGCTTTTTTTGTAGATCACGCCTTTTTCGAACAGGCGGGTGAACAGCCATTGTTCCCAGCGATAGTAATCAGGCTTGCAGGTGGTCACTTCGCGCGACCAGTCCACCGCCAGGCCCAGGCTGCGCAGCTGGGACTTCATGTAGGCGATGTTTTCGTAGGTCCACTTGGCGGGCGCTACGTTGTTCTTCATCGCGGCGTTTTCCGCCGGCATGCCGAACGCGTCCCAACCCATCGGTTGCAGAACGTTTTTGCCTTGCATGCGCTGGTAGCGGGAGATCACGTCGCCGATGGTGTAGTTGCGCACGTGCCCCATGTGTAGCTTGCCGCTGGGGTAAGGGAACATCGACAGGCAGTAGTAGGTCTCCTTGCCTGGCTGTTCACTGACTTCAAAGGACTTTTGCTCGTCCCAGAATGACTGGGCGGCGGCTTCGATTTCACGGGGCTGATATTGTTCGTGCATGGCTACTTTTGAACTGAATAGGGGTGGCCTAATCCTCTTCAATGCAACGTTGGACGGTGAACACGCCTTATTGGCGTTTTCGATGCCCAGCCGAGCTGGAAGTGGAGTTACAGGAAGCGCCGTAGCATACATGACCGCGCTCTACCGAGGGAAACCCTGATTGCTGTCGCGCGGCTCGCAAAAACCGCCGCGAGGGCCGTTGGTCGCGGCGCTCAGCCGGTTTGTTCATGGAAGCTAAGCTCTAACTGGGGAGTAGGTCTTATCTTCCAATGAGGTGAGGGATGGTTGAGTCACAGCAAAAAGCTACGAAACCGGAGCTGTACGAAAGACTGATCGATCGTCTGGGCCTGGCCCTGGAAGCGGCGAAAACCGCAGGTCGGCTGCGCGACGAACGCCCACTTGAACTGGAACTGCGTGGCCTGAGCCCCGCAGAGTTTGCTTTGGTCAAGGCGTATCTGGATCGCAGTGAACGTGAGACACACGGATGCTTGTCAGCAGCGGTAAAGCAACTCGACGCACCACGTTCGGCCAAAATCATCTGGCTCAAGGACAAGGTACCTGGCAGAGACGCGGTAAAGGTCCGGTCTTTGCAGTACAAGTAGACACAGAGCCATGCTCCAGCACTTTTTGAAGCATAGTCCTTCCGTATTTATTGTCGCATTGCGCTAACCCACTTAGGCTTCGGGCATCTCAAGGAGATGCTCGATGCCTTTTCGTTATTTCGTGAAACAACTTCTCTTGCCGCCCGGCCTTCTGATGCTGCTGCTTTTGCTTGGCTGGTGGTTACGCCGCTCAAGGCCGAGGCTGGCCAGTGCGTGCTTTGCGCTGGGGCTGGGTGGTTTCTGGCTGATGAGCCTGCCGGTGGTGGTGGAATGGAGTGCCGACCTTCTTGAGCGCGAGCCGCCGCTGGCCCGCGAGGAATGGAGCACGCTGGGGCAGCGCGCCGACGCCATCGTGGTGCTGGGCTCGGGCCGCGAACACGGTGACGTGGCCTGGGGCGCTGATCAGCCAACAGGTATTGGCCTGGAACGTCAACGTTATGCGGCGCGGCTGGCCAAGGCTTCGGGCTTGCCGGTGCTGGCCAGTGGCGGGTTGCATTACGGCATACCACCGACTGAAGCGCAGATGATGGCGGAGTCCTTGCGCGACGATTTTGGCGTGACGGTGCGCTGGCAGGAGGGCAAGAGCCGTACCACCTGGGAAAACGCACAATTCACGGCGCAATTATTGTTGCCGCAAGGCGTCAAGCGTGTGGTGATCGTCACTCACGCTGCGCACATGCCGCGTGCCGTCTGGAGTTTCCGCAAGGCTGGATTCGACGTGGTGGCCGCCCCGATGGGGTTCTTAGGCGGAGACAACGCCCGACCGCTGGGCGGCTGGCTGCCGGAGTCGAAATCGATCTGGCAGAGTGGGCAATTGATGAATGAGGCGGTGGGGCAGGTCGGGTATTCGTTGTTCTACCGCTGATTAATTGTGGCGAGGGAGCTTGCTCCCGCTGGACTGCGCAGCAGTCCCATGCTTTTTGAAAGGAGAGGGCCGCTTCGCGCCCCAGCGGAAGCAAGCTCCCTCGCCACAGAGGCTCCCCAGATCACATGGGCTCGCCAGTTTCAGACAGTCTTGGCCATCCGGCTCGCCACCAACGCCCAGCCAAACAGCAGCATGCAGACGATGAGCAACGGCCATGAACGCCATTGCAGATAAGGCGTCAGGTTGTGCATCGGCACCACTTCGCCGTACAGGATGCCGCGTTCGAACTGCGGAATCTGCTCAGTGATCTGGCCGAACGGGTTGATCAGGCCGGTCACGCCGTTGTTGGTGGCGCGAATCATCCAGCGGCCCGCCTCAAGGGCGCGCATCTGCGCCATCTGCAAGTGTTGCAGCGGGCCGATGGACGTGCCGAACCAGGTGTCATTGCTGATGGTCAGCAGCAGGTCGCTGCGAGCGGCGAGGCTGGCGGCGAATTCCGGGTAGACCACTTCGTAGCAGATGAACGGCGCAATCTGATAGCCCTTGGCTTGCAGCAGCGGCTGGTCGGCCGGACCGCGGGCAAAGTCCGACATCGGCAGGTCAAAGAAGGCGATCAGCCCGCGCAAAACGTCTTGCAGCGGCACATATTCGCCAAACGGCACCAATTTCTGTTTGAGGTAAGTGCCGTCGCCTTCACCGGTCACGGTGATGCCATTGTAGAAGCGCTTCTCTTGATGAACGATCTGCCGGATCGGCACGCCGGTAATCAGTGCCGAATTCCGCTCGGCAGCGAATTTACCCATCACGTCCAGATAGCCCTGGGCAGATTCCTTGAGCACCGGCACCGCGGTTTCCGGCCAGATCAGCAGGTCGACGCGCTTGGAGCTCAAGCTCATGTCACGGTACAGCGCGAGCTGTGCATTGAGCTGCGCCGGGTCCCATTTCATGCTCTGTTCTATGTTGCCCTGGATTGCCGCGACACTCAGTGGTGCGCCTGAAGGGCTGGTCCAGGCGTGATGCTTGAGCGCCATGCCGGCTACCCATGGGCCGACCAACAAGACGATTCCCACGGCGATGAAGCCTTTGCGTCCCGTGCGAGCCAGGCGCAAGCCGTTGTAGATCAGTGCGGCGGTCAAGGCCAGGGTGAAGGAAATCAGCCACATTCCGCCAACTGGTGCGAGCCCGGACAGCGGGCCGTCGAGCTGGCTGTAGCCAGAGTAGAGCCATGGGAAACCGGTCAGGAACCAGCCGCGGAACGCTTCCTGGGCGACCCACAGCGCTGCGAAAGCCAGCGCGTCGGCCAGCGGCGCCTCGTTGCGGCGCAGCCAGCGTGCCCAGAGCCAGGCGGGCAGGGCGAAAAACCAGGCAATCGCCGCCGTGAAAATCAGCATCAGGAAGCCGGCCAGCAGCACCGAAGCGCCGCCGAAATGGTGAATGCTGTAGTAGATCCAGCTGGTACCGGCACCGAACAGGCCGAAGCCGAAGCACCAGCCACGCCCCAGCGCCTGGCGCGGGCTCAGTTCACGTAAGCCGGCATAGAACAGGCCGACGGCGAGCAGTGCCAACGGCCAGATATCGAACGGCGCCAGTGCCAGGGTGGTGATTGCACCGGCCGCCACGGCCAGCAGGTTACCGGGCCAGCCGGGGCGGGTTGTCCAGCGCATTTCAATCCTTAGCGAGCAATGGGCGTCAGGCGAAGCAAGTGAATCCGACGACTGTCGGCGTTCAGGATGCGGAAGCGGTAGGGGCCGATCTCGGTGATTTCGTTGCGCTTGGGCAAGTGCCCGAACGCGCTCATCACCAGGCCGCCGACGGTGTCGAATTCGTCGTCGGAGAATTCGCTGTCGAAGAACTCGTTGAAGTTCTCGATCGGCGTCAAGGCCTTGATCAGGAAGTCACCGCTGGGCAGCGGCTTGATGTAGCTGTCTTCTTCGACGTCGTGTTCATCTTCGATGTCGCCGACGATCTGTTCCAGCACGTCTTCAATCGTTACCAGGCCAGCCACGCCACCGTATTCGTCGATGACGATGGCCATGTGGTTGTGGTTGGCGCGGAACTCACGCAGCAACACGTTCAGGCGCTTGGACTCCGGCACGAACGTGGCGGGGCGCAGCAGATCCTTGATGTTGAAGCTGTCGCCGTTCTCCTTGAGGATCAACGGCAGCAAGTCCTTGGCCAGCAACACGCCCATCACGTCATCGTGGCTTTCGCCGATGACCGGGTAGCGGGAGTGGGCCGAGTCGACCACGGCGGGCAGGAACTCGCGAGGTGTCTGGGTCGCCTTGATGCTGACCATCTGCGAGCGCGGGACCATGATGTCCCGGACTTGCAGGTCAGCCACCTGAATGGCGCCTTCGACGATGGCCAGCGCTTCGCTGTCCAGCAACTTGTTCTGGTGTGCATCGCGCAGCAGCTCAAGCAGCTCCTGGCGGTTTTTCGGCTCGTGGGCAAAAGCCTGGGTGAGCTTACCCAACCATGACTTCTGCCCGTTGCTCGATCGATCTTCGCTCATAGCGATTACTCTGAATCCTTTGTTGTTTCGGTAGGGAATGCGTCGGTTTCGTCGTCCGCGTACGGATCGGGAAAGCCCAGTTCTGCAAGCAACGTTCGTTCCAGTGCTTCCATTTCTTCGGCTTCCTCATCCTCTATATGGTCGTAACCAAGCAGATGCAAGCAGCCGTGAATCACCAGATGGGCCCAATGGGCGTTGAGTGCCTTGCCTTGCTCGGCCGCTTCGCGTTCAACCACGGCGACGCAGATCACCAGGTCGCCCAGCAGCGGGATGTCGAGAAACTCGTCTGGCACATCGGCCGGGAACGACAAGACGTTAGTGGCGTAGTCTTTTTGCCGCCAGGTGTGGTTCAGCTCGCGACCTTCGGCCTCGTCGACCAGACGAATGGTCATTTCCGAGTCGGCGGTGCGCTGGCGCAGGGCCAGTTCGCACCATTGACGGAACTCAGCCTCGCTGGGGGCGGACGCTTCGGTGGCGATTTGCAGGTCAAGCTCAAGCATCGCGGCGGCTATCCTTGGCGGCTGCATCATCGGCCGCTTTGGTTTCGAAGCGCTCATAGGCTTCGACAATGCGCTGTACCAGCGGATGGCGCACGACGTCCTTGGGCTGGAAGTGGGTAAAGGTGATACCCGGTACATCCTTGAGCACTTCGATCACATGGTGCAGGCCGGACTTGGTGCCGCGTGGCAGGTCGACCTGGGTGATGTCGCCGGTGATGACCGCGGTAGAGCCGAAACCGATCCGGGTCAGGAACATCTTCATTTGTTCGACCGTGGTGTTCTGGCTTTCGTCGAGAATAATGAAGCTGTTGTTCAATGTACGGCCACGCATGTAGGCCAGCGGCGCGACTTCGATGACCTGGCGTTCGATCAGCTTGGCGACGTATTCGAAGCCCAGCATTTCGTAAAGCGCGTCATAGAGCGGGCGCAGGTACGGGTCGATTTTTTGCGACAGGTCGCCGGGCAGGAAGCCGAGTTTTTCACCCGCTTCGACCGCCGGACGCACCAGCAGGATGCGGCGAATCTGCTCGCGTTCCAGCGCATCCACCGCGCAGGCAACCGCCAGGTAGGTCTTGCCGGTACCGGCCGGGCCGATGCCGAAATTGATATCGTTACCGAGGATTTCCTTCACGTACCGCACTTGATTCAAGCCGCGGGGGCGAATCATGCCTTTTTTGGTGCGCAGGGCAACGGAGGCTTCGGCGGGCGAGTGGTTGTCCAGCGCTTCGACGGCAGATTCCTGCAGGAACAGGTGAACCATGTCCGGCGACAGCTCGGTACCCTTGGTTTCCCGATACAGGCGGCGCAGGAGGTTTTCCGCGGAGGTGGTGTGTTTGGGCTCGCCGATCAGTTCGAATTGGTTTCCGCGGTTGCGGATCTCGATGGTCAGGCGCTGTTCGATCAAGCGCAGGTGCTCGTCGAATTGCCCGCACAGATTGGCGAAGCGGCGAGCTTCAAAGGGCTCGAGGATGAAACGATGTGGTTCGATGGGTGCGTTCAAGGTCGTATTTAGCCGCCCTGGGGCAATAGTGATGAATGAAGGATAGCGCCAGTGGGCTGGGTGCGAAAGCTTAAATAATTAAGCATCGCACACTGCACTGTAGGAGCCGGCTTGCTGGCGATGGGGGCCCCGCGGTGTATCAGATACACCGGGTTATCGTTCATCGCCAGCAAGCCGGCTCCTACAGGGTTACTGGATCAAAGAGCCCCGCAACGAGTGCGGCTGCGCGGCATCGATATGCACATCGGCGAACTGGCCGATCAAGGTTGGATTATCGCAGCGGAAGTTGACGATACGGTTATTCTCGGTCCGGCCTTGCAACTCGCCGGGGTCCTTTTTCGAATAGTCGGTGACCAAAATACGCTGGATCGAGCCCACCATTTGTCGGCTGATCTCGAAACCTTGCTGGTTCAAGCGATGTTGCAGTGCGTTGAGGCGTTCTTTTTTCAGCTCTTCCGGCGTCTCGTCGGCGAGGTCAGCAGCGGGTGTGCCCGGACGCTGGCTGTAGACGAACGAGTAGGAAAAGTCGAAACCGACGTCCTGAATCAGCTTCATGGTTTGTTCGAAATCTTTCTCGGTCTCGCCCGGGAAGCCGACGATGAAGTCCGAACTGATGCAGATGCCCGGCACGGCAGCCCGCAGCTTGCGCAGTTTGGATTTGTACTCCAGCGCCGTGTGGTTACGTTTCATCGCGGCGAGGATGCGGTCCGAGCCCGATTGCACCGGCAAATGCAGGTGTTTGACCAGTTCCGGCACGTCCGCGTGGGCCTGGATCAGGCTGTCGGAGAATTCCAGCGGGTGCGAAGTGGTGTAGCGGATGCGGTCGATGCCATCGACGGCGGCAACCACGCGGATCAGCTCGGCCAGGTCGGCCAGGCGCCCGTCATGAGTGGTCCCGCGATAGCCGTTGACGTTTTGCCCCAGCAGCGTCACTTCGCGCACGCCGTTTTCGGCCAGGTGAATGATCTCGGCAAGTACGTCGTCGAACGGCCGGCTGACTTCTTCGCCACGGGTGTAGGGCACTACACAGAAGGTGCAGTACTTGCTGCAGCCTTCCATCACCGACACGTACGCACTCGGACCGTCGATACGTGGCTCGGGCAAATGGTCGAATTTTTCGATTTCCGGGAACGAGACGTCCACTTGCGGCAGCTTGGTGATGCGCGCGGCGTCGATCATTTCCGGCAACCGATGCAGGGTCTGCGGGCCGAAAACCACGTCCACATAGGGGGCGCGATCGCGGATGGCGGCGCCTTCCTGACTGGCCACGCAACCGCCGACGGCGATCACCATGTCCGGGTTGGCCAGTTTCAGCTCACGCCAGCGACCGAGCTGGGAATACACGCGATCTTGTGCGCGCTCGCGGATCGAGCAGGTGTTGAGCAGGATCACGTCGGCGTCTTCAGCGCGGGCGGTGACTTCCAGGGCCTGATGTTCGCCCAGCAGATCGACCATGCGCGAGCTGTCGTACTCGTTCATCTGGCAACCGTGGGTTTCGATGTAAAGCTTCTTGGCCATGGAATAGAGTCATCACGTGATTCAAAGAACCGCGCATTATAGGGAACATGTCCCCAGGTTCCTACCGCTGCGCGTCCAATGGCTATGCTATAGTTCGCGCCCTCATTTTTATCCCCCGATGTGTTGCCCGCCGCCCATGACCAAACGTGAAGCCCCAATCTACAAGGTGATTTTCCTCAACCAGGGCCAGGTGTTCGAAATGTACGCCAAGCAGATCTATCAAAGTGATCTGTGGGGCTTTCTGGAAGTGGAAGAGTTCGTCTTTGGCGAGCGCACGCAAGTGGTCGTCGACCCGAGCGAAGAAAAGCTCAAGGCTCAGTTCGAAGGCGTGGTGCGCAGTTTTGTGCCGATGCATTCGATCGTGCGCATCGACGAAGTCGAGCGCATGGGCACACCGAAAATCAGCGAAGCGCGCGGTGCGGTCGGCAACGTGATGCCGTTTCCGATGCCGATGCCTGAGAAGTAAGCCATTGCCTGATGGCTGATGGCTGATGGCTGATGGCTGAAGGCGCTTGTTGTGGCGAGGGAGCTTGCTCCCGTTGGGCTGCATAGCGGCCCTGAAACCTGTCACCGCTTTTTTCAGATAAACCGCATTGCTGAATTTACGACTGCTTCGCAGCCGAGCGGGAGCAAGCTCCCTCGCCACAACAAGCCACCTCGCAGTCAGCAGTGCTCAGGGCAGTGGCGAAAACGGCGAGCGCCCGTCAGCGCTCTGCAATTCCATCAAATATTTACGGAATATTTGCCCGAGCACCTGGGTGGCGACTTCGAGTTCTTCGCGGGGCATCTTTTCAGTGACTTCGTCGGCAGTATCCAATGCTTCTTCGGCGCCATTGACGGCCGCCATTTTCAGCAGGATGTACGCCTGGATGTTATTGGCCGGTACGCCTTCGCCATGGAAGAACATGCTGCCGAGTTTGAATTGCGCCTGGGCATGGCCTTGCAGCGAGGCTTTTTCGAAATAGCTCAGGGCTTGATCGAGGTCGCGTGGCGTGTTTTTGCCATCGTAGTAGAACTCACCCAACTCGTATTGCGCTTGGGCATCCCCATCTTCCGACGCTTTCTGGCAGGCGGCGAGGGCCTGTGCCAGGTCTTGCGGCTGAGTATTGAGGGTGCAGCGACCCATCGCTGGGATTAACAACGAGTTGCCGCCTGCTTGTGCGAGCGCGAGCAGGGGCTGAAGGAGCAACAGGCAGCCCAGTGAAAGGGCGCGGCCGGTGCGGTTCATGGGAATCGACTTACCTCTGAAGGGCGCGCGGACCCATCGAGGGATCCAATAAGCGCGCATTATGAAATAAGCAGGACCAACCTTACAAAGTCTTTACTCGTTTTTCTGCTACGCGGGAATTATTTCACCCGCTTTGCGGCAGATTATTAGCAGATGAGCAGGACAAAGTGCAGGAATGTCGGTGAAAGCTGACGCTGGTAATGACCAGCGTCAGTGATTCAGCCTTACTTCAGTGCAGCAAACGCGCGTTCGGCGGCATCCAGGGTCAGTTTCAATTCGGCTTCGCCATGGGCGATCGAGGTGAAACCGGCTTCGAATGCGCTCGGTGCCAGGTACACGCCACCTTCCAGCATCAGGTGGAAGAAGCGCCCGAACAGAGCGGCGTCGCTGGACATCACGTCTTCGAAGGTGACGATATCGTCAGCGCCGCTGAAATACAGACCGAACATGCCGCCGGCCTGGGTCGTCACGAACGGAATGCCGGCCGCATCGGCACGCTGTTGCAGGCCGTCGAGCAGACGGGTGGTGTAGTCGGTCAGCTCGGCGTGGAAGCCCGGGCGGCTGATCAGACGCAGGGTGGTGAGGCCCGCGGCCATCGCCAGCGGGTTACCCGACAACGTACCGGCCTGGTAGACCGGGCCCAGCGGGGCGATACGCTGCATGATTTCGCGCTTGCCACCGAAGCAGCCGACCGGCATGCCGCCACCGATGATCTTGCCGAAGGTGGTCAGGTCCGGCGTTACGCCGTAGTGAGCCTGAGCACCGCCGAGGGCAACACGGAAACCGGTCATCACTTCGTCGAAAATCAATACCACACCGTGCTTGTCGCACAGGGTCCGCAGGCCTTCGAGAAAGCCCGGTGCAGGTGGTACGCAGTTCATGTTGCCGGCCACGGGCTCGACAATGATGCAGGCTACTTCCTGGCCCACTTCGGCGAGCATGGCTTCAACGGCATCGATGTCGTTGAACGGCAGGGTCAGGGTGTGTTTGGCAAACGCCGCCGGCACACCGGCAGAGCTCGGCACGCCTTGGGTCAGGGCGCCGGAACCGGCCTTGACCAGCAAGCTGTCGGAGTGACCGTGATAGCAGCCTTCAAACTTGATGATGCTGTCGCGACCGGTGAAACCACGGGCCAGGCGAATGGCACTCATGGTCGCTTCGGTGCCGGAGCTGACCATGCGCACCATTTCCATCGACGGCACGAGGGAGCAAACCAGATCGGCCATCTGGGTTTCCATCTCGGTCGGGGCGCCGTAGGACAGGCCGTGTTCCAGTTGTTTGCGCACCGCGTCCAGCACGTCCGGATGGCTGTGGCCGAGGATCATCGGGCCCCATGAACCGACGTAATCCACATAGCGCTTGTCGTCTTCGTCGGTGACGTAGGCGCCTTCGGCGTGCTTGAAGAACAGCGGCGTGCCGCCGACGCTCTTGAACGCGCGAACCGGCGAGTTCACGCCACCGGGAATGTGTTTCTGGGCATTGGCAAACAGGGTTTCGGAACGAGACATGATCGGGCTCTCAAATCAGATTTAAAGCTTAAATAGAAAACAATTCGTTGAAGGCGCGGGCGCGGCGGGTCACTTCAGCCGTGCTCTCGGCGCCGAACAGGCCATGCACCACCGCCAGCAGATCGACGCCATGGGCCACCAGTGGGGCGGCGTTATCCAGGGTGATGCCGCCGATCGCGCAGATCGGCAGGTGCAGCTGCTTGCGGGCCTGGTCGAGCAGGTCGAGGCTGCAGGTCGGTGCACCGGGCTTGGTGTTCGAATTGAAGAAGCGGCCGAAGGCGACATAGCTGGCGCCTTCCTTGGCAGCTTGTTCGGCCAGTTCAAGTTGCGCGTGGCAGGTCGAGCCGATGATGGCCCTGGAACCGAGTAATGCCCGGGCCGGGGTCAGCGGGCCATCGGTCTGGCCCAGGTGCACGCCCACGTTCAGGCGCGCCGCCAACTCGGCGTCGTCGTTGATGATCAACTGCGTCTTGTAGCGTTCGCACAGCCCGCGCAAGGCTTCGGCCTCACGCAGACGGCGGGCCTCGTCGCTGCTCTTGTCGCGGTATTGCAGCAAGGTGACGCCGCCTTCCAGCGCCGCCTCCACGTACTTGAGCAACTTACCGTCCAGCAGATGGCTGTCGGTAATGGCGTACAGGCCACGTAGTTTCATCGGACAAGCCTCACCGCATACAAATAGAAGTTACGAACAGAAATCCAGTGGCAAGCGACGCGGCACGAACTGGCCTTTGCCCAACTGCTCGGCGTCACGCAGGGTGCGCCACGTGTAGTTAAGCGCGGTCTGTACGGCACTGGCGAGGTTTTCGCCTTGCGCCAGACGACCGGCCAGTGCGCTGGCCAGGGTGCAACCGGAACCGTGATAGCTGCCGGGCAGACGCTGGCAGGTAAAGGTTTCGCGCAGGCCATCGCGGCTGTACAGGCGATTGTGGATTTCGGTTTCATCGCCATGACCGCCGGTGATCAGCAGGTGTTTGACGAACGGCAGGAGTTTTTCAGCGCACTCGTCCGCGGTGCCTTCGGGCAGCTCGGCGAGGATGCGGGCTTCAGGAAGGTTAGGCGTCGCAATGATCGACAGGGGCAGCAGGCGTTCGCGCATGGCGTAGCCGACTTCGTCCTTGCCCAGGCGCCCGCCGCCACCGGCGCGCAGCACCGGGTCGCAGACCACCGGCAGATGCGGGTGCGCTGAAAGCAGTTCGACGACAGTGTCGACCATCTCCAGCGAACCGAGCATGCCCAGTTTGACGGCGGCGACTTCGGAGTCGTTGAGTACGGCATTGGCCTGGGCCAGTACCCACTCACGGTCGAGGACGCGGAAGTCAGTGACATTGACGGTGTCTTGCACGGTCAGGGCGGTGACGGCCGGAGCCGCATGGCAACCCTGAGCGAGCAGGGCTTCGATATCTGCCTGCAAGCCGGCGCCACCACTTGGGTCGTGGCCGGAGAGACAGAGGACAACGGGGCGAGAGCTGTAGATATTCATGGTGCGCGAGCTTACCACCAAACATTCTTTTTCGGGTGCAGCGACATCCCATTGTGGCGAGGGAGCTTGCTCCCGTTGGGCAGGGAAGTGGCCCCTGTTCTTTTTAAAGCCATACCGCGTAACCGGCCTTTACGACTGCTTCGCCGCCGAGCGAGAGCAAGCTCCCTCGCCACAGAGGTCGTCGTGTCACTGCTGGCACTGCTGTAAAGCCCGTTCTAGAGCCTTTTCTTTAAATATTTCAATGGTGTTTAAAGGCCACCAACGGCTATGCTAGAGTGGATCCAAACCAATAACAGGTGATACCGGTTTTACGTCTGCTCAAAAGGAATGGGGGGGCTTCCTGACAGGACCGGACAGGCCACGCTGGGGCTTAAATGCGCTATTTGCTGATGTTGCTTTTTTGTTTGCCCCTTTTGGCAAACGCCGTCGAGTTCGACGAGTTCACCCAGAGCCTTCCCTTGGGCCGAACCCTGCAAGTGTTTGAAGACGCGGCAGGTCAGGCGTCCATCGCGGATATTCGCGCGCAAGCGGCGGCGGGCAACTTCAAACCGCACAATAAAGACACGCTCAATGCCGGGTATTCACGTTCGGTGTTCTGGCTGAAAATCGACCTGCATTACCGTCCGTCCAACCCGACGGCACAGCGCACCTGGCTGCTGGAACTGGCCTATCCGCCCCTCGATCACCTTGATCTCTATTTGCCTGATGCCGACGGCAACTACCAATTGGCCCGGCAGACCGGCGACGCCTTGCCGTTCGCCAGCCGCGAAATTCGCCAGAACAACTATCTGTTCGATCTGACGTTCAAGCCTGAACAGGCGCAAACCCTTTACCTGCGCTTGCAGAGTGAAGGTTCGATCCAGGCGCCGGTGACGTTGTGGTCGAGCACGACCTACCTCGAAGAGCAACCTGTTCGGCTGTACGTGCTGGGGCTGATTTACGGCGTGTTGCTGGGGATGCTGGTCTACAACCTGTTCATCTACCTCAGCGTTCGCGACACCAGTTACCTTTATTACATTTTCTACATCGCTTCGTTCGGCTTGTATCAGCTGTCGGTGAACGGGGCTGCGGTGCAATATTTCTGGCCAGACAATCCTTGGTGGGCCAACGCCGCGACACCATTTTTCATTGGCTGCGCAGGGCTGTTCGGCAGTCAGTTTGCCCGCAGCTTTTTGCAGATGGCCACGCACAGCCGCTGGTTCGACCGTTCGCTGTTGGCGTTGGTGGCTTTCAGTGCATTGGTGGTCGGGCTGTCATTGATGACCAGTTACGCCTTGGCCTTGCGTCTGGCGACGGCGCTGGCGCTGACCTTCACCGTGGTGATTTTTGCCGCCGGGATATTTGCCTGGCTGCGCGGCTTGCGGGTGGCGCGGTACTTCATCATTGCCTGGTCGGCGTTTCTGCTGGGCGGCATCGTTAACACGCTGATGGTGCTGGGTTACCTGCCGAATGTGTTCCTGACCATGTATTCCAGCCAGATCGGTTCGGCGATCGAAGTGGCGTTGCTGTCGCTGGCGCTGGCTGACCGAATCAACGCCATGCGCGAGCAACAGGCGCAAACCCTGTTCGATGCCAGTCAAAAACTCGAAGTGCTGAACCAGCAACTGGCGCACAGTAACAAGCTCAAGGACGAATTCCTCGCCACCCTGACCCATGAATTGCGTACGCCGATGAACGGCGTGATCGGTTCGCTGGAACTGATGCAAACCGTCGAGATGGACCCGGAGCTGGAGCAGTATCAGCAAACGGCCGCAGGCTCGGCGCGGGACATGATGCGCATGGTCAACGGCATCCTCACCCTGACCGAATTGCAGGCCGGCAAGCTCAAGGCCTCGGCGAGTACCTTCAGTTTGCGCGCAATGGTCGAAGCGTTGCGTGTGCAGTTCGAAGGCAATGCGTCGGCCAAGTCTCTGGACTTCAAGGTCGACGTTGCGACGGGTTTGCCGGATCGTATGCAGGGGGACAGCGTCAAGATTGCGCAATGCCTGGAATGCCTGTTGGACAACGCCATCAAGTTCACCCGTGTCGGTGGCCTGGCGTTGCGGGTGACCGGCAAGGCGGCCGAGTTCGATCGTCTGGCGCTGAGCTTTGCCGTGATTGATACGGGCATCGGCTTCACCGATCTGGGAGAGGCGACGATGTACCAACGGTTCTTCCAGCTCGACGGCTCGATGACCCGTGAATACGGTGGCCTGGGGGTTGGCCTGGCGATCTGCCGACAACTGGTGGAATTGCTCGGCGGGCGCCTGACTCACCGCTCCGAGCCCGGTCACGGCAGCCGTTTCCAGCTCGATATTGTAGTTGAACTGCCGATGGCGCAACGGCCGGCGATGCCTTTGATGCCTCGGGATTTGCCACCGTTGCGCCTGCCCCAGGATTGCACCGTGCTGCTGGTGGACGACAACAGCATCACTCAACTGGTGATGCGCGGCATGTTGCTCAAGCTTGGTTTTCGTGTGCGAACGGCTGACAGCGACGCCATGGCGCTCGAACATTTGCAGCAGGAACGTTTCGATGCGGTGTTGATCGATTACCTGCAGCGCTCGCAGGAAGAGGTGTCACTCTGCTGCCAGATTCGCGACATGTCGGGTTATGCCGAAGTGCCGCTGTTCATGATCGCCCTCGGCATGGACCGGGAACGTTGCCCGACCGGTGCTTTGATCGATTACCTGAGCAAACCGGTGAAATTCGAAGACTTGCAGGCAGCGCTCTATCGCCGGGTCCTCTGTATTCAACAGGGTGAAAGTGCCGACAGTTAGGCGGATATGACACTTTTTTCGGTCATGGGGCGGTGCTTAACTGAAGTCCCTTGGCCGACCAAAGGAGCCCTGTCATGAACCTGCATCAGTTCGCCGAAACCCACGAAGTCACCAATCAGCCGCCGTCACTGGATGGTGCCAACCTGTACCGCATCGACTTGCCGTTGCAGGAGTGGTCGCGGCGGTTCGGTGCCGGCTGGGCCGAATCGCGGATCGACGCCTACGGCGCACTGGCCGGCGGGCCGTTGATGGAAGCGGGGTTCCTGGCCAACCAGAACAAGCCGGTGTTCAGCAGCCATGACCGGTTTGGTCACCGCATCGATTTGGTGGAATTTCATCCGGCCTATCACGAACTGATGCGCACGGCGATCGAGCACGGCTTGACCTCACTGCCCTGGGCGCAGCCGCAGGACGGCGCCCATGTCGCCCGCGCCGCCATGACGTATCTGCACAGCCAGGCCGAAGCTGGCAGTGGCTGCCCGCTGACCATGACCTTCGCCAGTGTCCCGGCGCTGCGTCTGCAACCGAATCTGGCGAAACAATGGCTGCCGAAAATCCTCGCCACTGAATATGACCCGCGCAACGTTGGTATGGCCCACAAGGCTGGCGTCACCATCGGCATGGCGATGACCGAGAAGCAGGGCGGCACCGATGTGCGTGCCAACACCACCAAGGCGTATCCGGTTGGCGCCAGCGGTCCCGGTCAGGCTTACGAGCTGCTAGGGCACAAATGGTTCTGTTCGGCGCCGATGTGCGATGCCTTCCTGACCCTGGCGCAGACAGACAAAGGCCTGACCTGCTTCCTGCTGCCGCGCCATCGCCCGGACGACACGCGCAATCAGTTCTACATTCAGCGCCTCAAAAACAAACTCGGCAATTGCTCCAACGCTTCCAGCGAAGTGGAGTTCCGGGGGGCGCTGGCATGGATGGTCGGTGAAGAAGGGCGCGGCGTTCCGACGATCATCGAGATGGTCGCCATGACCCGCTTCGATTGCATGGTCGGTTCCAGTTCACTGATGCGCCAGGCGCTGACCCAGGCCAGCCACCACTGCGCTCATCGTTCGGTGGGCGGCAAGTTGCTCAGCGAACAACCCTTGATGCAAAACGTGCTGGCGGATTTGGCGCTGGAAAGTGAAGCGGCTCTGGCGTTGAGCCTGCGCATGGGCAAGGCGCTGGATCATCTGGATGACAGCCATGAAGCCAAATTTGCGCGACTGGTCACGGCAGTGGGCAAGTATTGGATCTGCAAACGCGCACCGGCGATGATCAACGAGGCTGCCGAATGCATGGGGGGCGCCGGTTACGTCGAAGACAGCATCCTGCCGCGTCTTTATCGCGAGGCGCCGGTGAACTCGACGTGGGAAGGCTCCGGCAACGTGCAGTGCCTTGATGTGCTGCGTGCTCTGTCCAAAGAACCGGGCGTTCTCGATGTGCTGTTCAGCGAATTGGGCGATGGCCATGGCGATAAACGGCTGGCGGCGCACATTCATCAATTGCAGGCGGCGTTCAAAGACACCGGTGACATTCAGTACCGGGCGCGACAACTGACCGAAGACATTGCGTTGGGGTTGCAGGCCAAGCTGTTGCTGGAGGCGGGGAATGCGGTGGTCAGTGATGCGTTTATTGCCAGTCGCCTTGGTTCGAACGGTCGGGTTTACGGCGCCTTGCCACGCGGCCTGGATGTGGAGGCGATTGTCGCCCGCTCGACCCCGCAAGGATTCTGAACACTTTAAAAACCTGTGGGAGCCAGCCTGCTGGCGATAACGGTGCCACAGCCAACAGACAGGGTGAATGTAATTGCGCTATCGCCAGCAGGCTGGCTCCCACAGGGGTTTTGCATTCACCGCAATTCTTCTGCATTGCCAATACGCCACTGTTCCCGTGAAGCGACGATGCAGGCAAGATGAAGGTCTGCAAGTCAGAACACAGGATGCTGATCGTGACCGAAGCTTTTATTGTCGTTCAAACCGCCGAGCAAGCCGTGGACCGGCTTGCTCACTTGCACAATCGTGCAACCGTCGCGCTGAGCCAGGCGCTCAAGCGTTACCTCAAGGATCGTGTCGAGCCCGATGCCGAGCAGCGCTCGATGTTCCGCTATCCCGAATTACGCCTGACCTACCTCTGCCAGGGGGAAGTCCCGCAGACCACCCGCGCTTACGCCAAGGTGCAGTTGCCGGGCACTTACAGCGTCACCGTCACCCATCCCGCCGCATTCCGTAAATACCTGTTGGAACAACTCGTGCCGTTGATGCACGACTTCACCGTGACGGTCGAAGTCGGCGTCAGCCAGCAGAACATTCCTTACCCGTACGTGGTTGAGCAGGGCGATGAGCTGGCTGGCTCCGGTGTGACTGCTGCGGTGCTGGCGCGGGTGTTCCCGAGCACGGACCTGTCGGCTGCGACCGACGGTATTGCCGACGGCTTGTACGATTGGGAAAACACCGATCCGCTGCCGCTGGCCTTGTTCGATGCCGCACGGGTGGATTTCTCACTGCGCCGACTGGTGCATTACACCGGCAGCGACTGGCGTCATGTGCAGCCGTGGATTTTGCTGACCAACTATCACCGCTACGTCGACCAGTTCATCGTCCATGGCCTGGAACAATTGCGCAGCGACCCGCGTTTTGTGCGCATGGTCCTGCCGGGCAACGTGATCATCGAAAAGAGCATGGATCACGGCGAAGCGTCGGCGATTGCCGCGGGCGTGGTCTGGCACCGCTACCAGATGCCGGCCTATCACCTGATCGCGAGCGACGGTCATGGCGTCACCCTGGTCAACATCGGCGTTGGCCCGTCCAACGCCAAGAACATCACCGATCACCTGGCCGTGCTGCGTCCGCACTGCTGGCTGATGATCGGCCACTGCGGTGGCTTGCGTCAGTCGCAGACCATTGGCGACTACGTGCTGGCGCACGCTTACATGCGTCGTGACGGGATTCTCGACCGGGTCGTGCCGCCAAACATTCCGATTCCGGCCCTGGCCGAAGTGCAGATGGCGCTTCAGCAGGCGGCAGCCAATGTCACCGGGGAGAAGGGTGATGAACTGAAGAAACGCCTGCGCACCGGCACCGTGCTGACTTACGACGACCGCAACTGGGAGCTGCGCTGGGCCCAGGAACGTCCGCTGATCAACTTGTCCCGCGCCGTGGCCGTGGACATGGAAAGCGGGACCATTGCTGCTCAGGGATATCGTCTGCGGGTGCCGTACGGCACGTTGTTGTGCGTGTCGGACAAGCCGTTGCACAGCGAGATCAAGCTGCCGGGCTCGGCCAACGCGTTCTATGAGCGTGCGGTCAGCCAGCACCTGAAGATCGGCATCGCCGCCGTGGATTTGCTGCGCACCGAGCTCAACTCGTTGCACTCGCGCAAACTGCGCAGCTTCGACGAGCCGCCGTTCCGCTGATTCGCGATGGTCATTTAGCGGTCGGGGCACTAGCATTGTCAGCCCTGATCGCTAGATGTTCTCTTCGCCATGTCCCGTCCTCAACGCCCCGTTTCCCGCCGCCCTGGCGCGAAGCCTTCTGCTGCAGCCCCGCGCCGTGTCGCCAAGGCTCCGCCAGCCGAGCCGAAACTGATCCTGTTCAACAAACCGTTCGATGTGCTGACGCAATTCAGCGACGGCGAAGGGCGGGCGACGCTCAAGGACTTTATCGACATTCCCGGGATCTACCCGGCAGGGCGTCTGGACCGCGACAGCGAAGGCTTGTTGTTGCTGACCAACGACGGCCAGCTTCAGGCGCGCATCGCTGATCCGAAACACAAGCTCGCCAAGACCTATTGGGTTCAGGTCGAAGGCGAGCCGAGCACTGAGCAATTGCAGCGCTTGCGTGACGGGGTCGAATTGAATGACGGCATGACGTTACCTGCCGAAGCGCGACAACTGGATGAGCCTGAATTGTGGCCCCGCAACCCGCCGGTACGGTTCCGCAAAAGCGTGCCGACCAGTTGGCTGGAACTGGTGATTCGCGAAGGGCGTAACCGGCAGGTGCGGCGCATGACGGCGGCGGTCGGGTTGCCGACGTTGCGCCTGGTGCGGGTCAGGATCGGCGACTGGACGATCGAAGGGCTCGATCAGGGCCAGTGGAAGGAAGTACCGGCGCGCTTATAACGTGCCGGATTCGATCAGGCCGATCACCACGCTCTTGATGATGAACGCTGCCACGCCCAGGCCCAGCACGAAGAACAGAATGAACGAGCCAAAGCGCCCGGCCTTGGACTTCTTCGCCAGATCCCAGACGATGAAACCCATGAAAATGATCAGGATGCTGACCAGTCCGGTCATCATCCACTCTTCGAATACTGCAGGATCCATCGAACATCTCCAGCGCGCACGCGGCTAAAAAGGGCGCGGGGAGTATACGCCCGGCAGGCAGCGTGCAGTATTGACCTGCGTCGGTGTGTCGCAGTCATTCGTCGCCTGTGCCGGCCCCATCGCCGGCAAGCCAGCTCCTACAAGGTCTAGCGCCGGTCACAACATTGTGACCGACTCAAAACCTGTAGGAGCTGGCTTGCCAGCGATAGCGTCCTCAACTGCGCAGATGAGTCAACGGCAGTTCGGTGCTGTTCAATACCTGATTGAGCACAAAACTCGAGCGCACACTGGTCACGCCTTCAATCCGGGTCAGGTGTCCCAGCAGCAGCTTCTGATAGTGATCCATGTCCGGCACCACGACCTTGAGCTGATAGTCGGCGTCCATCCCGGTCACCAGGCTGCATTCGAGCACTTGCGGCAAGGTGCGAATGGCCGCTTCGAAGTTCTCGAAACGCTCCGGCGTGTGACGGTCCATGCCGATCAGCACGTAGGCGGTCAGGCTCAGACCGAGCATTTTGCGGTCGAGCAGGGCGACCTGGCGGGAAATGTAGCCGTCGTCCTCCAGTTGCTTGACCCGTCGCGAGCACGGCGAAGGCGACAGGCCGATGCGCTCGGCCAGCTCCTGGTTGGAGATGCGCGCGTCGCGCTGCAATTCCGCCAAAATACTCAGGTCATAACGGTCGAGCTTGCTCATCAATCAGTCCTTTGTCGTAACTATTGCGGTGGATTATCTATCCAGGGTTAAAAATTGCGCAAGTGATGTTTAATTCAGCAATCTTCGCAATCCTCTGCCGGCGCTCCAGGCCTATTCTTATCACCAGAATCACTGCTCGGACAAACAGTCCACTGCAACTCGCCGAATCAGGCCAGATGCGGCCGCCACCCCCCACCGGGGATGTGCTGGCCCCCGAGCTACACACTGTCCAGAAGACGGCGTGAGGTGAGCCAACGTCAAAAGCGTTGAGCCAGGACGAAGTTCTCAAGGGGAGGCCGACGGGTCTCCCCTTTTTCTTTGCGCAAATAAGCCACCCCGTCCACCGCTGGCCGGTAAGGCTTGGCTTGCCAGCGATTTTTTGATTTTCACTTCCTCGGTCAGTACGACATTCATCAAGTTTTTCACTCATGGAATTGCATCTAGAAATCGTCGCCCTCTTTTCCCTCGAATCGGCTTATTAGTCGAAAGTTCAGAGCCTGATTTTGCGGGATGATCTGGTCATGGGGGGGGCTGCGGGATGTGTTTGAGTTGTCGGTGCGTCGGGGAGATGTCGAAACGCCCCAGTAAATGAGTGCATGGGTTTGGCGCGGACGCCGTCGGTGGTGTGGACAAGCCGTTGGGGCGGGAGCCGGTGGGATTGGCTGCTGAGTCCAGCAATCAAAAAATGGAGCTGCTTGATGCCCCGCTAATCTCGCTCACCTCGGTAGAAAACGGGTACCCCCTCCCCGGCCATGACGGGGGAGGGTGGATGCGGTCACCCTTTACGTTTGGACGGCTTGAGGGATCACAATGGCAGTTTTTCACCCGAGGCAAATCGATCAGCGCGCACCTCACCAGACTGCTCTGTGTAGATGTAAGCGTATGCGCGAGGGAGAGAAGTGAAGACTCGAGCGACACCATTCTCCCAGAAGATCGCAGCGCCATTGTCACAAGCAACGGCCCTTTCTCCGGAGGAGCCAACAAGATTCAGCAGAGGTTCATGTCTCTGCTCTTTATCGAGGTGAGGGCAGAAAACGCCCGGCAGAAAACCCAGCCCTTCAAGCCGCTTCAGGCTCCAGCTTGAACCTTCTACGGCTGAGAACCGATCCGAGTCGCTAAGCCCTGCTTCATACCAGCAGATCGCTCCAGCACTCAGGCCAGACAGGACGGTGCCATTTTGTCCTGCTTGGCGAAGGGCCAGATCGATTCCGTAGTCTCGCCAGATTTTGAGCATCTTTTGCGTATTTCCGCCGCCCACATACACAAGGTCAGCAGTTAGAATTTTTTGTATCGCATCTTGTTGAGAGAAGTTTGATTTTGTAGTCAGGAGAAAATCAACTTTGCACCCAAGCTGCTTGCCATAGATATGCTGAAAAGTTTTACAGTATCCCTCTGCGTCGCCACTTGCGGTTGGGATAAAGAGGGCTTTCGGCTCGCGTTTGTCTGTCTGGCTGCAGATAAAAGAATCCAGTTCTAAAGTTTCGAGCTGTGAAATTTCACCGCCCCCAATTGTTATAATTTTCACGCTCGCCCCTAGTTCAAAGGAGAGACCGGCGATTGCCGGTCTCGAGTGGAGTAAACTTAGTTGCAAGCAAGCGGGTGCGGCTTCATGAACAGCTTGCAAGTAGTCACAGCAACCATATGCCCTGCTTGTTGCTGGGCTAAGGGAGCTGTTTTGGAGGTAGGGTTGGTAACCAAGACTTGCGACAGATCCTTTACAAGATCTTTGTCAAACGAAGCCTGATTTTCTGTCATGGCAGCAGCGTGGGCTGAAAGAAGGAGGGTTGCAGCGAAAGTTACCGATTTAACATGCATCTTCTATCTCCTGATAGCGCGTATTTCGTGTCAATGACACGTCATCAGCGAGGCAACCTTGCCTCATTGCGAATGATATCGAGATTCGTTCCCGCATACAGCGGTTTGTCACTAACGTGCGACGTGATGGCGTATCCGGCCAACGGCCAGTCGCCGGAGCAGGTCAATCGGGACGGTTACGAGTGCTACCAATGCGCGGTGCAGCAGAGCGGATTTGCCCGCAGACGGCGACCTATCGGCCAGACTCTTGCGTGGTGCAAGGCTACCAGCAGGCCCAAGGCAAGTGCCTGAGCAGTCGCGGTTATCAGGTGAACTAGCCAGCCCTGGCGGCGTTCACCACTTCCTTCGGATCGGCGTGCACCAGCACTTCGGCTCGCGGGTAGGCGTTGTGAATGGCTGCCGCGGCCTGGTCGCTGATACCGTGGGCGACTGACAACGTCAGCTCTCCCGGCAACTCCAGATGCAATTGCACAAACCACTGGTTGCCGGAGATTCGGGTGCGCAGATCATGCGCACCCAAGACGCCCGGCACGCTGCAAGCCAGTTCCAGCATGTGCTGGCTGACATCCGGCGGCAGTTCTTCATCCATCAATACCGCAAAACTCTCCCGGGCGATCTGCACCGCGCTCCATAGAATGTAGGCGGCGATTCCCAGGCCGAACCAGGGGTCTACCTGATGCAGGCCAAACCCGGCCAGCACCAACGCGATCAGAATGCTGCCGTTGAGCAGCAGGTCCGAGCGGTAGTGCAGGGAGTCGGCGCGCACCGCGTTGGAGCCGGTGGCCTTGACCACCCGATGTTGAAACATCAACAACACCACGGTCAGCACGAGCGAGAACACAATCACCGCGATGCTGATCCACGGCGCGCCCACGGGTTCGGGGTGTTTCAACCGCTCGTAGGCCTGTAACGCGATCAGCACCGCACTGCCACCAATGAACAGCGCCTGGGCCATGCCCGCCAACGACTCGGCCTTGCCGTGCCCGTAGCGATGATCATTGTCGGCGGGGCGCAAGGCGTAATGCACCGCCAGCAGGTTGAGCAAGGACGTGACGCCGTCGAGCGTCGAGTCGGTGAGGCCGGCGAGCATGCTCACCGAACCGCTCAGCCACCAGGCGATGGCTTTGGCGACGATCAGGGTGCACGCCACCGCCACCGAGGCGCGGGTGGCCAGCCGCAGCAGGCGGGCGTGTTCGGCGCTGGAGGTCATAGGGGGAGCATTTCCTTAAAGTGATCCTTCACACGTACGGGTTACGCGGACGGTTGCAGGCCGAGCATCGCCAGCTGCTGGGCGCTGCCCTTGCTCTGGATCAGACGCGGATCGTCCAGCGGGAAGCTGCGGCCCAGTTCACGTTCCAGAAAAGTCTGCAATTTGTGGTTATCGACTTTGCCGTCGGCGCCGATGGCTTCCTTGAGTTTTTCCGGGGCAACTTGTGCGGTCTCTCCCGGCGCGTAGTAAATCGCCCCGGTGGCGAAGTCCACGGCAAATGCGATCAAACCGGGAATGATATAGAACAGCAGACCCACGGCATCGAGCGCGGCAATGGCCGGGTCGATCTTGCCGTCGATCTGGCCACGTCGGTCCGGGTAGAAGATCGAACCGCAAGCGGTCACTTGAGTCAGCAAGGTTGCGACCAGAACACCGCCGATCAGGCGAAAGGGAGCACGCATATGAAATCTCCTGGGTAATCTCAAAACGAAACGTCGTCTGTAAGAGTTAAGACCCTGACGAACGCCTTGCAGTTCGCCGTTATACTCGCGCCTCTGTTTGGGAGCCAGCATGATTTCTTTGCCGATTGATGAAGTTTTACCCGCCCTGCGTGAAGCCCTCGCTTCACGCCACGAAGCCGTGCTCGAAGCACCGCCCGGCGCTGGTAAAACCACCCGCGTGCCGTTGGCCTTGCTGGACGAGCCTTGGCTGGCCGGGCAGACCATCCTGATGCTCGAACCGCGTCGCCTGGCTGCGCGCGCCGCGGCCGAACGGCTGGCCAGCGAGTTGGGCGAGAAGGTCGGCGAAACCGTGGGTTATCGCATTCGACTCGACAGCAAGGTCGGCCCGAACACGCGCATCGAAGTGGTCACCGAAGGCATCCTTACCCGGCGCCTGCAGGATGACCCGGCGCTGGATGGCGTGGGCTTGCTGATCTTCGACGAGTTCCACGAGCGCAGCCTCGACGCTGATCTGGCGCTGGCCCTGAGCCTCAATGGCCGGGAATTGTTCCGTGATGACCAGCCGCTGAAAATCCTCTTGATGTCCGCCACGCTCGAAGGCGAGCGCCTCGCCGGGTTGCTCGACGACGCGCCTATCCTGCGCAGTGAAGGGCGCATGTACCCGGTGGCGATGCGTTGGGGGCGGCCGTTCCAGTCCGGTGAATTCATCGAGCCGCGTCTGGTGCAGACCATCCTCGAAGCCTTGAACGACGAAACCGGCAGCGTGCTGGTGTTCCTGCCGGGGCAGGCGGAAATCCGGCGCGTGCATCAACAACTGGCCGATGCGTTGGGCGAAAACACTCAGGTTTTACTCTGCCCGTTGCACGGTGAACTGGACCTGGCTGCGCAGCGTGCGGCGATCGATCCGGCACCCGCGGGCAAACGCAAAGTGGTGCTGGCCACCAACATCGCCGAAACCAGTTTGACCATCAACGGCGTGCGCGTGGTGATCGATGCCGGGCTGGCGCGGGTGCCGCGTTTTGATCCGGGCAGCGGCATGACCCGCCTCGACACGCAGCGCATTTCCAAGGCCAGTGCCATCCAGCGTGCAGGCCGGGCCGGGCGACTGGAGCCGGGTGTGTGTTATCGCTTGTGGTCGCAGGATCAGCACGAGCAACTGGCCGCTTACGGCAGTGCAGAGATTCTTTCGGCGGACCTCGCGGGGCTGGCCTTGCAACTGGGACGTTGGGGCGTGACACCGGGGCAATTGGTGTGGCTCGACGTGCCGCCTGCGGCCGCTTATGCACAGG
Source organism: Pseudomonas sp. C32 (assembly GCF_030417915.1). NCBI lineage: Bacteria > Pseudomonadati > Pseudomonadota > Gammaproteobacteria > Pseudomonadales > Pseudomonadaceae > Pseudomonas > Pseudomonas sp. C32. Next base: position 38,483 of record NZ_JAUHUK010000013.1, on the reverse strand, counting down.
CTCAGGATTTGCTGCAGCGCCTCGGTGCGTTGGAGGGGGAAACGCTGACCCGTCACGGTCAGTCCATGGCCGAGCTGCCGGCGCATCCGCGCATCGCCCATTTGCTGTTGCGTGGTCAGGCGCTGGGGTTGGCGGACATGGCTTGCGATGTCGCGGCGCTGCTCGGCGAACGCGATATTTTGCGTGGCGCCGGGGCGGATCTGCACAGTCGATTGACCCTGTTGTCTGGCGAAGAACGTGCCGCTCGCGGCGCGCAGGGTGGGGTACAACGAGCCCGGCAACTGGCGCGGCAATATCGCGGTTATCTGCGTGGTAAAGCTTCGGAGCCGGTCAGCGATCCGGATCATCCGCGCTGGCTCGGCGCATTGCTGGCGCTGGCCTATCCAGACCGCGTGGCCCAACAGCGCCGGGCCGGTGGCGCGGAGTATCGCCTGGCCAACGGTCGCGCCGCGTTGTTCGCTGAAGCCGACAGTTTGATGAAGCAACCGTGGCTGGTGATTGCCGATCTGGGCAGTCGTCAGGGGCAGCGTGAAGAACGGATTTATCTGGCGACGGATTTCGATCCGGCGCTGTTCGATTCAGTGCTGGCCGAACAGGTTCGCTGCGTCGATCAACTGGATTGGGACGAACGCGAGGGCGTGCTGCGCGCCGAACGTCAGCGCAAGGTTGGCGAACTGATCCTCAGCCGCGAACCGCTGACCGGCCTCGACGAAAGCGCCCGCAGCCAGGCGCTGGTCAATCTGGTGCGACGCAAAGGTCTGGAGCTGTTGCCGTGGACGCCGGAGCTGCGTCAGTGGCAGGCGCGGGTCGCGATGTTGCGGCAACTGGATCTGGCCGCCAAGGGCGAAAGCGAATGGCCGGATGTCAGTGATGCCGCGTTGCTGAAGAGTCTCGAAAACTGGTTGATGCCGTATCTGGGCAAAGTCTCGCGGCTCAGTCATTTTGCCAATCTCGACCTGTCGAGCATCGTGCGCAACCTGCTGCCGTGGCCGCTGCCGCAACGCCTCGACGAATTGGCGCCGCACCATTTAAACGTGCCGTCGGGCTCGTCGATCCGACTGGACTACAGCGAGCAGCCGCCGATTCTGGCGGTGCGTTTTCAGGAGTTGTTCGGCCTGGCCGAAACCCCGCGCATTGCCGGTGGCCGGCAAGTGGTGAAACTGCACCTGTTGTCCCCGGCACGGCGACCGGTGCAGGTGACGCAGGACCTGGCGAACTTCTGGCGCAGCACCTACTCCGAGGTGAAGAAGGATTTGAAGGGGCGTTATCCGAAGCATTATTGGCCGGATGATCCACTGGTGGCCGAGGCGACTGCGCGGATCAAACCGCGTAAATAATTCAAACGCCGATAGCACGCTGCGCGCATACCTTGTAGGAGCCGGCTTGCCGGCGAAGAGGCCCTTGAGACTTGCTTCGGCCTGGATGACGCCATCGCTGGCAAGCCAGCTCCTACAGGGGAGGGTGTGAGCTTTCGGATTTGGCGGTGAGTTGTTCGCGGCAGTAATCTGCAAACAACTGCGCCGGCTTGGTCAGTTGCCCGCGCTTGAGCCATGCCGCCACCAGCCCTGAACCGGTGACCTCTTCTGCAATGTTCACGCACACCACTTTCTTCCCGTCGTAGGTGCACTCCGAGTGTGGCTTGGTGACCAGGATCGAGAAGCCGAATCCCTGGCCGACCATGCCGCGCACCATCTCAATGGAAGGCGAGCTAAAGGCGATGCGTGGGGTCAGGCCCAGCTCATCGAACAGGCTGACGAAGTAGGTCCGGCTCGGTTGCACGTCCAGCAGAATCATCGGTTCCAGGCACAAATCCCGCAGCGACACCTGCGCCTGCTGGGCAAAGCGGTGATCGGCCGGTAGCAGCGCGTAAGGCCGTTGTGCCGGCATCAATGGTTCGGTCTCGATGGTGCCGTCGAGATCGTGCTCATACAGGATCGCCAGATCGAACGCGCCGGACGTCAGGCCTTGCACCAGCTCTTGCTGCTCGCCATCGCGGATGCGGATTTCCACCCCCGGGTACAACGCCGAAAACCCGGCAATCAATTGCGGCAGGTACAGCGGTGCGACCGTTTCGAAGCAGCCGATATCGATTTGTCCGGACACCACATCGTTGTCGGCCAAAGCGTTCTGTTCGAACTCCTTGGCCATGCGCAGCAGTTCCTGGGCCTTGCGGTAGAAGCGTGCACCACTGGGGGTCAATGACACGCCCTGTGCATGGTGACGAATCAGCAGTTGCACGCCGAAGCTGTCTTCCAGCCCTTTGATGGCCGTGGAGATCGATGGCTGGGCGATGTACAGCTTGCGCGAGGCCTCGGCGACGCTGCCGCACTCGACGGTGGTGATGAAGTACTTCAATTGACGCAGATTGTAGGCAGCCACAGCAAACCTCGGGGAAGGGCGGATCAGTCATCCTGGCAATTTGCGCGCCACCCCGATCCGCTCGGGTGACGATTTGTTGTGTTTGAACAATAACCACATGCTGCGCCAGTGGGGAGATTGGCTAAGCAGTTTTTTGTTGGCCTGCGAACACATATTTACTGGTTTTCCACCGCTTGGGCCTGAGCGACTATCCAATACACAAGAATGTCCACCGGAGCATCTGAACGTGTTCGAGCTTGAGTATTGGCAACGCAAGGCCGCTACGCTGCGGTTTCCCGACCTGGCGGTGATCGACGGTCAGCACCTCCCGGCGCAGTCGGGGCAGACGTTTGCCGCGATCAATCCTGCCACCGGGCAATGCCTGGCCAACGTTGCCGCGTGCGGCGAAGAAGATGTGCATGTGGCAGTGCGCAATGCGCGGCAAGTCTTCGAGGCAGGCACCTGGGCTGCACGGTCACCGAGCGAGCGCAAGCAAGTGCTGTTGCGCCTGGCCGACTTGATCCTGGAAAACCGTGAAGAACTGGCGCTGCTCGATTCGCTGAACATGGGCAAACCGGTCACGGACGCCTACAACATCGACGTGCCGGGTGCCGCCGGGGTGTTCCGCTGGTACGCCGAAAGCCTCGACAAACTCTACGATCAGGTCGCGCCGAGTGCGCAGAACGTGCTGGCAACCATCACCCGCGAAGCCCTTGGCGTAGTGGCTGCCGTGGTGCCGTGGAATTTTCCACTGGACATGGCCGCCTGGAAACTTGCCCCGGCCCTGGCCGCTGGCAACTCCGTCATTCTCAAACCTGCCGAGCAGTCGCCGTTTTCCGCTCTGCGCCTGGCTGAGCTGGCGCTAGAGGCGGGGATTCCAGCAGGAGTGTTCAACGTGCTGCCGGGTCTCGGCGAACAAACCGGCAAGGCCCTCGGTCTGCACCCGGACGTCGACTGCCTGGTGTTCACCGGCTCCACTGAAGTCGGCAAATATTTCATGCAGTACTCGGCGCAATCGAACCTCAAGCAGGTGTGGCTGGAGTGCGGCGGCAAGAGCGCGAACCTGGTGTTCGCCGATTGCCAGGACCTCGATCTGGCCGCCGAAAAAGCCGCGTTCGGCATCTTCTTCAATCAGGGCGAAGTGTGCTCGGCGAATTCGCGGTTGCTGGTGCAGCGTTCGATTCATGACGAGTTTGTCGAGCGCCTCAAGGCCCAGGCCGAACGCTGGCTGCCGGGCGACCCGCTGGACCCGTCGAGCGCCGCCGGGGCCATCGTCGACAATCGTCAGACCGCGCGCATCATGAAGTTCATCCAGCAGGCCGAACAGCAAGGCGCGACCAAAGTCTGTGGCGGTCGGCAGTCAATTTTCAACGGCTCCGACAACTTCATTCAGCCGACGATTTTCACCGGCGTGACGCCGGACATGCCGTTGTTTCGCGATGAAGTGTTTGGCCCGGTATTGGCGATCACGCCATTCGACGACGAGGCCCACGCGTTGCAACTGGCCAACGACAGCGTCTACGGTCTGGCGGCTTCGCTGTGGACCGACGACCTCAATCGCGCCCACCGGGTGGCGCGACAATTGCGAGCAGGCACGGTGTCGGTCAACAGCGTCGATGCGCTGGACGTGACCGTACCTTTTGGCGGCGGCAAGCAGTCCGGTTTCGGTCGCGACCTGTCGCTGCACTCATTCGATAAATACACCCAGTTGAAGACCACCTGGTTTCAATTGCGCTGATAACAAAACGGAGAACCGGCGATGACCACACCACGTGAAACCCGCGACTACCAGGCCGCCGACGCTGCGCACCACATCCATGCGTTCGTCGATCAGAAAGCCCTCAACGACGAGGGGCCACGGGTGATGGTCCGTGGCGAACGCCTGCACCTGTGGGACAACGACGGTCGGCGTTACCTCGACGGCATGTCCGGGCTGTGGTGCACCAACCTCGGTTACGGGCGCAAGGACCTGGCCCTCGCGGCGAGCCAGCAACTGGAGCAGTTGCCGTACTACAACATGTTTTTCCACACCACCCACCCGCAGGTCATAGAGCTGTCCGAGTTGCTGTTCAGCCTGCTGCCGGCTCACTACAGTCACGCGATCTACACCAACTCCGGCTCCGAAGCCAACGAGGTGTTGATCCGTACGGTGCGTCGTTATTGGCAGGTGCTCGGCAAGCCCGAGAAGAAAGTCATGATCGGCCGCTGGAACGGTTACCACGGTTCGACCCTGGCCGCGACGGCGCTGGGCGGCATGAAGTTCATGCACGAAATGGGCGGCATGATTCCGGATATCGAGCACATCGACGAGCCGTACTTCTTCGCCCACGAAGGCAACCTGACGCCGGCCGAATTTGGCCTTCGCGCAGCACAGCAACTGGAAGCGAAGATTCTTGAACTGGGCGCAGACAAGGTCGCTGGCTTCATCGCCGAGCCGTTTCAGGGCGCTGGCGGGATGATCTTCCCGCCGGAAAGCTACTGGCCGGAAATCCAACGCATCTGCCGCAAGTACGACGTGCTGCTGTGTGCCGATGAAGTGATCGGCGGTTTCGGTCGTACCGGCGAATGGTTCGCCCATGAGTATTTCGGTTTCGAGCCGGACACCCTGTCCATCGCCAAGGGTTTGACCTCGGGCTACATCCCGATGGGTGGCTTGATCCTGTCGAAAAAAATGGCCTCGGTACTGGTGGAGCAGGGCGGTGTGTTTGCCCATGGCCTGACCTATTCCGGACACCCAGTGGCGGCGGCGGTGGCGATTGCCAACCTCAAGGCCTTGCGTGATGAAGGCGTGGTGACGCGGGTCAAGGACGACATCGGCCCCTACCTGCAACAGTGCCTGCGCGAAGTGTTCGGCAAGCACCCGTTGGTGGGTGATATTCAGGGCACGGGCCTGGTCGCGGCACTGCAACTGGCCGAAGACAAAGACAGCCGCAAACGCTTTGCCAACGAGAACGACATTGCGTGGCGCTGCCGCACGATTGGTTTCGAGGAGGGGGTGATCATTCGTTCGACGTTGGGGCGGATGATCATGGCGCCGGCGTTGATTGCCAGCCGTGAAGAGATTGACGAACTGATCAGCAAGACCCTGAAAGCGATGGATCGCACGGCGCAGGAATACGGCCGGCTCTGATATCGCCTGAAGGTCCTTCGGACCTTGATCGCCGGCAAGCCAGCTCCTACAGGTTTTGCGTCGCCCCTGTTTTTTGGGTGCGACAAAGAACCGTAGGAGCTGGCTTGCCGGCGATCGCTATTGCACATTCAACACATTCTCCAGGTTCTGCACCCACCTCGGGCATCCCCGCCCGCAGCGCTCTCTTCCGGTGCGCGCTAAGCAGTTTTTTCATCGTCCACATCCACATATTTCCTCATTTTCCTAAGCCCTCCCATGGGCCACCATCGTTCTCGCCAGCCCGCCGAATGCTGCCCGCCGAAGGGTCCCTTAGAGACCCCAGGTCGCAGCCGATTCAGGGCTCGCCGTACTGCCCATGACAAAACTAAATCAACAGCTTTGGGAGTGCTCCATGACCAAGTCCTTGCTCACGCGCATCACTTATCCACTGGCGGTCACCGCCATCGCCGCGACGGTCGCCACCAGCGTCCAGGCCGGCACCTTGTCTATCGGTCATACCACCTGGGTCGGCTACGGCACCTTGTACCTGGCCCGGGACCTGGGCTACTTCAAGGAAAACGGTTTGACCGTCGAATTGCCGGTGGTCGAGGAAGCGGCGATGTACATGGCCGCACAAGCGTCCGGCGAGTTGTCGGGCTCGGCGTCGACCATCGACGAGGTGCTCAAGTACCGTCCGCAATTCTGCTTCAAGGCCGTGGCCGCGCTGGATGACAGCCATGGTGGCGACGGCGTGCTGGTGGGCAAGGACGTCAAGAGCCTGCAGGAACTCAAGGGCAAGTCCGTTGCGGTGAACGAAGGTTCGACCTCGCAATTCTGGCTGTCCTATCTGCTGAAGAAACACGGCATGAGCATGAGCGACATCACCGTGCAGAACATGACAGCCGACGATGCCGCCACCGCATTCATCGCCGGTCGTGTACCCGCCGCTGTGACCTGGGAACCGCACCTGTCGATGGTGCGCGACAAGCAGCAAGGCAAGGTGCTGATCGACAGCAGCAGCACGCCGGGCGTGATCATCGATGTAGTGGCGCTGAACTGCTCGGTCATCGAAAAACAGCCGGAAGACGTCAAGGCCCTGGTGGCCGGTTTGTACAAAGCCGTGCAGTACACCAAGGACCATCCGCAGGAAGCCTACAAAATCATGGCCAAAGGTGTCGGCGGTTACCTGTCCGATCCGAAAGAGCTGGAAGCCGCCGCCCAAGGCGTACGTTTCTACGATCAGGCGATGAGCGAAAAACTGCTGGGCTCGCCGGGCAAGCCGGGTGACAGCGCACCGCTGATCAAATTGGCCAACGAGACCGCCAGCGAACTGCAAGGCAAACCGTACAACGTCAGCAATGACGACCTGATCGACAACCGTTTCGTCACCCCGCTCTAGGAGGCTGCATGTTCAAGCGCAATTCATGGCTGAGCCGCTGCATCACGCCCAAGACCGGTTTGCCGGTCTCGGTGATCTGGAGCGCGAGCGGCCTGGCCTGGGTGTTGTTGGTCGGCCTGTGGGCCGGGTTGTCCTACGGCGGCGTGGTGCCGGGCATGTTCCTGCCGACACCGGGCGCGGTGGTCGAAGCCGCCGTGCGGTTAGGCCGCGACGGCACCCTTGGCCAGCATGTGTGGGCCAGTGTCGAAGTGGTGATGGTCGGCTTCATTGTGTCGTCTCTGGTGGCGGTGCCGTTGGGCTTGCTGATGGGCAGCTTTCGCATCGTCCAGGCCTTCCTTGAACCGCTGGTGAATTTCATTCGCTACCTGCCGGTGACCTCGTTCGTGCCGCTGTTCATCCTGTGGATCGGTATCGGTCTGGAGCAGCGGGTGTCGGTGATTATTTTCGGTGTGTTCTTCCAGCAACTGGTGATGATCGCGGACGTGTCCAAAGGTATCTCCAAGGACTTGATCAACGCTTCCTACACCCTCGGTTCGAACCGTCGTGACGCGGTGCTGCACGTGATTGCCCCGGCTTCCCTGCCAGGTGTGCTCGACACCCTGCGTGTGACCATGGGCTGGGCCTGGACTTACCTGGTGGTGGCTGAACTGGTCGCCGCTTCCAGTGGCCTGGGTTACCTGAGCCTCAAGGCCATGCGTGGTTTTCAGGTGGATGTGATTTTCCTCGCCATCGCGATCATCGGCCTGCTGGGTCTGTTCACCGATCAACTGTTCCGTTTCCTTCGCCTGAGGATCACCGCATGGGCTCAGTAACCGCCGCCACTCATCGTTTTGTCGCCCCTCAGGCTTTCCCGGTGAACGCGCCCCGGCTGCAAGTGGACAAGGTCAGCCTGCGTTACAACAAACCCGATGGCGGCACTTTTACCGCGTTGGAGGAAGTGTCGTTCGAGGTGCCGGACCAGCAATTCGCCGTGCTCGTCGGGCCCTCTGGCTGCGGCAAGTCGAGCCTGCTGTACCTCACCGCTGGCCTGGCCGAACCGACATCAGGCGAGATCTACGTTGGCGGTCAGCAGGTCGAAGGCCCCGGCGCGGATCGCGGCATGGTGTTCCAGAGCTACACGCTGTTCCCATGGTTGACCGTGCGGCAGAACGTCGAGTTCGGCCTAAAACGTCGCGGCATGCCGGCGGCGCAACGCAAGGACATCGTCGATTACTACGTCAACGAGGTGGGTTTGAGCGGCTTTGCCGACAACTACGCCAAGCAGCTTTCCGGCGGCATGATGCAGCGCGTGGCGATAGCCCGGGCGTTGGCGAACGACCCGCAGATCCTGCTGATGGACGAACCCTTCGGCGCCCTCGACAGCCAGACCCGCCTGCAAATGCAGCAGCTGTTGTTGCGGGTCTGGGGCAACAGCAAGAAGACGGTTTTGTTCGTGACCCACGACATCGACGAGGCAATTCTGCTGGGTGACCGGGTCTACGTCATGGGCGCCAGACCTGGGCGGATCAAGCAGATTCTGGACGTGCCGATCGAGCGTCCGCGCAATCTGGACATGGTCATGGAGCGCTCATTCATCGAGATGAAGCGCGAGATTTTCGGCCTGCTGCATGATGATCTGGAGGAGGTGCATTAAGCCGCCAACGCACATCCCCTGTAGGAGCTGGCTTGCCAGCGATGGCGATTGATCATTCAACAATGATGTCGATTGACACTACGTCATCGCTGGCAAGCCAGCTCATACAGGTTATGCGTTAAGGCGCAGCCGGTAGAAGGAACCGTGCAATCACCGGCAGGTGATCGGAGATGCGCAACGTATCGTCCTGCCGGACCTGTGCTTCGACCCGTTTGATTCGCGGACTGTAGAACAGGTAGTCGGCGGTCCGGTCCGGGCCGTTCAGTCTCGGATCATTCGGGTAGTGGGTCAGCCAGCGTTCGCGGTCGACGCCACCGGCCTCGTTGTTGTTCGGGATCATCGGGTATTTGTCCCACAGCACATGCAAGGCGCTGTCGGCGGAGTAGGGCGTGCGTTGCGTGTCGGGCAGGCGTCGGTATTGGCCCAGCGGCAACAGATTGAAGTCACCGCCAATCAGCCACGGTGTGCCACGGCTTTCGAGCTTGTCGAGCACCTTGGCCACGGCGCTCACCTGGGTTTGCAGCGTATCGTCGGCCTGGGCCGAGCGCTCCAGATGGGTGTTCAGAACCGCTATCTGCCCGCCGTCACTCAACGGCAAGTAAGCCACCAGCAAGGCGTCTTTCGGTTGGAACTGGCGGCTGACCGGGTTGGTCGAGGCGACCGGCAATTGCAGCCGTTCAGCATGTTCGATCTGGAAGCGGCTCAGGGTTGCCAACTGCCGGCCAACGCTGCCGAAGATGTGCGTATTGGGGACGAAATCGGCCTTCCAGTCGAAGGCGCTGGTGCTGCACGGATACAAGTCGGCGACCCGTTCCTGTAACAGTTTCAGCTGGTTCTGGTAACCGCTGGCCTTGGCGCCGTTGTCGAGTTCCTGCAACAGCACTATGTCCGGTTGCTCGTCTCGAATCACCCGCGCCACTTCGTCGAGGCTGAAGGCCATGTCTTCCGGCGTAGGGCTGTCGTCGGTGCCAGCGGCCAAGTCATTCCAGAACACATACCGCTTGCCGGCCAGGTACTGAACGTTCCAGGTCATCACCTTCAGCGCCTGGCCGGGCGCCAACGTCGGTGCCTGGGCGCTGCAATTGACCGCCAGCACTTCCTTGGCCTCGGGGCGCCAGGTCAGGCTGTAGATCGACAGTGCGATCAGACCGATCAACATCGTCAGGCCCAGCAGGGTGTAGCGCAGTAGACGGGTCATGGCTCGGCTTATTAGCGTTACAAAATTGTTCCCGAGCATACCCGAGAGTGATGACTGCGCCCAAGGTCAGAGCGGTGCGTCATTGTTCTCGGGCAGTGGGCTGATCAGCATGAACAGTCGGAACAGCACCACGCTGGTGAACAGCTGCAGGAAACTGTGGGCGCTGTCGATCAGTATGGAAACCACCGGGTTTTGAGGTTCCGGGTACGCCGCCAGCGTCAGGCCTTTGAGCAGCCACAGCGGCCCCATCACACACAGGATGCACAGCAGGATGCGCATGAAGTGACCTTTAGTCATGCGCAGGCTTTCTTTCATCGCCACCAGTGGCGCCAGGCCCCGCAGGACCAGCAGGTATTCGCCGAACGCCAAGGTCACCATCAGGTAGATGCCCGGCAGGAAATACAGCGACAGGCCCAGCAGAATCAACACGGTGTTGAGGGCCGTCAGCAGGGCAAAGCGTGGCCACAGATAGGCGGACCGCGACAGCAGCTCGCGGTTGCTCGGCGATTCGCCCCGGCTGCGGGCATCGAGAAACAGGATCAGTGCGGCGGTGTACAACGGGTACACCAGCAGGCCGACGATCACGCTGATGCCGGGGAAACTGTCCGGCTCGGTGGAATGATCAACCACCTGTTGCAGCAACGCTTCAAGGATCACCAGCGGCAGGCACAGCTGCACGATCTGACCCAGATTGCGCTTGAAGAAATACAGGGAGTCACGCAGTACATCTAACGGATTCATCAGTCGGTATCGCTGGTTGTAATCAGGTGCACACTGTAACCGATGATGTGCAGGCGTAAGCAAACGTAAACGTTCGGTAAAGGACATTGAAACATCTTGTTTCAGCCTCCATTAAGGTCGAGCAGCTTATCCTCAATGGATGAAGGCAACGATTTTCCCGGCAATCTACGAGGTCGCCATGAACAGCGAAGAACAAACCCTGATCGATGGACTGTTTTCCCGGCTGCAACAGGCCGAAACGGACGCAGCCCCGCGCGACGCCCAGGCCGAGGCGCGGATCAAGGAACACCTGACGCGCCAGCCGGCGGCAGGTTATTTCATGACCCAGGCGATTCTGGTGCAAGAGGCGGCGATCAAGAGTCTCGATGAACAGAACAAGCAACTGACCCAGCAGGTCCAGCAATTGCAGGCTGAGCTGCAACAGGCCAGGACACAGTCGGCCCCGGCTTCAGCACCGAGCAGCGGTGGCTTTTTGTCGAGCATCTTCGGCGGCGCTTCCCGCGATCCACAGCCCGCGCCAACCCAGAGTGCGCCACCTTCGAACGCGGGCTGGCGTGAACCGGGGCGTTCGTCGTTCGGCTCACAGCAGAACTTCGGAGCAGCGCAGCAGAATTACGCCCCTCAGGCGCCAGCAGCGGCCGGGAGCAGTTTTCTCGGCGGGGCACTGAAAACGGCTGCGGGCGTGGCGGGTGGTGTGATGCTGGCACAAGGCATCAGCAGCCTGTTCCAGCACAATCAGCAACCGCAGGAAGTCGTCGAAGTCATCAAGGAAGAGCCGGCCCAGGTCAACGACCAGAGCAACAACACCTGGGGCGATGACCAGCGCATGGCGGGCAACGATCAGGGCGGCTTCGACGACGCCGATTACAGCGATGAATCATTCTTCAGCGGCGACGACGATTCCTTCGTCTGACACACCTGTGGCGAGGGAGCAAGCTCCCTCGCCACATAGCCGATTATTCGCGGAATATTCCTCGACGCTGGCATACTGGGCGCCTTTCGGGCCTGGAGCCTGATTTCAGCCTTGAGGAAAGCCGGTGAAAAAAATCGCAGTGTTCGCCGATGTCCAAAACCTCTACTACACCGTGCGTCAGGCCTATGGTTGTCATTTCAACTACGCTGCGCTGTGGGCTGACATCAGCAAACAGGGTGAAATCGTTGAAGCCTATGCCTACGCCATCGATCGTGGCGACAGCAAGCAGCAGCAGTTCCAGCAGATCCTGCGCAACCTCGGTTTCACCGTGAAGCTCAAACCCTATATCCAACGCAGCGACGGCTCGGCCAAGGGCGACTGGGACGTGGGTATCACCCTCGACATCATGGACGCCGCCGACCATGTCGACGAAATCGTCCTGGCCTCCGGCGACGGTGATTTCGACATGCTGCTCGAACGCATCATCAACAAGCACGGCGTGCAAGCGGTGGCCTACGGGGTGCCGGGTCTGACCGCCAACTCGCTGATCCGCGCCGCCAGCCGCTACGTGCCGATTGAAGGCGCTTTGCTGCTCAAGAATTGATTTTTACGGAGTTGAAACAGGTTTGGAACGCATCGCAGTCATCGACTTTGAAACCACCGGGATCTCCCCAAGCAGCAGCTGCCGGGCCACGGAAATTGCCGTGGTGATCCTTGAACAGGGGCGCATCGTCGAGCGTTACCAGAGCCTGATGAACGCCGGCGTGCGCGTCCCGGCGTTCATCGAGCAACTCACCGGCATCAGCAACGCCATGCTGCGCACCGCGCCATCGGCGGAGCAGGTGATGAACGAGGTCAACGAGTTCGTCGGCACCACGCCGTTGCTGGCGCACAACGCCGCGTTCGACCAGAAGTTCTGGGACTTCGAGCTGGGGCGGATCAAGCGCACGCGGTTGCAGAACTTCGCTTGCTCGTTGCTGTTGGCCCGACGCCTGATGCCTGCGGCGCCGAACCACAAGCTCGGCACCCTCACCACGTTTGCCAACCTGCCCAATACCGGCAAGGCCCACCGGGCGATGGCCGATGCCGAGATGGCGGCCAACCTGACCACGCACCTCGCCGAAGAGTTGTTGCAGAAGCATGGCTTGCGCGAGCTGTCCCATGATTTGCTGTGCAAGTTGCAGAAAGTACCGGCCGCGAAAGTAACCGAGCATCTCCAGCGCTATCGCTGACCCCGAGTACACCGCACATCCCCTGTAGGAGTCGGCTTGCTGGCGAAAGCGGTGGATCAGCCAGCATCGGGTTTGAATTTGAATCCGTCATCGCTGGCAAGCCAGCGCCTACATGTAACTATTTGCCATTGCCTTCGATATGCCCCAACGGCACGCGCTTCTCTATCGCACTCGACAACACAATCGACGTCTTGCTGAACCCGAACGTGGCAATCCGGTTGATCAGCTCTTCCAGCTCCGGCATCGAGCCCACCGCCGCTTGCATGATCACGCATGGGTCACCTGTCACCCGGTGGCATTCGGTCAATTGCGGGATTTTGATCAGGTCGTCGTAGGCCTTCTGGTTGCCGTGCTGGTTCAGGCGCAGTTCGATCACGCACTGGATCGGCAGGCCTAGCTTGGCCATGTCGACTTTCGCCTGGTACCCGGTGATCACGCCGCTGGCTTCGAGTTTGGCCACGCGCTCGGCCACGGCCGGGGCGCTCAGGTTGACCTTGCGCGCCAAGTCCGCGTAGGACGCGCGACCGTTTTCCAGCAGGGCGCTGAGCAGCATGCGGTCGTATTTGTCCATGGTGGCGACTCCTGAAAATGACTGACTTTCGAAAGCACGGTTTATCGCAATAATCTCCGTGATTTTAAAAGTGTACCGGCGCGATAAACACGTTTTGTAACTTATTTTCCACCGTTGGCCTTTCTAGAATAGCCATTCACTTGTCTTGCCTGCGAGCTGCTCCCCATGCCTGGCCTCCGTCGCTTTCCCTTACCGTTGATCGCTGCCTTTTTCGCGTTGTACGTGATTTGGGGTTCGACGTATCTGGTGATTCGCATCGGCGTGGAGTACTGGCCGCCGTTGCTGCTGGCGGGCGTTCGTTTCGTGATTGCCGGGACGCTGATGTACGCCTATCTGCGTTGGCGCGGGGCACCGGCGCCGACCTGGGCGCAATGGAAAGCCGCGGGCATCATCGGGATCTTGTTGCTGGCGTGTGGCAATGGCGCGGTCACTGTGGCGGAACACACCGGCGTTGCTTCCGGCGTTGCAGCGCTGGCGGTGGCGACGGTGCCGCTGTTTACCTTGCTCTGCGGATATTTCTGGGGTGCACGTAATACCCGTCTCGAATGGGCCGGGATTGTGCTCGGGATCATCGGCATCGCGATGCTCAACCTGGGGTCCAACCTGCAATCGAGTCCATTGGGGGCGGCGTTGCTGATTTTTGCAGCGGCGACCTGGGCCTTTGGCTCTGTTTGGAGCAAACACCTGCCGTTGCCTCAGGGCGCGATGGCCAGCGCGGTGGAAATGCTGGTGGGCGGCGTCGTGTTGTTGATTGCCAGCGCAGTGAGCGGGGAACACCTGGAAAAAATGCCGCCGATTGAAGGCTGGGCCGCGTTGGCGTACCTGACCGTGTTCGGTTCGATCATCGCTTTCAACGCTTACATGTACTTGTTGAAGCACGTGCGCCCGGCGGCAGCGACCAGCTATGCCTACGTCAACCCGGCGGTGGCGGTGTTGCTGGGCATCGTGTTTGTCGGTGAAACCATCGGCATCGAAGAAGCGCTGGCCATGCTGGTGATCATCAGTGCGGTGGTGTTGATCGGCCTGCCGCAGTGGCGTCGTGCACCGCAACGGCCAGTGGTGACGGCTGTGCCGACAGAATCCCGCGTGAATTAGGGTAAACTGCGCGGCATTGCACACCCGCGCTGATTTTTCCTACGGTACTCCCATGACTTTCGCCACCCTTGGCCTGATCGAACCCTTGCTGCGCTCCCTCGAGACGCTCGGCTACCAGACTCCGACGCCGGTTCAGGCGCAAGCCATTCCGGCGGTGCTGGCCGGTCGCGACCTGATGGCCGCCGCCCAGACCGGCACCGGCAAGACGGCCGGTTTCGCCTTGCCGCTGCTGCAACTGCTGGCCATGGAAGGGCCGAAAGTCACGGCCAACTCGGTGCGTGCGCTGATCCTGGTGCCAACCCGCGAACTGGCGGAACAGGTTCACGAAGCCGTGCGCCAGTACGCCGAAAACCTGCCATTGCGCACTTACGCGGTGTACGGCGGCGTCAGCATCAACCCGCAAATGATGAAGCTGCGCAGCGGCGTTGATCTGCTGGTGGCAACCCCGGGGCGTTTGCTCGACCTGTTCCGCCAGAACGCGCTGAAGTTCAACCAGTTGCAAACCCTGGTGCTGGACGAAGCCGATCGCATGCTCGACCTGGGCTTTTCCGAGGAGCTGGCGAACATTTACCGTGCGCTGCCGAAGAAACGTCAGACGTTGTTGTTCTCCGCGACCTTCTCCGACGACATCCGCCTGCTGGCCGGGCAGATGCTCAACGACCCGCTGACCGTTGAAGTGAGCCCGCGCAACGTCGCGGCCAACACCGTCAAGCAATGGATTGTGACGGTGGACAAGAAGCGCAAGCCGGAACTGTTCGTGCACCTGATGCGCAAGGGCAAGTGGAAGCAAGTGCTGGTGTTCGCCAAGACCCGCAACGGCGTGGACGCGCTGGTGGAAAAACTCCAGGGCCTGGGCATCAACGCCGACGGCATCCACGGTGACAAACCGCAAGCGACCCGTCAGCGTGCACTGGACCGTTTCAAGGCGAGTGAAGTGCAGATACTGGTCGCTACCGACGTGGCCGCCCGTGGCCTGGATATCGAAGACTTGCCGCTGGTGGTCAACTTCGACTTGCCGATCGTGGCGGAGGACTACATCCATCGCATCGGTCGTACCGGCCGCGCGGGTGCGACTGGCGAGGCGATTTCGCTGGTGTGTGCTGATGAAGTGAATTTGCTGTCGGCCATCGAAATGCTGACGCGCCAGACCTTGACGCGTCAGGGCGAGCCTGATTTTGAACCCGAGCACCGCGTGCCGGACACCGATGCCAGCGGTCAGGTGGTCAAGAAGCCGAAGAAACCGAAGAAGCCAAAGGCTTCGGGTGGCGGCGGTGGTAAACGCAATCTGGGTAAATGGGTCGATAGCGGGGAAGCGGCGCCAGTGGAACCTTCGATCAAGCCTGTGCGCAAAGTGCCGGTGTTCAACACTGGGCCGCGTAAGCGTAAGCCTTAATTTCGCACTACGTCCGTTAGGTCGTCATCGCCAGCAGGCTGGCTCCCACAGGTTTTTGTGAACGACACAAATCCCCTGTGGGAGCCAGCCTGCTGGCGATGGGCGCTGCGCGGTCTTCAGCCCTTGCGCTGCAACCACTGCACCATTCCCAATCCGGCCGCTCGCCCACTGGCGAAACACGCGGTCAGCAAATAGCCGCCCGTCGGCGCTTCCCAATCGAGCATTTCCCCGGCGCAGAACACGCCAGGCATTTGCTTGAGCATCAATCGCTCATCCATTGCTTCGAACAACACTCCGCCCGCGCTGCTGATGGCCTCATCGAGTGGACGGGTTTTCACCAGCGTCAGGGGCAATGCCTTGATCGCGTTGGCCAGCAGGGCCGGGTCAGTGAATGTTTCGGCAGGGGTCAGTTCCCGCAGTAGCGCCGCTTTCACGCCATCGATGCCCAACTGACTGTGCAAGTGCTTGGCCATGGAGCGTGAGCCCCGGGGTTTGCTCAATGCCGCCGTCACTTTATCCACAGGCCGGCCCGGTAACAGGTCCAGATGAATCGTTGCCGAACCGTGCTGGTTGATTGCCTCGCGAATCGGTGCCGACAGGGCGTAGATCAAACTGCCTTCGATGCCGGTGGCGGTGATCACGCATTCACCCAGCCGTGGCACGTCGTCATTGAGACCGATAGCGATGTTTTTCAGCGGGGCGCCAGCGAATTTGCTGACCATCAAATCGCTCCAGGCCTGCACCTCGAAGCCGCAATTACTTGGCTGCAAGGGCGCGAGTCCTACACCGCGTTGCTCCAATGGCAACATCCACGCACCGTCCGAGCCCAGGCGCGACCAGCTGCCGCCGCCGAGGGCGAGGAGGGTGGCGTCGGCTTGCACGGTTTTTTCGCCTTCCGGGCTGTCGATGCGCAAGTCACCTTGGTCATTCCAGCCCAGCCAACGGTGACGGGTGTGGATAACGACGCCGCTGTCCCGCAGGCGCTTGAGCCAGGCGCGCAGCAAGGGCGCGGCTTTCATGTCGGTCGGAAACACCCGGCCGGAACTGCCGACGAAGGTTTCGATGCCCAGATCATGAATCCATTGGCATAACGCATCGGCACTGAAACCTCTCAGCAACGGCGCGATCTGCGGGGCGCGTTCGGCGTAGCGTGAGAGAAATGCCGGATAGGCTTCGGAATGGGTGATGTTCATGCCGCCGACACCGGCCAGCAGGAATTTTCGACCGACTGAAGGCATGCCGTCGTACAGGTCGACCTTGATCCCGGCCTGGCTCAACACTTCAGCCGCCATCAAACCGGCGGGGCCACCGCCGATGATGGCGACCGTAGAAGGGGAGGTATTTGAAGGCTGGGTCATGGAATGCGCTGCGGTCTGGCTGGATAAGCCGCGCATTCTACCAGCCCGATACCCTGTAGGAGCGAGCGTGCTCGCGATAGCGGTCTGTCAGAAGGTTATGCCTTGAATGTGCCTACGCCATCGCGAGCACGCTCTCTCCTACAGGGGGAGCGGTGTTTTCTAATGCTGGTTAAAAAACAACCACTGTTCTGTAGCCTTTAAGTAACAAGGCCTGTAGGCCCTTTCACTCAGGTTATCCACAGGCAGTTCCACAGGCATTGTGGGTAAAGCATCCACACGTCAGTGACAACCTGATGACGCCCAGACCCGTTGCGCGCTGTGATGGAGGATGCCGTGCCGGCGAGCCAGGGCCTGACGGTCCTTGCTGTAGCCGCCACCAATCACCCCGACCACCGGGATGTCGCGGCCCAGGCAATGACGCATGACGCTTTCATCCCGGGCGGCGACGCCTTCGTCTGTCAGCTTCAGATAACCCAGGGCGTCGTCTTTGTGTACATCGACGCCTGCGTCGTACAGCACCAGGTCCGGTTGGTAGAGCGGCAACAGATAATTGAGCGCGTCATCCACCACTTTCAGGTAATCCGCATCGCCCATGCCCTTGGGCAGTGGAATGTCCCAGTCACTTTCGGCCTTGCGTGCGGGAAAGTTCTTCTCGCAGTGCAGGGAAACGGTCACCGCTTCGGGGGTGTTGTGCAGAATTCGTGCAGTCCCGTCGCCTTGGTGCACATCGCAATCGAAGATCAGCACCCGGTTCACACGACCGCTTTGCAGCAGGTAATGGCTGATCACCGCCAGGTCATTGAAGATGCAGAACCCGGCCGGGTAGTCGTAGTGAGCATGGTGGGTGCCGCCCGCCAGGTGACAGGCCAGGCCATGTTCCAGCGCCTGTTCGGCCGCCAGTATCGAACCGCCGACCGCCCGCACCGTTCGCCGCGCCAGCGCTTCGCTCCACGGCAGGCCGAGGCGGCGCTGATCTTCGCGGGACAAATCGCCACTCATGTAGCGTTCGATATACGAAGGGTCATGGGCGAGGGCGAGAATCTCTGCCGGGCACAGCGGCGGGCGCAGCAAATCGGCGTCGCGGGTCAGACCACTGTCTATCAGGTGATCGCGCAGCAGGCGAAATTTGTCCATGGGAAAGCGGTGATCCGCCGGGAATTCAGGACTGTAGTCTTCGTGATAAATCAGCGGCAGCGGCATGATGATTTCGTGCGGGAATGAGAGACGGATCCTACCAGCGTTGTAGACTTGCAGCATGCAAACGGAGGGGCGGGGAACGATGGAGCCAATACTGGAACTCGAAAGCGCTCGGCTGCTGTTACGCCAGTGGCGAGACGAGGATTTGCCGGAATTTGCGGCGATGTGTGCCGATCCGCAGGTGATGCGTTACTTTCCGGAGCCTCTGAGCCGACTGGAAAGTGCATCATTGATCGGGCGAATCCGTGGTCATTTTGCCGAGCATGGTTTCGGTCTCTGGGCCCTGGAACGCAAGGACACGGGCCAGTTCATCGGTTTTACCGGGCTGGGCGTGGTCGGTTTCGACGCACCGTTTACCCCAGCGACCGAAATCGGCTGGCGCCTGGCCCGCGAACATTGGGGGCTGGGTTATGCCAGTGAAGCGGCATGGACCGCTCTGCGCTGCGGGTTTGATCGCTTGTGCGTGAATGAAGTCGTGTCGTTCACCGCTGACAACAACCTGCCCTCGCAGAAAGTCATGCAGGCGATCGGCATGCATCATGATCCGGCCGATGACTTCAACCACCCGAAACTCTCCGCGGATCATCCCTTGCGTCACCACGTGCTGTACCGCATCAGCCGTGAACAATGGCTGCAAACCTTGCATGGCTAAGCCGGCACGGACGTTTACAATGGCCACCATGGCCCGGTCCGGAAACTGTATCGACCGCCGCAGCCAAGACTGCGCGGCAATGTGTTGTGTGAGGAGAGTCTGAATGAGCCAAGTGTTGGAAGATCTGGTCGACCTGTTGACCCTGGAACCGATCGAAGAAAACCTGTTCCGTGGTCGCAGCCAGGACCTGGGTTTTCGCCAGTTGTTCGGCGGCCAGGTGCTCGGCCAGTCGCTGTCGGCGGCCAGTCAGACCGTTGAAGAGGCGCGCCACGTGCATTCGATGCATGGCTACTTCCTGCGCCCGGGCGACGCCGGTTTGCCGGTGGTGTATCAGGTTGACCGCGTGCGCGATGGCGGCAGTTTCAGCACGCGCCGGGTGACGGCGATCCAGAAAGGCCACCCGATCTTTACGTGCAGCGCGTCGTTCCAGTACGACGAAGAAGGCTTCCAGCACCAGACTGAAATGCCGAAAGTGGTCGGCCCGGAAAACTTGCCATCGGAGCTGGAAATCACTCAGCAGCGCGCCCATCTGATCACCGAGACGATGCGTGAAAAGCTGCTGTGCCCCAAGCCGATCGAGTTCCGCCCGGTGACCGAAAAAGATCCCTACAACCCGCTGCCGTCCGACCCGGTCAAGTACGTCTGGTTTCGCGCCGACGGCGCCTTGGCCGACTCCGCGGCACTGCACAAATATCTACTGGCCTATGCCTCGGACTTCGGCCTGCTGGTGACTTCCATGCAACCTCACGGCAAAACGGTCTGGCACAAGGATATGCAGGTCGCCAGCCTCGACCACGCGCTGTGGTTCCACCAGGATTTGCGCGCGGACGACTGGTTGCTCTACGCGATGGACAGCCCTTGGGCCGGCAACTCGCGGGGTTTCAACCGTGGCAGCGTGTTTAACCGTGCCGGGCAACTGGTGGCGTCGGTGACCCAGGAAGGGCTGATCCGTCATCGCAAGGATTGGGCATGAGCCTGGCCGACGTGCGTCATTGGGTGTTCGACATGGACGGCACCCTGACCGTGGCGGTGCATGACTTCGCGGCGATTCGTGTGGCGTTGGCGATTCCGGCCGAGGACGACATCCTGACCCATCTCGCCGCGTTGCCGGCGGATGAAGCGGCGGCCAAACACGCCTGGCTGCTGGAGCACGAACGAGACCTGGCGCTGGGTTCGAAACCTGCGCCGGGTGCCGTGGAACTGGTGCGTGAACTGGCGGGTCGCGGTTATCGCCTGGGCATCCTCACGCGCAACGCCCGCGAGCTGGCGCACGTCACGCTGGAAGCTATCGGTCTGGCCGACTGCTTTGCGGTGGACGATGTACTGGGTCGCGATGAAGCGCCACCGAAGCCACATCCCGGCGGTTTGCTGAAACTGGCCGACGCGTGGAACGTGCCGACGAGCGAGATGGTGATGGTCGGTGACTACCGGTTTGACCTGGATTGCGGCCGCGCAGCGGGTACGCGGACGGTGCTGGTGAATCTGCCGGACAATCCGTGGCCGGAACTGACCGATTGGCATGCGGCGGATTGTGTCGAGTTGCGGCAGATGCTTTGCGCTTGATTTCTCTGCATCAAAAGATCGCAGCCTTCGGCAGCGCCTACTGAAGGCTGCGATTTTTTACTCAAACAACGCCTTCTGCCCCTGTGGCGATGTAAACATCCCGTCGCCGTCATGCCCGACCCCGGGCACTTCTATCAGTTGCTGATGCAGTCCTTTGGGTTGCAACCGCTTCAGATAATCAAAATAGAACCGCCCCCGCGCCAACCGATACGGCCCTTGAGCCTTGGCTTCACAGCTTTTATCCAGCGCCGGATGATTCGGGTCGGTGTCCTGCTGGCCCAACAGGTAAACGATGTCACGCTTGAGGTACTTTTCCTGCAACTGCGCGGGCGATTGTCCTTCGCCGTACGCGGGTAAATCAGCCAATCCATATTTCCAGCGATTGAACTGCGGGCAACCGGCGTGGCTGAACGCAACCGGCCGACGCTCATCGAAATAGGCGTAAGACGACGGGTTGGCAATCACATATCGCACCTTCACACCCGCCGCTTCGAGGGCTGGCTGAGCGTGGCCGAGCAGTGCATAGCGCTGAACCACCTGCGCGCCGCCGGAATGTCCGGCAACCACAATCTGCTTCACATCGGCAAACTGCTGGCGGTCACCCAGGCGGGCGATGATGTCGTCCAGCGCCTGGTAGGCGCTCATGCGAAACGGCGCCGTGGATTCGCCGCCGGCCATCCACTCGTTGCCTTGCCAGCGTAAAACGGTGTCCGCCACCGGTTGCAGCGCGACGTCGGTTTCGTTGAGAAACTGCGGGGCGATCACCAGGGTCGTTGCGCTTTGCCCGGCCAGCTCGACCGCGCGCTCACCCGTCTGCAGATAGGTTTGCGCGTTGCGCGAGCGACCGTGGAGGATGATCAGCACCCGCTCGATTTTTTCCGGTGCGGGGCTGATACCCACCGCTATTTCGCCGGACCTCAAGAGCAGGCGACCGGGACTGACTTCCTTGACCCCCAGCTCGGTGGCCTGGGACGTTGTGCAAGTGAACAGCAAAAACAACAACCACTTCTTCATTTACAGATTTTTCGCCGCAAAGGTATCGCACTGGCCCACCTGGCCCTGGGCGAAACCGGTTTTGAACCAGCGCATTCGTTGCGCCGACGTACCGTGGGTGAACGAGTCCGGCACCACACGGCCCTGACCTTGTTGCTGCAAACGATCGTCACCAATGGCGTTCGCTGCATTCAGTGCTTCTTCGATATCGCCCGGTTCCAGCCAGTTCAGGCGTTTTTGTGCGTTGTTGGCCCAGACCCCGGCCAGGCAATCGGCTTGCAGCTCCTGGCGGACCAGCAAGCCGCCGTCACCTTCCATCTGCCGACCCTGTTGACGCGCTGCCTGAATTTTCGCGGAGACGCCGAGCAAGGTCTGCACATGGTGTCCGACTTCGTGAGCGATCACGTAGGCCTGGGCGAAATCGCCAGCGGCAGAAAATCGTCGGGACATCTCCTCAAAGAACGCCATGTCCAGGTAAACCTTCTGGTCCGCAGGGCAGTAGAACGGGCCGGTTGCGGAGGTGGCCAGGCCACAGGCCGAATTGACGCGGTTGCTGAACAGCACCAGCGTCGGCTCCTTATATTGACGACCGGCCTGCTGGAAGATCTGGCCCCAGGTGTCTTCGGTATCGCCGAGGATCGAGCGTACGAACTCAGCCCCTTGATCGTTGGCCGGTGGTGCCTGACGACTCGGGTTGGTCGCCGGTGCCGATTGCTGATCCATTTGCCCGGTCAACTGCCCGAGGATTTGCAGCGGGTCCTGGCCGGTGATCCAGCCGATGCCGACGATCAGGAGGATCGCCGTCAGGCTCAAACCCTTGCCGCCACCAAAACGCATGCCGCCACCGCCACCGCCGACATCATCACCGCGGGCATCGACCACGTTGTCGCTGCGTCGGCCTTTTTTCCATAGCATGTAGAAATCCTCTGGTTGTCCGTGCGATGAGTGTTGCTGTTGAGTAGGACCGGCGCCAGTCCGGTCGTCAGACTGCTCGTTGTGCTTCTGGTTCCAGATTTCGCTTCATTGGTCTTATCTTCTAGAATCAGCAAAATTTCGTTTTGGAACGTCCCATGGCTGGCAGTCAGATCGAGCGTGTCTTCAGCGTGTTGGAAAGTCTCACGGGGGAGCCTCAGGGGCTGCCGATGCAGACGTTGGCCGAGCAACTGGATATCCCCAAAAGTGCGACTCATCGTCTGCTCGCCGAGCTGATCCGTTTGGGCTACGTACGGCAAAATCCGGAAAACCTGCGCTATCACCTGTCGACCAGACTGGTCGCCATGGGGTTTCGTTATTTGTCGGTCAGCGGCGCGGATATCGTTCAGCCGGTGCTCGATCGTTTGGCCCGGGAAACCGGTGAACTGGTTCGACTGGGCGTCATCCAGGGCGAGCGACAAGTCTGGATCGCCAAATCCCAAGGCGCCCGCTCGGGCCTGCGTTACGACCCGGACATGGGACGCGACGCGCCGTTGTTCTACACCGCTTCCGGGCACGCGTGGCTGGCCAGCATGAGTGATGCCGAGGCATTGTCGCGGGTGGAGCAGCAAGCACAGGAATTGCCTTACGACATCGGGCCGAATGCGCCACGCTCGAACATTGAATTGCTGGAACGTTTGCGTCTGGCTCGGGAGCAGGGTTATGCCTGGGTCGAAGAAAGTTCGGCAGTGGGCACATCGGCGATTGCGGCGGTGATACGCCACCCGCTGGATAACCGTGTGATCGGCGTGCTCAGTGTGGCGGGGCCGAGTGCACGATTGCCTGGTGCGCTATTGCATGAACTGGCACCCACGTTGCTGAAATACACTGAGGAGTTGTCGGAGGCGAGCCAGGCGTCTGAGTTGTTTAGTTGAGCGCGTGTCATCTGCTTCACTATGAAGCGTGCGGTGTTCGCCCGTTATTTCGCTTTCCCTGTGTGAAAAAGTGGAACCAGGTTCTAGATTGTTCGAATCGCGCATCAACTTTAAAAGGACTTCGTCTTGACGTCGCTTAACAGCACCCCGCTTTCCGGCGTCAATCAGCCCTTCAAAGGGATCCTGTTGATCGTTGTCGCCACCTTCCTGTTTTCCACTCACGACGCTTTTTCCAAATACCTCTCTGGGTTCTATCCAATCGTCATGGTGGTGTGGGCGCGTTACGTGGTGCACACATTGCTGATGGCCGGGATTTTCCTGCCGCAATCCGGGCTGCGGGTGCTGCGCACCAAACGGCCGTGGCTTCAGCTGATTCGCG
The DNA here is from genome assembly GCF_030417915.1 of Pseudomonas sp. C32. Lineage (NCBI taxonomy): Bacteria > Pseudomonadati > Pseudomonadota > Gammaproteobacteria > Pseudomonadales > Pseudomonadaceae > Pseudomonas > Pseudomonas sp. C32. The sequence continues at coordinate 14,852 of NZ_JAUHUK010000013.1, read as the reverse complement.
CATTGTGCCTGTTGGGCACCAGCCTGTTTTTTACCACGGGGTTGATGTACATACCGCTGGCCGAAGCCACCTCGGTCAACTTTCTTGCGCCGGTGCTCGTTACCGCGTTGTCGGTGCCGCTGCTGGGCGAACGGGTGACGCGAGGGCAGTGGCTGGCGGTGATTTTCGGGTTTGGCGGGGTGCTGATCATTGTGCACCCGGGGGGGGATTTGTTTACCCCGGCTGTGTTGCTGCCATTCTGCTCGGCGTTGTTTTTCTGCTTCTATCAACTGCTGACGCGCAAGCTCAGCGAGATCGACAGCCCGACCACCAGCAACTTCTTTGCAGGCTTGTGCAACACGCTGGTGATGAGTGCGCTGGTGCCGTTCTTCTGGCAGACGCCGAACCTGGAGCATGGCGCGATGATGCTGGCGCTGGGCGCCTGCGGGATGACGGCCCATCTGTTTTTGACCCAGGCGTTCCGTCTTGCGGCACCGGCGCTGCTGGCGCCGTTCAGCTATTGCCAGATCATCTTTGCCGGTCTGCTGGGCTGGCTGCTGTTTTCCCACACGCCGACATTGACCACCGTGATCGGTATCGCCGTGATTTGCTGTAGTGGGTTGGCGGCGGCGTGGCAGCAAAGCCGCCGGTAAAAGCCCAAAAAGAAACGACCTGTAGGAGCGAGCCTGCTCGCGATGTTCGTTAACGATGACGCGGGTTGTCTGGATACCCGCATCGCGCTCGGTTTTTCGCGAGCATGCTCGCTCCTACAGGGGGTAATGCGCCGAACGTCAGTCGGTGATGGTCGGAATCTTGCGCGGCGCCATGAAGTACATCCAGGTCAGCGCAATGAAGTACATCGCCGGAATCATGGTGAACAGCACGGTGTAGTTATTATTGGTGACGGTCAGGATATGGCCGACCAACTGAGTCATGAACATCCCGCCAATCGCCGCACACATCCCGCCGAAACCGAACACCGTACTCATCATGTGCTTGGGCGTGTAATCCATGACCAGGCTCCAGATGTTCGCGGTCCAGGCTTGATGCGCACCGATGGCCAGGGAGATGGCGGCTACCGCGACCCACAGGTTGCTGGAACCGGCCGCCATGATCACGCCGATGATGCAGCAGGCGAACAGGAACATCGACATCAGCCGCGCCTTGATCGGGTTGACTCCGCGCCCGATCAGGAACGAGGAAAGGATGCCGCCGCCGACACTGCCGAAGTCGGCAGTGAGGTAAATGATGATCAGCGGGATACCCATCTGGGTCACGTTGATGCCCAGGTTGTATTGCTGATTGAGGAACGGTGGCAGCCAGTACAGGTAGAACCAGAAAACCGGCGCGGTCATCGAGTAGGCGAGGGCGAAGGCCCAGGTGCCGCGCATGCGCAGGATTTTCGAGAACGGTACGCGGGTTTGTTCCGGTTCGACTTCGTTCTGGATGTAGTCGAGCTCAGATTGTTTCACGCTCGGATGATCTTCCGGGTTGAAGTATTTCAGGCCCCAGAACAGCAACCAGATCCCGCCCAGTGCCGACATGCACATGAACGCGGCTTGCCAGCCCCACACATGCAGGATCAGCGGCAACAGCATGGGGGTGAACATTGCCCCGACGTTGGTGCCGGCGTTGAAGATACCGGTCGCTACGGCGCGCTCGCCGGCCGGGAACCACAGGCGCGTGGTCTTCACGCAGGCCGGGTAGTTCGCCGCTTCCGTCAGGCCGAGGATAAAACGGCAAACCATGAAGCCGACCGCCGAAGTGGCGAGGCCGTGTGCGCCGGTCGCCAGGCTCCAGAGCAGCACGGCGCAGAAGAACACGCGCTTGACGCCGACCCGGTCGATCAAGCGCCCTTGCAGCACGAAACCGATCGCATAACCGACCTGGAACCAGAAGTTGATGTTGGCGTAGTCCATCGCCGTCCAGCTCATTTCCTTGGCCAGGATCGGCTGCATCACGCCCAGGGCGGCGCGGTCTATGTAGTTCAGGGTGGTGGCGAAAAACACCAGCGCCAGCATGCCCCAACGGGTTTTGCCGACCGCCATGGCGCCGCGGATTTTGTCGCCGATACCGCCGGCAGTGACGCTCATGGCCGGAGCCATGCGTGAGCTTTGGGAAGGAATCATGTGTGCCACCCGTTTTTGAATTTGTTATGTGGTGTTCTGAAGCATCGAACTCGTTGTTATTCACCGCGACCGGTATGGCCTCAATGTGGAGTCGATGTTGGGCAGTGGACGAAAAACCGTCAATTCGCCTACGGCCATTTTGTTCGATAATCGCACACAAAACTAACTGGATAGTACACTTTGAATTGCTGTGTCAGCCTGTCAGCTCAATAATTCTCGCAAGCCAAACGCTACCCTCTACTCAAAGCGTGCAACGCCCTTAACAAGATTGCCTCCACCGGGAGCCGAACCATGCAGCGTTCCATTGCCACCGTGTCCTTGAGCGGTACCCTGCCGGAAAAACTCGAAGCCATTGCCGCCGCCGGTTTCGACGGCGTCGAGATTTTCGAGAACGACCTTCTCTACTACGACGGCAGCCCGCGGGAAATTAAACAGATGTGCGCCGATCTCGGGATCGCCATCACCCTGTTTCAACCGTTTCGCGATTTCGAGGGCTGCCGCCGCGATCGCTTGGCACGCAACCTGGAACGGGCCGAGCGCAAGTTCGACCTGATGCAAGAACTGGGCACTGACCTGGTGTTGGTGTGCAGCAACGCCTCGGCCGACTCCGTTGGTGATGAACAAATTTTAGTCGATGATTTGCGCCTGCTGGCGGAACACGCCGGTGCGCGTGGTTTGCGCATCGGCTACGAAGCGCTGGCCTGGGGCCGGCACGTGAACACGTATCAACAGGTCTGGAACATTGTCCGTCAGGCGGATCATCCGAGCCTCGGCGTGTTGCTCGACAGCTTCCACACGTTGTCGCTCAAGGGCGATCCGAGTGCCATCGCCGAGATTCCGGGCGACAAGATCTTCTTCGTGCAAATGGCTGACGCGCCGATCCTGGCCATGGACGTGCTGGAGTGGAGCCGGCATTTCCGTTGCTTCCCCGGCCAGGGCGAATTCGATCTGCCGGGGTTCCTCGCGCCGATCATCAAGAGTGGCTACACCGGGCCGTTGTCGCTGGAAATCTTCAACGACGGCTTCCGCGCCGCACCACCGAGGGCCAATGCCGCCGATGGACTGCGTTCGCTGCTGTATCTGGAAGAGAAAACCCGTGAGCGTCTGGCCATGGAAACCCAGCCAGCGAGCAACACCGAGATCCTGTTCGAGACGCCCAAGGCCAGTGAATACAACGGCATCGAATTTCTCGAATTCGCCGTGGACGAAAGCCTCGGCGCCAAGCTCTCCCATTGGTTAGAGCGGTTGGGTTTTACCAAGGCCGGGCAACATCGCTCCAAGAGCGTCAGCCTGTTTCGCCAGGGCGATATCAACCTGATCCTCAACTCCGAGCCGTACTCGTTTGCGCACAGTTTTTTCGAGGCCCACGGTCCTTCATTGTGTGCCACCGCCGTACGGGTCAAGGACAGCAGCAGTGCGCTGGCCCGCGCCGTGGCTTACAAAGGTCAGCCGTATCGCGGACTGGTCGGCCCCAATGAGCTGGAGCTCGCCGCTGTGCGCGCACCGGATGGCAGCCTGATCTACCTGGTGGACCAGCACGCCGATGTGTACGGCACCGACTTCAATCTGTTGGCGGATGCAGTGGCTGGTGGCGGACTCAAGCGCATCGATCACATGGCCATGGCATTGCCGGCCGACAGCCTCGACAGCTGGGTATTGTTCTACAAAAGCTTGCTGGATTTCGAAGCGGACGATGAAGTGGTGTTGCCCGACCCGTATGGTCTGGTGAAGAGCCGGGCCCTGCGCAGTCGGGACAGTTCGATCCGTCTGCCGCTGAACATTTCCGAGAACCGCAACACCGCGATCTCACACGCGCTGTCGAGTTATCGCGGCTCCGGGGTGCATCACATCGCGTTTGATTGCGACGATATCTTCGCCCAGGTCAGCCGAGCGAAAGAGGCGGGCGTGCCGCTGCTGGACATCCCGCTCAATTACTACGATGACCTGGCGGCACGCTTCGATTTCGACGATGAGTTCCTCAGCGAACTGGCGTATTACAACGTGCTGTACGACCGCGATGCCCACGGCGGCGAGCTGTTTCATGTGTACACCGAGCCGTTCGAAGGGCGGTTTTTCTTCGAGATCATCCAGCGCAAGAACGGTTACGCCGGTTACGGTGCGGCTAACGTAGCGGTGCGGTTGGCGGCGATGGCAAAATCCAGAAGCGGCGCCGTACGTCAGACAAAGTTGTAGGGAAATCGTAATCACGGCGACAAAAGCGCTACCGCGCGGCTTCCTTCACTGTGCCGCGCGGCCCATAATCGCCAGCCTGTGCAGTGATGGCCGTGAGCCCGCGATGACAACTATTTCAGAACCCTCCCCAGTGCCCGACCAGACCGTTGCCGAGCCGCGCAAGAGTCGTAAGAACAACCCGGAAAAGACCCGCGAAAACATCCTGCAGGAGGCGATCGTCGAGTTCGTCCAGCAGGGGCTGTCCGGTGCCCGCGTCGACGCAATCGCCGAGCGCATCCACACCTCAAAGCGCATGATCTATTACTACTTCGGCAGTAAGGAACAGCTCTACGTCGAGGTGCTGGAGAAGCTCTACGGCGATATTCGCAACACCGAAAGCCGCTTGCACCTGACAGAGTTGGCGCCGGTAGAAGCGATTCGACGTCTGGTTGAATTCACCTTTGATCACCACGACCGTAACGTTGATTTCGTGCGGATTGTCAGCATCGAAAACATTCACAACGCCGAGTTTGTGAAGCGTTCCGATGCGATCAGGGCGATGAACAACACCGTGCTTGATTCCCTCGGAGTGATTCTGCGTCGGGGTGTCGAGGAAGGTGTTTTCCGCGCAGGCCTGGTGCCGCTGGATGTGCATCTGCTGATCAGCTCGTTCTGCTTCTATCGGGTTTCGAACCGCCATACCGTGGGTGAGATTTTTCAGATCGACCTGCCGGCCGAGGCGGTCAAACAACGTCATCGCGAGATGATTTGTGAGTCGGTGTTGCGTTACTTGCAGGCTTGATTGTCTTGGTTCTCAACCAATCGCATTCACGCAACACCCTGTAGGAGCTGGCTTGCCAGCGAAGGCGGCTGACCTGATTCACCGCATCGCCTGCTTCGCCAGCAAGCCGGCTCCTACGAAACATCCAGGGTTGGCGCTTCAGTCATTCATGCTCTGGAAATGCTCAAGCATGCGCTGGGCATCCGGCACCACGCCGCTGAACAACTCGAACGCCTTCACCGCCTGAAACACCGCCATGTTGCCGCCATCCAGCGTCCGGCAACCGAGGGCGCGGGCGTTGCGCAGCAGTTCGGTTTCCAGCGGGAAGTAGACGATCTCCGCGACCCACAGTTCGGCGCGCAGCAGCTCCACCGGCACCGGCATGCCCGGCAGTTTTTTCATGCCCATCGGCGTGGTGTTCACCAGACCATCAGCCTGGGCCAGCGTCAGCGCCAAATCATGCCCGGCCACCGCACGACCATTGCCGAAATGCTGGTTCAGATTGTCGGCGAGGCTTTGGGCGCGGCTGATATCCACGTCGAAAATACTCAGCTGTTGTACGCCTTCGCTCAACAATGCGTGGGCCACCGCCGCACCTGCTCCGCCGGCGCCCATCTGGACGACACGCTCAACGGCAACGCCTTTCAGGCCCCGGCGAAATCCCTCGGCAAATCCAAGACAATCGGTGTTGTGGCCGATGCGTTTGCCGTCCTTGAGCACCACCGTGTTGACCGCACCGATGCCGCGCGCCTCCGGCGACAGTTCGTCGAGGAGCGGGATGATCGCCTGCTTGCACGGAAAGGTAATGTTCAGCCCGGTGTAGTTCATGCGCTCGGCCGCCATCAACAGGTCGGGCAGGGCATTGCTGTCGAGCTTCAACTGATCAAGGTCAATCAAGCGATAGAGATAACGCAGACCTTGGGCATCGCCTTCATGCTCATGCAGCGCAGGCGTGCGGGAGGCCTGAATGCCGGCGCCGATCAGCCCGGCCAGGATCACGGAGTTCTGAGTCACGGTGGTCACCCCTTCAAACGCTGACTGAAATACTCCAGCGCCAGGCGATAGCCATGGCTGCCGAAACCGGCCATCACGGCCGTCGCGATGGCGGATACAAACGAGTGGTGGCGGAAGGGTTCACGGGCGTGGACGTTGGACAAGTGGACTTCGATCACCGGCAGTTCGCTGGCAACCAACGCGTCGCGGATGGCGACGGAAGTGTGCGTCCACGCCGCCGGGTTGATCACGATCCCGGCGCAGCGACCACGGGCGGCGTGAATCCAGTCGAGCAATTCGCCTTCATGATTGGTCTGGCGAAACTCCACCGTCAGGCCGAACTCCTCGCCCGCGCGTCCGCACAGGGCCGAAATATCGGCCAGGGTTTCATGGCCGTAGGTTGCCGGTTCGCGGGTGCCGAGCAGGTTCAGGTTCGGGCCGTTGAGCACCAGAACGATAGGGGACATCGCAATCTCTCCACTTATTATTTTTGGAATCGGCCGAAGATTTCAGCCTGTGGAGATAAATTGTACTAACTGGTTAATTCGGTCAATTGACGTGAATGCTCGCGGGCTGTTTCTGGGCGGTGATCGGACACTTTCAGCGTTTAACGCGGCAAACGCTCGACGAGGAAATCGATGAACGCCCTCAAGCGCAGCGGCACATGGCGACTTTGCGGGTACAGCAGAGTAAACGGCCGCGAGCGCCCGCCATAAGGCTTGAGCACTTAATACAAAAAAACCGTCACGAGGACGGTTTTTTTGTAGGTTGCAGATGCAATCAACGCCGGGTCAACAACACTCCGGATTCCATGTGGTGAGTCCACGGGAACTGGTCGAACATCGCGCATTGGGTGATGCGATGCGTGTCGTGCAGTTGGGCGATGTTGGCTGCCAGGGTCTCCGGGTTGCAGGAGATGTACAGGATGTTGTCGAAGCGTCGGGTCAGCTCGCACGTGTCCGGGTCCATGCCGGCGCGCGGCGGGTCGACGAAGACGCTGCCGAACTCGTAGCTCTTGAGGTCGATGCCGTGCAGGCGACGGAACGGGCGCACTTCGTTCAGGGCTTCGGTCAGCTCTTCGGCGGATAAACGCACCAGAGTGACGTTATCCACAGCGTTTTCGCTGAGGTTGCTCAAGGCTGCGTTGACCGAGGTCTTGCTGATTTCAGTGGCCAGCACTTTGCGCACGCGGGTGGCGAGGGGCAGGGTGAAGTTGCCGTTGCCGCAATACAGCTCTAGCAAATCATCGGAGCGATCGCCAAGCGCATCGTATGCCCAGTTGAGCATTTTCTGGTTCACCGTGCCGTTGGGCTGGGTGAACGCGCCTTCTGGCTGGCGGTAGCTGAAGGTGCGGCCGCCGACTTCCAGCTTCTCGACGACGTAATCGAGACCGATGACTTCGCGCTTGCCCTTGGAACGGCCGATGATGCTGACGTTCAGGTCGGCTGCCAGTTTTGTGGCCGCCGCGTGCCAGTGCTCGTCCAGCGGACGGTGATAGCACAAAGTGATCATCGCATCGCCGGCCAGGGTGGTCAGGAACTCCACCTGGAACAGCTTGTTGCTCAGGGGCGCACTGGCTTGCCACGCGGCCTTGAGCTTGGGCATCAGTTCATTGATGCGCAGGCTGGCAATCGGGAACGCTTCGATCAGGATCGGCGTGCGTTTGTCTTCCTGGGAAAACATCGCGTAATGACGATCGCCGGCTTCACGCCACAGGCGAAATTCGGCGCGCAGGCGGAAGTTCTGCAGCGGTGAGTCGAACACGGTCGGCTCGGGCGCATCGAACGGGGCCAGCAGGTCACGCAAGCGCGTGACCTTGTCTTCGAGCTGTGCGGCGTAGGCCTGGGAATCAAAAGTCATGCGTTGAACCAACCGAGCTTGATCACGAACAGAATCGACAGGATCACCAGCGCCGGGTTCAGCTCACGGCCGCGACCGGACATCAACTTGATGGCGGTCCAGGCAATGAAGCCAAAGGCGATGCCGTTGGCGATGGAATAAGTGAACGGCATGGCCAGCGCGGTGATGACCACCGGCGCGGCGACGGTGATGTCGTCCCAGTCTATTTCGGCCAGGCCGGAAGTCATCAGCACGGCGACGAACAGCAGCGCTGGCGCAGTGGCGAAGGCGGGAACGCTGGCGGCCAGTGGCGAGAAGAACAACGCCAGCAGGAACAGGATCGCCACGACGATGGCGGTCAGGCCGGTGCGGCCCCCGGCACTCACGCCCGCAGCAGATTCGATGTAACTGGTGGTGGTCGAGGTGCCCAGCAGGGAACCGGCCATCGCGGCTGTACTGTCAGCGATCAGCGCACGGCCCATTTTCGGCATATGGCCGTCCTTGCCCATCAAGCCGGCGCGCTTGGCGACGCCGATCAGGGTGCCGGAGTTGTCGAACAGGTCGACGAACAGGAAGGCGAAAATCACGCTGACCAGACCGATGTCCAGTGCGCCTTTGATATCCAGTTGCAGGAACGTCGGCGCCAGCGATGGCGGCATCGACATCACGCCGCCGAACGGGGTGAAGCCCATGACGATGGCAATAATGGTCACCACCAGAATGCCGATCAGCACCGCACCGCGCACGGCGAGGGCTTCAAGGGCGACGATCAGGGCGAAACCGAGGGTGGCGAGGATCGGTGCCGGTTGTTTCAGGTCACCGAGGCCAACCATGGTCGCCGGGTTGCTGACCACGATGCCGGCGTTGTGCAGGGCGATCAGCGCCAGGAACAGGCCGATACCGGCGGCAATCGCCGAGCGCAGCGGCAGCGGGATGCTGTTGATGATCCATTCGCGGATGCGGAAGATCGACAGCAGGAAGAAGCACACCGCCGAGATGAACACCGCACCCAGCGCCACTTGCCAGGTATGGCCCATGTGCAGGACCACGGTATAAGTGAAGAAGGCGTTGAGGCCCATGCCCGGTGCGAGCGCGATCGGGTAGTTGGCGATCAGGCCCATGACTGCGGAGCCGATGGCAGCTGCCAGACAGGTGGCGACGAACACCGCGCCCTTGTCCATGCCGGTCTCACCGAGGATGCTCGGGTTGACGAACAGAATGTAGGCCATGGCCAAGAAGGTCGTGACGCCCGCCAGAATCTCGGTCCGCACGTTGGTGTTGTGTGCCTTGAGTTGAAACAGCCTTTCCAGCATGTCTGCTCCCCGTGGCGCGCCCGGCGCCGTGAATGTATCGACCTCAACAGCAAAGCACAGACCGCAGAACGCGCCTGAAAAATACTGTGGACCGGAAAAAGCCGCGCATCATACCAGCAGCGTGGGGTTATGGCTGCTTATGGCTGTGATCGTCGTCGATGTTTTGCGAGAAAGCCAAGTGCGCCATACTGCGCGCTGTTTTTTGAGGTGGACAGGTCCTGCATGAAAAAGCGTCTGGCTGGCGTATTTGGCGTATTGATGGCGTTGTTTTTCGGGACCCAAGCGACCGAGGCCGCATCGGCCCCGCCCTTGAGTGAAGTGAAGGTGCTCAAGGTCGCTTCGCCTTCCTGCGGGGTCGAAAGCATCGACGAGGGCCAAAAACAGACGCGTTGTGACCACAGCGGCTCGAACATTCTTGTTTACGTGCTGGAAGTCGGTTACGGCCGTGAGCCCCGTGTCGCGCTGGACGGCTTCGAAGTGAATGGCACCCGCACGCCGGTCTGTGCTTTCAGGAATGGCAACCTGACCACCTGCACCCCCGGGGAAAAAACCGTCGGCTATTTATATGCCTTCGATCTCGCGGGCAAACAGGAAGGCACTTTCAGCTTCAGCAACACCTCGCTCAACGCGCCGGGCAATACGCTGTCGACGCAGCTTCACATCAAGTAACGACCAGTCCCGAACAGGGGCGGGAAAGCTGACTACGCTTTAAGAATCATTCTTTGGATCGTAGCCCATGACCTTTCGTGCCTTGATTGCCCTCGCCGAGGGCACCGATGATTTGCAAACAGTTATGCTGATCGATGTGCTGCGCCGCGCTCAGGTCGAAGTCGTGGTGGCGAGCATCGAGGGCCGACGGATGTTGACCTGCGCCCGCGGTACCCGCCTGACCTGCGATGCGATGTTGGTGGATTTGCTCGCTCAACCCTTCGACCTGATCGCCTTGCCGGGTGGTGCGATCGGGGTACAGCACTTGGCGGGCCATCAACCCTTGCAACAATTGATCAAGGACCAGGCCGCAACCGGTCGCCTGTTCGCCGGTATCGCCGAAGCGCCTGCGGTGGCGCTGCAAGCCTTCGGTGTATTGCGGCAACGGCGCATGACCTGCCTGCCTTCGGCCAGCCATCAGCTGTCGGGTTGCAACTTCGTCGATCAGCCGGTGGTGGTCGACGGCAATTGCATCACCGCCCAAGGCTCGGGCGCGGCATTGGTGTTTGCCCTGGCCCTGGTCGAGCAACTCTGCGGCAAAGCCACGCGTTCGGCAGTGGCGGGGGAGTTGTTGGTCAAGTGAGGGTCAGGCCTTCACTTCTTCCTTGGGCACATGCATCCGGTCGCGATTGGCCAGGCTCGGGAACAGCTTGATCCAGGTGCCGGTCACCACCAGCGTACCGATGCCACCCATGACCACGGCCGGTACGGTGCCGAACCAGTGGGCGGTCAACCCCGATTCAAATTCGCCCAGCTGGTTGGAAGCACCGATGAACAAGCCGTTCACGGCGCTGACCCGGCCGCGCATTTCGTCCGGGGTTTCGAGTTGTACGAACGACGCGCGGATCACCATGCTGATCATGTCGGCGGCGCCCAGCACCACCAGCACGGCGAGCGAGAACCAGAACGAGGTCGACAGGCCGAAGGCGATGGTCGCCACGCCGAACACACCCACGGCCGTAAACATCACGCGGCCGACGTTGCGTTCCACGGCAAATCGCGCCAGGAACAGTGACATCAGCAAGGCACCCACTGCCGGTGCCGAGCGCAACAGGCCGAGCCCCCACGGTCCGGTCAGCAAAATGTCCTTGGCGAATACCGGCAGCAGCGCCGTTGCACCCCCCAGCAGCACGGCAAACAAATCCAGCGAGATAGCCCCGAGAATGTCCGGTCGGCTGCGAATGAAGCGAATACCTGCCAGCAGCGAATCCAGCGTGGCCTTGCCTTTGTTCAGCGGCGTTTGCCGTGCGGGCAGGTTGAGCATCAAGGAACAGGCGATCACGTAAAGGAGCACGGTGGGGCCATACACCCAGACACTGCCGAAGGCATAGAGCAAACCGCCGAGGGCTGGCGCGACGATGGTTGCCGATTGCTGGGCTGACTGCGCGGCAGCAACAGCCCGGGGAAACAACGCGCTGGGCACGATGCTCGGCAGCAGGGCCTGAGTGGTCGGCATTTCGAAGGAGCGGGCCGCACCGAGCAGAAAGGCGAGGATGAAGATCAATTCCCGAGTGACATGATCGGTCGCACTGCCAATGGCCAGCGACAGGGCGATCAGCGCTTGCAACGACTGGCAGATCGCCGCGACCTTGCGCCGGTCATAGCGATCCGCGACGTGCCCGGTGTGCAGCATGAACAACACGCGTGGGGCGAACTCCACCAGGCCGACCAGCCCGAGGTCGAGTACGTTGCCCGTCAGTTGGTACAGGTTCCAGCCGATGGCCACCGTGAGCATCTGAAAACCGCTGGCGGTGAAAACCCGGGCCAGCCAGAACGCTAGGAACGGACGATGGTGACGTAACAGCAAGGGCTCTTGGCTGGGCATCTGCGGCAAATCTGGGGGAGGGGAATGGCGAGGTTATCATCAACCTGTAACAGGAAGTTGCAGTGACGGAAAATTTAGTTAGCCAGACATCGATTGTCCACTCAATGGAAAATCATGTGGCGAGGGAGCAGGCTCCCTCGCCACACCAAGAATGTTTCAGGCCATTTCGCCAACCCTGAGGCAACTTGTCACGCGGCAAAAGACCACGCGAGTCATCCCCGGAATTGGGACTACTCTTTCAACGTTGATTGATCCAGATCAAAACCCTCAAACGGAATTGATCCGGTGGCCGGTTGGCCAGACCCTGCGTTGTGATGCGTATAAAAAAAGAACAAACAGAGATTCGCCACAGTCCATACCCGTGGGGGCCGTGGGTGCAGGCTTTCAGCCCGCAGCCGTACTACCTGACAGAGGAAGACTTATGTTCGGTTTAGAGGCACTTGATCTCGCCCGAATTCAGTTCGCGTTCACCATCTCGTTCCATATCCTGTTTCCGGCCATCACCATCGGTCTGGCGAGTTACCTGGCGGTACTCGAAGGCCTGTGGCTGAAAACCCATAACGACATCTACCGTGACCTCTACCACTTCTGGTCGAAGATCTTTGCCGTCAACTTCGGCATGGGGGTGGTCTCGGGCCTGGTCATGGCCTATCAGTTCGGCACCAACTGGAGCCGCTTCTCGGACTTCGCCGGGTCCGTGACCGGTCCGCTATTGACCTATGAAGTGTTGACCGCATTTTTCCTCGAGGCCGGGTTCCTCGGGGTCATGCTGTTCGGCTGGAACAAAGTCGGACGCGGCCTGCACTTCTTTGCCACGGTCATGGTGGCCATCGGCACACTCATCTCGACCTTCTGGATTCTCGCGTCCAATAGCTGGATGCAGACCCCGCAAGGTTTTGAAATTATCAACGGCCAGGTGATTCCGACCGACTGGCTGGCGGTGATCTTCAACCCGTCGTTCCCGTACCGCCTGATGCACATGGCAACGGCGGCGTTCGTTGCGACAGCGTTCTTCGTCGGCTCCTCGGCGGCCTGGCATTTGCTGCGCGGCAAGGACAACCCGGCGATCCGTAAAATGCTCTCGATGGCGATGTGGATGGCCCTGATTGTCGCGCCGATCCAGGCCGTCATCGGTGACTTCCACGGCCTTAACACGCTCAAGCATCAGCCAGCGAAAATCGCCGCGATCGAGGGACACTGGGAAAACAAAGGTGACGAGGCGACGCCGTTGATCCTGTTCGGCTGGCCGGACATGAAAGAAGAGCGAACCAAATTCGCCGTCGAAATTCCGTACCTCGGCAGCCTGATCCTCACGCACTCGCTGGACAAACAGGTGCCGGCGCTCAAGGAGTTCCCGCCTGAAGACCGGCCGAATTCGACCATCGTGTTCTGGTCGTTCCGGATCATGGTCGGCCTGGGTTTCCTGATGATCTTCACCGGGTTGTGGAGCTTGTGGCTGCGCAAGCGCGACAAGCTCTACACCTCGCGACCGTTCCTGTACCTGGCGTTATGGATGGGACCGTCCGGCCTGATCGCGATTCTCGCTGGCTGGTTCACCACGGAAATCGGCCGTCAGCCATGGGTGGTGTATGGCTTGATGCGCACGGCGGACGCGTCCTCCAACCATAGCTTCATGCAGATGAGCATCACCCTGATCCTGTTCGTCGTGGTGTATTTCGCGCTGTTCGGCGCCGGTCTTGGCTACATGATGCGCCTGGTGCGCAAAGGGCCGAAGATCGACGAAGGCAAGGAAACCAACGACGGTGGCCCCGGCCAGAAACGCACGCCCGCCCGTCCGCTGTCCGCCGCCGACGACGATCACGCTGATGCCGGCCACACCGTGACCAAGGAGATTTGAATCATGGGTATTGATCTTCCGCTGATCTGGGCCGTGATCATCATCTTCGGCATCATGATGTACGTGGTCATGGACGGTTTCGATCTGGGCATCGGGATTCTCTTCCCGTTCATTCCGGGCAAAACCGACCGTGACGTGATGATGAACACCGTCGCCCCTGTGTGGGACGGCAACGAAACCTGGCTGGTACTGGGTGGTGCAGCGCTGTTCGGCGCCTTCCCGCTGGCTTATTCGGTGGTGCTTTCGGCGTTGTATCTGCCGCTGATTTTCATGCTGATCGGGCTGATTTTCCGTGGTGTGGCCTTCGAGTTCCGCTTCAAGGCCAGGGACGACAAGCGCCACCTGTGGGACAAGGCGTTCATCGGTGGCTCGGTCACTGCAACATTCTTCCAGGGCGTTGCGCTCGGGGCTTTCATCGATGGGCTGCCAGTGGTCAATCGGCAGTTTGCCGGCGGCTCACTGGACTGGCTGACCCCGTTCACGATGTTCTGCGGTGCGGCGCTGGTGGTTGCTTATGCGCTGCTCGGTTGTACATGGCTGATCATGAAGACCGAAGGCAAGTTGCAGGAACAGATGCACGACCTGGCGCGACCCTTGGCGTTCGTGTTGTTGGCGGTGATCGGCATCGTCAGCATCTGGACCCCGCTGGCCCACGCCGAGATTGCGGCGCGTTGGTTCACCTTGCCAAACCTGTTCTGGTTCCTGCCGGTACCGATTCTGGTGTTGGTCACGATGTACGGCCTGATCCGCGCCGTCGCACGCAACGCGCATTACACGCCGTTCCTGCTGACGCTGGTGCTGATCTTCCTCGGCTACAGTGGGCTGGGTATCAGCCTCTGGCCGAATATCGTGCCGCCGTCGATCTCGATCTGGGACGCCGCCGCGCCGCCGCAGAGCCAAGGCTTCATGCTGGTAGGCACGCTGTTCATCATCCCGTTCATCCTGGGTTACACCTTCTGGAGCTACTACGTGTTCCGCGGCAAGGTGACCCACGAGGATGGTTACCACTAAAGGAGGTCTAAACAATGAGCGGCAAACACACCTTGCACGACATTGAAGAAGCCGAAAAAAAGCCGCTGTGGCAGCGGCTTGGCTGGTTGGCCATGATCTGGGCGGGCAGCGTCGGTGCATTGTTCATCGTCGCCAGCCTGATGCGCATGTTCATGAACGCCGCTGGCCTGACCACCCACTGAACCACCAGACATCCCATCCCGTCGCCATCAGGCGCGGATTTACAACCCTCCGGCTGGAGGGT